>CAMAQZ010000009.1 GCA_945860725.1 Klebsiella pneumoniae | reverse complement strand
TCCATCAGGCACCTCTCTTCAATTACATAACAAGTTATGTATTATGCCGCACGGCATGTGGTTTCAACAGACACGGGCGCTTCGGTCCTCATCGGGATGGCGGAGAGGGTGAGATTCGAACTCACGGGCCCCGTGAAGGGCCGTCGGTTTTCAAGACCGATGCATTAAACCGCTCTGCCACCTCTCCGTAAGTCAATTCAGGGCCGCAGCACCTCGAGGCCGCCCATGTAGGGCCGCAGCGCGTCGGGAACGGTCACGCTGCCGTCGGCGTTCTGGTAGTTCTCGAGCACGGCCACCATCGCGCGTCCCACGGCGACGCCGGAGCCGTTCAGGGTGTGCAGCGGCTCGGGCTTGCCGGTGGCGGGGTTGCGCCAGCGGGCCTGCATGCGGCGCGCCTGGAAGGCCTCGCAGTTGCTGCAGGAGGAGATCTCGCGGTACTCGCCCTGCCCCGGCAGCCAGACCTCGAGATCGTAGGTCTTGGTGCTGCTGAAACCGATGTCGCCGGCGCAGAGCGCGAGCACACGGTACGGCAGACCGAGGCGCTGCAGCACCTCTTCGGCATGCGAGGTGAGCGTCTCCAACGCGGCGTAGGAGTCCTCGGGTCGCACGATGTGCACGAGCTCGACTTTGTCGAACTGGTGCTGACGGATGAGTCCACGGGTGTCCTTGCCCGCGGCGCCCGCCTCGGAGCGGAAACACGGGGTGTGCGCGACATAGCGCATCGGCAGCGCTTCGGGCGCGATGATCTGCTCGCGGACAAGATTCGTCACCGGCACTTCGGCGGTGGGGATCAGATAGAACGGCCGCTCACCCTGTACTGCGAAGAGATCCTGCGCGAACTTCGGCAGCTGGCCCGTACCGACGAGCGCCTCGGGCGAGACGAGATACGGCGCGTAGATCTCTTGGTAGCCATGCTCACCGGTGTGCAGGTCGAGCATGAACTGCGCGAGCGCCCGATGCAGACGGGCGATGCCACCGCGCAGCACAACGAAGCGCGCACCGGAGATGCGTGCCGCGGCCTCGAAGTCGAGCCCGCCCAACTTCACGCCGAGATCCACATGGTCGAGCGGCGTGAAATCGAACAGCCGCGGCGTGCCGTGGCGGCGCACCTCAACATTTGCGGTCTCGTCGCGACCCTCGGGGACCGAGTCATGCAGCAGGTTCGGCAGACCCATCAGCCAAGCGTCGGACTCGGTTTGCACGGCAGCGAGCGCTACTTCAGCCGCAGTGAGTTCGCCGGTGAGCTGTTCGCCGCGCGCGAGCATCGCACTCGCGTCCTCGCCCTTGCCTTTGGCCATACCGACGGCCTTGGCGTTGGCGTTGCGCTCGGCGCGCAGCCGGTCGGCCTCGATCTGTACGGCTTTACGACGCTCATCGAGGGCACGGAACGCCTCGAGATCGAGCACAAAACCGCGCCGCGCGAGGTTGCGCGCGACGGCTTCGGTCTCGGTGCGCAGTTGTTTGGAATCGAGCACTTCGTTCTCCGTTCTCTTGCCAGCGGCCTGTCAGTCGCCGGCGAGCATCATCCCGAGCGCACGACCGGCAAAAGCCGCGACGAGACAGACCAGTACCGTCACGGCGACATACGCCGCAGCACGCATCGCCTCGCCCGCGCCCGCCAGCGTCACCGTCTCGAGCGCGAACGCCGAATAGGTGGTGAAGCCGCCGAGCACGCCGGTCATCCAGAAGAGCCGCGCCGTCTCGGCGCCGCCCGCCCGCGCCGCCAGCCCCACCGACAGCAGGCCGATGGCGAAACTGCCGAGCAGGTTGACCGCCATTGTAGCCGTCGGCCAGCCACCCGGCACCCACGGCCATTGACGAGCTAGGCCATAGCGTCCCACGCCACCGAGCGCGCTACCGAGCGCCACCGCGAGCCAGGGGCTCATCGCTCGCCCCCGCCGCTGCTACCTTGGCCGCTGCTGCCGTCGCGGCCGCCGCCTGATGGGCCCTTGGCTTCGCGCAGCCGCGCCAGCGCCTCGGCGATGCGCTGTTCGAGACCGCGCGGCGCAGGCCGGTAGTAGCGCCGATCGGGCAGCCCCTCGGGCAGATACCGCTCGCCCGCGGCATACGCATCCGGCTCGTCGTGGGCATAGCGATACCCTTTACCGTAGCCCAAATCCTTCATGAGCGAGGTGGGTGCATTGCGCAGCGGCATCGGCACCTCGAGCGTGCCGAACTCCTGCACATCCGCGTTCGCTTCCTTGAACGCGGTGTAGACGGCGTTGCTCTTCGGCGCACAGGTGAGATAAACAACGGCGTTGGCGAGCGCGAGTTCGCCCTCCGGGCTGCCGAGGCGGTCGTAGGCGGTCCAAGCGTCGATGGCGAGCTGTAATCCGCGCGGGTCGGCAAGACCGATGTCCTCCACCGCCATGCGCACGATGCGCCGCGCGAGATAGCCGGGGTCGCAGCCGCCATCGACCATACGGCAGAACCAGTAGAGCGCGGCATCCGGGTCGGTGCCGCGCACGCTTTTGTGCAGCGCCGACATCTGGTCGTAGAACTGCTCACCGCCTTTGTCGAAGCGGCGACGCGTGCCGCCCGCGACCTCGGCGGCCTGCGCCACGCCGATGCGTCCTTCGACCGCAAGGTCGACTGCGATCTCGAGCATGTTGAGCGCACGACGACCGTCGCCATCGGCGGCGCGGGCGAGTAAGTCGAGCGCAGGTTCGTCGACCTCGACATCCGCCCCGCCCGGCCCGCGCCCACCCAAGCCTCGCTCAGGGTCGGCGAGCGCGCGACGCATGATCTCGGCGGCGTCGGCGGGCTGCAGTGCGCGCAGCACATACACCCGCGCCCGCGACAGCAATGCGCTCACCACCTCGAAGGACGGGTTCTCGGTGGTCGCACCGATGAACACCAGCGTGCCGTCCTCGATGTACGGCAGGAAGGTGTCCTGCTGGGTTTTGTTGAAGCGATGCACCTCGTCGAGGAACAGTACCGTTCGCCGGCCGGTGGCGGTGCGTTCGGCCTGCGCCTTTTCGACCGCGGCGCGTACGTCCTTGATGCCCGCCATGACCGCAGACAACGCGATGAACTGCGCGTCCGAACCTTGCGCCACAAGGCGTGCGAGGGTGGTCTTTCCCGACCCCGGCGGACCCCACAGCACCATCGAGTGCAGGCGGCCGGTCTCGAGCGCGACGCGCAGCGGTTTGCCGGACCCCAACAGCTGCGGTTGACCGACGATGTCGGCGATGCTGCGCGGCCGCATCCTGTCCGCGAGCGGACGCTCGGTGAGCGGGCGTTCCGCCGCGAGGGGCGCCGCGCTGCGCGGAGGCTCCGCCGAACCACCCAGTCCCATGACGGTCTGTTCAGCCACCCGCGCCGACCCAGCGCTCGATGCGCTGCAACCAGGACTCGCGGATCGACAGCGACAGGAGCGATCCCGCCAAGATGCCAAGGCCATCCGCGGCCAGATCCAACCACTCGGCGGAGCGGCCATACGGCAGCAGGTACTGCGCGATCTCGATGGCGCCCCCGAAGGCGAGCAGCCCCAGACAGACCGATGCGTAGTACCGACGCTCGACCAGCGCGAGCTGCATGCCGGCAAGCGCAAAGAACGCCAAAAAATGCGCCCATTTGTCAGCGTTCGGGAACAACTGTTCGCCCCCCGTCGACGGCCGAAGACACAAGAAGGTGACGAGCAGCACCAGCGCGGCACCGCCCGACAGCCAGAACCCCCGCCAATGCAGTGCGCGCATCCGGAAGGCTCCGTGCATCAGGACGCCGGCTTGCCGATCAGATCGGCACCGGCGGGCGGTTCGAACCTCAGCGTCGACGGTGGCAACGCAGGATTGCGCACACCACCCCGGAACGACAGCACGACCTGTTGGCCGAGCTTGTCGTCGAGCTCAAGGCGCCGAAGCTCGAGCCCCGCGAAACCGAAGCGAGCCTCACGGAACTCGGCATCGAGGCCTCGCGGCACGACCTTCACCCACTCGAGCCCCCCGCGCCGACCGGTCGCCGCGACATCGAAGCGCTCGCGCAGCGGCACGGTGCCCGCGAGCAGCATCGCTGGGGTCGCGGTGAGTGCGCCACCGCTGGGTTTGACGGTCACCTGGTCGAGGTCGCGATCGTAGAACCAAAGATTTTTACCGTCCGCGACCATCACCTGCGCTGCTTGTGACGCCGGCGTCCCGGTGCTGCGGATCTGCCAACGGAAACGCCCCGGTCGCTGCACGACGAGCAGACCTTCCTGTACCGGGCGGGTGCGGCCACGGGCATCCGTGGTCGACTGGGTGAACTCGGCACGCCAACTCACCAAACCCTCAAGGTATTGGTCGAGCGCCGTGGCGACCGTCGCGCCGCCCTGCGAAAAAGCGACCGACGGACCGCCTGCGAAGAGGACCGCCGCGGCGAACACGGCGCCCCACAGCGGCCGGAAGGCCCTGCGACGCATCGACCGAAGAGCGCTCACTCGCCCGCCGGGGCGGGCACCAGGATCTCGCGTCCGCCGTTCGCCTGCAGCGGTCCGACGAGGCCCGCCGTCTCCATCGCTTCGATGAGGCGCGCCGCCCGGTTGTAGCCGATTTTGAGCCGCCGCTGCACATAGGAGATCGAGGGCTTGCGCTCGGTGATGACGATCTTGACGGCTTCGTCGTAGAGCACGTCCTGCTCGGGGTCACCGCCCCCGCTACCACCCTCGCCGTCCGCGGGGGAAAGACCGGGCACCGGGCCGCGGGGACCGGAGAGCACTTCGTCGATGTAGTTCGGCGCGCCGGTCTTGCGCAGCGCCTCGACCACCTTGTGCACTTCGTGGTCGGCGACGAACGCGCCATGGACGCGGGTGGGCAGAGAGGTGCCCGCCGGCAGATAGAGCATGTCGCCGTGGCCGAGCAAGGATTCAGCGCCGCTCTGGTCGAGGATGGTGCGCGAATCGACCTTGGCCGACACCTGGAAGGCGATGCGGCAAGGGATATTGGCCTTGATGAGGCCGGTGATGACATCCACCGAGGGACGCTGCGTGGCGAGGATGAGGTGGATGCCGGAGGCGCGGGCTTTCTGCGCGAGACGCGCGATCAGCTCCTCGACCTGCTTGCCGACGACCATCATCATGTCGGCGAGCTCATCGATGATGACGACGATGAACGGCAGCGGCTCAAGATCGGGAATCTGCGACTGGTCGATGCTCGGGTCGTTGGCCGCATGCTGCAGCAGCACCGGGTTCTTGATCGGTTTTTTGTCGGCGATGGCGTCGCGCACCTTGCGGTTGAAGCCCGCGATGTTGCGCACGCCAAGCGCCGCCATCAACTGATAGCGACGCTCCATCTCGGCCACGCACCAACGCAGCGAATTGGCGGCGTTCTTCATGTCGGTCACGACCGGCGCGAGCAGGTGCGGGATACCCTCGTAGACCGAGAGCTCCAGCATCTTCGGATCGATCATGATCAACCGGACATCCTCGGCCGTGCTCTTGTAGAGGATCGAGAGGATCATCGCGTTGACTGCCACCGACTTGCCCGAGCCGGTGGTGCCCGCGACCAGCAGGTGCGGCATGCGCTGCAGGTCGGCGACCACCGGTGCGCCACCGATGTCCTTGCCGAGCGCGATGGCGAGCGGCGAGTTGACCTCGTCGTAGGCTTTGGATCTGACGATCTCGCCGAAGGTGACGAGCTCCCGTTTCTCGTTCGGTATCTCGAGACCCATGACCGACTTGCCGGGGATCACCTCGACCACGCGCACGCTGACGGCCGAGAGCGCCCGGGCGAGGTCCTTGGAGAGGCTGCTGATCTGGCTCGCCTTGACGCCCGGTGCCGGACGCAGCTCAAAGCGTGTGATCACGGGGCCCGGCAGCACGGCCACCACCTCGACCTCGACGCCGAAATCTTTGAGTTTGAGTTCGACGAGACGCGACATGGCCTCGAGCGCCTCGGGCGAATAGGAGGCTTCGCGCACCTGCGGGTCGTCGAGCAGTTGCAGGGGGGGCAGCTCGCCCGCCTTGGCGTGGAACAATGGCACCTGCCGCTCTTTCTCGATGCGCTCGCTCTGCTCCGCCTGCGGCGCGGGGGGCTCGATGCGCGGCTTCGCGCGCGAGGCGGTACGGCGCGCCTCGATCTCGGCGTTGCCCTTGCGGACGGCGCGACGCACCTCGCCTTCGGCGACGTCCTGCGCCTTGAGCCGGCGTGCGCGCAGCCAGTCGATGCCGCCCCAGAGGCCACCGCCCAGACGGTCGATGACACCGAGCCAAGAGACCCCGAAAGCAAGCGTCACACCGACCATCCCGACGGCGAGCAGCAGCAGCGTCCCGCCGACGAAGTTGAAGTTGCCGCGCATCCAGTCGCCGACCACGCTGCCGAGCACGCCACCCGCACCTTGACGCAGCGACCCTGCGCCCCAGTGCAACGAGGTGAGTGCACAACCCGACGCGAGCATCACCACGAAGCCGCCGACCCGTAGCAAGGTACCGATGCGCGAGGACGGTGTGTCGACGCCACGCCGCCGGTGCAACCAGAGACAGGCGGCCCCCAGCATCAGCGGGAAAAGGAAAGCGGGTCGGCCGAACAGGAAGAAGAGTGTGTCGGCGAGCCACGCGCCTTGGCGTCCGATCAGGTTATGTACCGGATCGACATCGCCCCCGACGGCGAGAGGCTCCACTGCGCCGGTGTAGGTGAAGCCCGGGTCGGCTGAGCTCCAGGTCGATAGCGCCGCGAACAACATGACCGCCAGCACGCCTAACAGGATCACACCGCCCTCGCGCAGACCGCGCTTCAGGGCTTCGGACAAGGGGGCAGGTGCTTCGTTCTTCGCGGCGGATTCGGCCAAGACAGGCCCTCGTGTGCGGCATCTTGCTCGCCGGGGGATTCTAGAGTAAACGGTCGCTCCGGGACAGGCCGACCGCAGTGTGAGAGCGTGTCGTCAGCGTGGCTTTCGCGCGCGCCACGCCCTACCATTCCTGTATGAAGACCCTCCATCGTCCGCTCATCATCCTGGGCTCAGGCCCCGCCGGTTACGCAGCCGCCGTCTATGCCGCCCGCGCCAACCGCGCCCCGATGCTGATCGCCGGGATGCAGGAGGGCGGCCAACTCATGACCACCACCGAGGTCGACAACTGGCCGGGCGATCCCCATGGCCTGCTGGGCCCCGCGCTGATGGATCGGATGAAGGCGCACGCGCTGCGTTTCGGCACCGAATTCGTGAGCGACCACATCCACACCACTGTGCTCGGCGAACGCCCGTTCCGGCTGATCGGGGATCTCGGCGAGTACACCTGCGACGCGCTGATCATCGCCACAGGTGCCTCGGCGCGCTATCTCGGTCTCGAGTCGGAAGAAGCGTTCAAGGGCCGCGGCGTCTCCGCGTGTGCGACCTGCGACGGCTTCTTTTTCCGTGGCCAAGAAGTCGCGGTGGTCGGCGGCGGTAACACCGCCGTCGAGGAAGCGCTCTATCTCTCGAACATCGCCGCGCGCGTCACGCTGGTGCATCGTCGCGACCATTTGAAAGCCGAGAAGATCATGCAAGACCGCCTGTTCGAGCGTGAGCGTGCCGGCAAGGTGCGACTGCTCTGGAACCACGCCATCGACGCGGTGATCGGCGACGAGGCGGGTGTCACCGGCTTGCGGGTGCGCCCGACCGTGGGCAGCAGCGGCCAGCCCGACCCGGATGCCACGCCCCAGGACCTCGCACTCACCGGCGTCTTCATCGCCATCGGCCACACGCCCAACACCGCGATATTCGACGGACAGCTCGACATGCAAGGGGGCTACATCAAGGTCCACAGCGGCACCGGCGGTGATGCGACCGCGACGAGCGTCGACGGCGTATTCGCAGCCGGCGATGTCGCCGATCATGTCTACCGCCAAGCCATCACCTCCGCGGGCTCGGGCTGCATGGCGGCGCTCGACGCCGATCGCTACCTCGAGCGGTTCGACAAAGCTTGATGCGCACCGGACTCCTCGAGCGGGTCGAGGACATCCCGGCGGACGGATGGGATGCGCTCGGCGACCCGCGATACCCGTTCCTGCGCCACGCCTTCCTGGCCGCGCTCGCCGAAGGCGGCAGCATCGGCGGACGCAGCGGTTGGCAGCCGTTCATCGTCACGCTCAGCGACGACCAAGGGCTGGCAGCCGCCGCACCCGGTTGGTTGAAGCCGCATTCCTACGGCGAGTACGTCTTCGATTTCGCGTGGGCGCAAGCCTATGCCCGCCACGGGCTGCAGTACTACCCGAAGCTGGTGGTTGCCGCGCCGTTCACGCCCGCGACCGGGCCGAGGCTGCTGGTGCGCGCGGATCTCGATCATCCGGCCGTGGCGTCCGCGCTGTTGTCGGCGCTCGCAGCGGCCGCCGACGATCGCGGTCTCTCCTCGACCCATGTGCTGTTCCCCGCGGAGACCGATCGTCAGGTGATCGCCGCTGCCGGTGCGACCGGCGATGACGGATGGCTGATGCGCCGTGACTGCCAGTTCCACTGGCATAACCGGGGCTACGCGCACTTCGAGGACTTCCTCGCCGGCTTCACCGCCGAAAAACGCAAGAAAGCACGCCGTGAGCGGCGCCGGGTCGCCGAGGAAGGCATCACCTTCCGCACGGTATACGGCCGTGACGCCGCACCCGCCGAGGTGCTCGCCGCGTGGCAATTGCACCGCGGCACCTTTCTGCGCCGCGGCCAGGAGCCCTACCTCGGCCTCGAGTGCTTCCGTGTCCTCGCTCGCTCGCTCGGGGACTCGCTGCTCTTCAAGTTCGCCGAACGCCGAGGCGCGATCGTCGCGGTCGCGGTGTTCTTCGTCGGCGGCGATACGCTCTACGGCCGCTACTGGGGCGCAGCGGACGAGTTCCACAGCCTGCACTTCGAGACCTGTTACCACCAAGGCATCGAGCACTGCATCGAGCACGGTATCGCGCGCTTCGAGCCCGGCACGCAGGGCGAGCACAAGGTCGCCCGCGGTTTCGTGCCGACCCTGACGCATTCCGCGCATCGGATCGCCGATCCACGGTTCCGTCGCGCCATCGCCGACTACCTGCGTGCCGAGGGCGCCAGCGTGGACGAGTACGCGGCAGGCATCGGTGAACACGTACCCTATCGTCAGGAACTCACCCCGTGAGACCGCGCCGTCCGCGGCTCACTTGGCTGGATCCGGCGGGTGACCCCACTGCGTTCCCACCCTTGGAGTCGGTGCAGGAGGAGCCGCCCGGCCTCATCGCCGCAGGGGGAGACCTGTCACCGGAGCGCCTCGAAGCGGCCTACCGACGCGGCATTTTCCCGTGGTATTCCGAGGGTCAGCCGATCCTTTGGTGGTCACCCGACCCGCGCATGCTGCTGTTCCCAAGCGAATTCCGCCGCTCCCGCTCGCTCGCCAAACGCGAGCGCCACGGCGGATTCGAACTGCGGCTCGACAGCGATTTTGATGCCGTGGTCGGCGCCTGCGCAGCCCCCCGCCGCAGCGAGGGCGGTGGCACCTGGATCACCGCTGAGATGCGGGCCGCCTACCTAGAGATGTACCGGCGCGGGCTCGCGCACAGCGTGGAGACCTGGCGGCAAGGTCGACTGGTCGGTGGGCTCTACGGGGTGCAATTGGGTGCCTGTTTCTTCGGCGAATCGATGTTCAGCCTCGAGACCGATGCCTCGAAGTTCGCCCTCTCGGCGTTGGTCCGGCGTTGCCTCACCGCCGGGATCGCGCTGGTGGACTGTCAGATGGAGACGGGCCATCTGGCCTCGCTCGGCGCCCGTCCGGTCGCGCGGGCGGAGTTCCAAGGGTTGCTCGCAGAGCACTGCAACCCGACCATCTCCCCTCGTTGGGCAAGCAGCGGAGATTGATTAGCGAGGGGCGCTGCGGCAGAATCCGCGCTTCTTAAAGTCAACCGGTGCCCGCAAACCTGATGTCGAAAGAAGACGCGATCCAGATGGACGGCGAAGTCGTCGAGACCCTGCCGAACACCACCTTTCGCGTGAAGCTGAAGAACGGGCACTTGGTCACGGCGCATATCTCCGGAAAGATGCGCAAGAACTACATCCGCATCCTCACCGGCGACACGGTCACCGTCGAGATGACCCCGTACGATCTCTCGAAGGCACGCATCGTCTACCGCGGGCGCTGACCTCAGCTGACGAGCGCCGGCTCCTCGTTGGTGCTGCATTCGAGATCGAGCCCGCTGCCGTCGGCCTTGACGCTGATGCGCACCTGACCGCCGTCCACCAGTTTCCCGAACAGCAATTCTTCGGCGAGCGGCCGCTTGATGTGCTCCTGGATGACCCGCGCCATCGGGCGCGCACCCATCTTTGGGTCGTAGCCCTTGTGAGCGACCCAGCTCCGCGCCGCGTCTTCCATGTGCACCACCACGCGCTTGGCCTCCAACTGCGCCTCGAACTCCACCAACAATTTCTCGACCACGCGCTCGATCGTGGACTCGTCGAGCCCGTTGAACTGGATCACGGCGTCGAGCCGGTTGCGGAACTCGGGCGAGAACAGCCGCTTGATGGCTTCCATGCCGTCGGTGGCGTTGTCCTGCTGGGTGAACCCGATGGAGGAGCGCGCCATGTCGGCGGCCCCAGCATTGGTGGTCATGACGATGATGACCTTGCGGAAATCGGCCTTGCGACCGTTGTTGTCGGTGAGCGTACCGTGGTCCATGACCTGCAAGAGCAGGTTGAAGACATCCGGATGGGCCTTCTCGATCTCATCGAGCAGCAGCACCGCATGGGGGTGCTTGGAGATCGCCTCGGTGAGCAAGCCACCCTGGTCGAAGCCGACATAGCCCGGCGGCGCGCCGATCAGGCGCGACACGGTGTGGCGCTCCATGTATTCGGACATGTCGAAGCGGATGAACTCGATGCCTAGTGCGATGGCGAGCTGGCGCGTGACCTCGGTCTTGCCCACACCCGTCGGCCCGGCGAAGAGGAAATTGCCGACCGGCTTGCGCTCATCACCGAGACCCGACCGCGACATCTTGATGGCCGCCGCCAAGGTCTCGACGGCCTTGTCCTGACCGAAGATCACGAGCTTGAGGTTGCGCTCGAGGTTGCGCAGCGTCTCTTTGTCGTTGCTCGAGACGGTCTTGGGCGGGATGCGGGCGATGCGCGCCACGACATCCTCGATGTGCCGCACATCGACGACGGTCTCACGGCTCGCGGCAGGCTGCAGGCGCAGACGGGCGCCTGCCTCGTCGATCACGTCGATCGCCTTGTCCGGCAGGTGACGATCATTGATGTGGCGCGCGGCGAGTACGGCAGCGACCTTCAGGGCTTCCTCGGTGTAGGTCACCTGGTGGTGCTCTTCGAAGCGGCTGCGTAGCCCCTTCAGGATCTCGATGGTCTCGGGGACCGAGGGCTCCACGACATCTATCTTCTGGAACCGCCGCGCGAGCGCGTGGTCCTTCTCGAAGATGCCGCGATACTCGCTATAAGTGGTCGAGCCGATGCAACGCAGCTCGCCGTTACTGAGCACGGGCTTGATGAGGTTGGAAGCGTCCATCACACCGCCCGAGGCGGCACCGGCGCCGATCACGGTGTGGATCTCGTCGATGAAGAGGATGGAGCCGGGCTGCTTGCCGAGCTCAGCGATGACGGCTTTCAGTCGCTTCTCGAAATCGCCGCGGTATTTGGTGCCGGCGATCAGCGAGCCCATGTCGAGCGACCAGATCGTCGCGCCCGCGAGCACCTCCGGCACCTGACCCTCGACGATGCGCCGCGCCAACCCCTCGGCGATCGCGGTCTTGCCGACCCCGGCCTCGCCGACGAACAGCGGGTTGTTCTTGCGCCGACGGCAGAGGATTTCGATGGTGCGCTCGACCTCCATATCGCGGCCGATCAATGGGTCGATCTTGCCGGCTTCGGCGCGCTGATTGAGGTTGGTCGCGTATTTCTCCAGCGCACTACCGCCGTCGGCCTCGCGAGGATCGGCACCAGGGGCTGCGGCCTCCGCCTTGTCGGCCTTCTCTTCGCCGTCCTTCGGGCCACCGTGCGCGACGAAATTGACGACTTCGAGGCGTGAGACGCCCTCTTTCCCGAGCAGGAAGACGGCGTGGCTCTGCTTTTCGCTGAAGATGGCGATCAGGACATTGACGACGCCGACTTCCTTGCGACCGCTCGACTGCACATGGAACACGGCACGCTGCAGGACGCGCTGGAACCCGAGCGTCGGCTGGACCTCGCGGTCCTCGCCCGCCTTCAGGCGCGGCGTGCTCGCTTCGATGTGCGCATGCAGTTCGGCAGCGAGACGATCGACTTCTGCGCCGCAGGCGCGCAGCACCTCGCGGACCTTCGGGGTCTGAAGGATGGCGTGCAGCAGATGCTCCACGGTGAGGAACTCATGCCTTCCGGCACGCGCCTCATGGAACGCCTTGTTGATGCAAGTTTCGAGTTCGTTAGACAGCACTTAGCAGCTCCTGCGATCCGTTCCTGTACTCAGGTTTCCTCGAGCATGCACAACAGCGGATGCTGGTGGCTGCGCGAGTATTCCATCACTTGTGCGACCTTGGTCTCGGCGATCTGGAAGGTGAACACGCCGCATACTCCCTTACCTCGCATGTGCACTTCCAGCATCACCTGCGTGGCTTTCTGCCGACCCATGCCGAAGAACCGCTCGAGCACATCCACGACGAACTCCATGGGCGTGTAGTCGTCGTTGAGGAGCACGACCTGGAACAGCGGTGGTTGCGCGACCTCCGGGGTGGCCTCGGCCACCGACGCATCGAAGTCGGGCCGAGACCCTTCAGAAGACATGTGCTCTTTATAGGGGCGCCCGGGATCGAAAACAAGGGAGCCGTCATCCGAACGGCGTCACACCGATGGAGACCGCCAGTCGCTTATGATAGGTGGATGATGGAGCGCCTGAATCTGCCGCGGCTCGCCACCCTCGCGCTCGCGCTCTTGATCGGGCTGCAACTCGCCTGGATCGTCACCGGCGCGTTGGGCAGCCATGTCGTCGCCCGCCCGGGCACCGCGGGCCCGGGTGCCGCGGGCCCGGGCGGCGGAACCTTGGACACCGGCCTCGTCGTCGTCGGGCGTATCGCGGCCGCCCGGCTGTTCGGGGAGTCCCCCGGAGGTCCCGGGGACGGCGCGGTGCCACCCTCCTCGCTCGCGCTCGTGCTGGCGGGGGTGTTCGCCCGCGAGGACCCCGGTGCCGGTCGGGCCATCATTGGCGAGACCGCAGCCACCGGTCGCTTGTACGGGGTCGGGGCGACCCTCCCAGGCGGCGCCCGACTCACGGAAGTCCATCCGGATCGGGTGATCCTAGAGCGTAGCGGCCAGCGCGAAGCCCTCAGCCTGCCCCGCTCCACGATGCCCGCCCAGCCCGCGACGGGCGGGGCGACGAACGGACCCGCGCTCGCACCGGCTGCGTCATCGTCGCCGTCGCTGCCAGGGGCCTCCATCGCCGAGGATCCCGCTCGCTTCATCCGCTGGCAGGCCATACTGCGCGACGGCCAAGTGGCCGGGGTGCGCGTCTATCCCGGCGAGCAAGCGGCGCTCTTCACCCGCAGCGGCTTGCGGCCCGGCGATCTGGTGGTGGCGGTCAACGACTCACCCCTCACCGACCAGGCGACCGCGGCCCAGTTCCTGCGGATGCTGGCTGGAGCGCCGAGCTCCGTCGTGACCGTGGAGCGCGACGGGCGGATGGAGAACCTGTCGATCGACCTGGCGCGTCTCGGTCAGGCGGGCGCGAAGTGAAACGTTTTTTGGCTATAGTCCACAGGTCTTCCCTGAGGTCAGTCATGTCGCCACCCTCCTCGGCCTCGCCCTTCCTCTGCAGCACGCGCACGACCCTGAACGCATGGGTCTTGACGGTCGTGCTCGGGCTTGCCGCTGCGGGCCCGGCGACGGCGCAAGGAGTCTCCGGCCCGCGTATCACGCCGAACTTCAAAGACGCCGACATCACCCAGGTGATCGAGGCGGTCGCTGCCGCCACCGGCAAGAGCATCATCGTCGACCCTCGCGTCAGGGCGCAGGTCACGATGTTGTCTGCGACACCGATGACGCCCGATGCCTTCTACGAGGCTTTCCTCGCGCTGCTGCAGGTGCACGGTTTCGTGGCGGTACCCTCGGGCAAGACCGTCAAGGTGATCCCGGATGCCAATGCGCGAACCGTGCCGGGCAACGACCTGCCCGACCGCCTGAGCGCCACCTCCGACGAACTTGTCACACAAGTGGTGGGCGTGCGCAATGTCAGCGCAGTGCAGTTGGTCGCGATCCTGCGGCCACTGATGCCGCAGAACGCCCACCTTGCGGCCTACCCCTCCTCGAACATGCTGATACTCGCCGACCGCGCCAACAACGTGAGCCGCATGTTGCGCATCATCCGGCGCATCGACCAGGACAGCGACGCGGACGTCGAGGTGGTGCCGATGCAGAACGCCTCGGCGAACGAAGTGGTGCGCACCATGACTGCGCTCAACCCGCAGCAGACACAAGCCGAGGGCGGCATGGCGCCGCTGCGCGCGGTGGCCGATGAGCGCTCGAATAGCATCCTGCTCGCCGGCGACAAGACCCAACGGCTGCGCGCCCGCACCCTGATCGCCTATCTCGATACGCCGTTGGTCGGCGGCGGCGACACCCGCGTGCGCTATCTGCGCTACGCGGATGCCGAGAAGATCGCCGCCAAACTCAAAGAACAGATCGGCGCCACGGGCGGCAGCGCGCCCGGCGCCGCTGGCGCCAGCGCCAGCGCCGAGCGCAGCACCACCATCTGGGCGGACCCTGGCACCAACGCGCTCGTCGTCACCGCACCGGCCAAGCAGATGAACTCCCTGATGTCGATCGTCGATCGCCTCGACATCCGCCGCGCACAGGTGATCGTCGAGGCGATCATCGTCGAGGTCTCGGCGGACAAGGCAGCCGAGCTCGGCGTCAACTGGGTGTTCGACGGCTCCCAAAGTGGCAGTGTGGTCGGCGGCTTCATCGAGCCGGTGGGCGGCGCCAGCATCATCGACCTCGCGCGTG
This sequence comes from Klebsiella pneumoniae, assembly GCA_945860725.1. Lineage (GTDB taxonomy): Bacteria > Pseudomonadota > Gammaproteobacteria > Steroidobacterales > Steroidobacteraceae > UBA964. The sequence goes on along the minus strand of CAMAQZ010000009.1, from coordinate 44,527 downwards.
CGGCGAATGATCCGACCACGCTCACGAGCGCGCCACGCGGCACCACCATCGGCATCGGCCGCCTGCAGGACACCGGCGTCAACTTCGCGGCCGTGGTGCGCGCACTGCGCGGGGATTCCACCACCAACATCATCGCCACCCCGTCCATCGTCACGATGGACAACGAAGAGGCCGAGATCAAGGTGGCGCAGGAAGTCCCGTTCCTCACCGGTCAATACACCAACACCGGCGGCGGCGGCACACCGCTCGCGCCCTTCCAGACGATCCAGCGTCGCGAAGTCGGCACGCTGCTCAAGGTCACACCGCAGATCAACGAGGGCGACTCGGTGATGCTCAAGATCGAGCAGGAGAGCTCGAGCATCGCCGCCTCGAGTGCGGGCGCAGTGGACCTCATCACCAACAAGCGCACCATCAGCACGCGGGTGCTGATCGAGGACGGCGGCACGGTGGTGCTGGGTGGCCTGATTCAGGACTCGCAGACCGGCGGCGAGCAGCGGGTACCGTTCCTCGGGCGCATCCCGTTTATCGGCGAGGCCTTCCGCACCCGCAGCGCCAAGAAGAACAAGACCAACCTGATGGTGTTCATCCAGCCGCGCATCCTGCGCGACGGGCTCGATGCCGCCCTCGAGACCAATCAGAAATACAACTATATCCGCGACGAACAGCGACGCCTCGGCCCGCAGCGCGAGATCCTGCCGCTGCTGCGGGGCGAGCCGCGCGCCGAGTTGCCGCCGCTGCTGCAGCCGTCCCCTGCCGTCGCGCCAGCGCAGATACCAACGCAGATACCAACGGAGCCCCCGCCGTGACCACGGCTGGCGCCCCAGCCGGGTCGCCCCGACTGCCGCTCGCTTTCGCACGCCGCCAAGGCGTGCTGCTCGCCGGTTGGGAAGGCGACACCGCGCGACTCGCCGTGCGCGAGGGCGCGGGCGCGACCGCCATCGCCGAAGCACGGCGGCACCTCGGCGCCACCGTGCGGCTCGAGCAGGTCCCAAGCGATGCCTTCGACCGTCTGCTGCAGCAAGCCTATGAATCCGGTGCCGACGCGCGCAGCGCCGCAGGGGGTCTAGAGGATCGCATCGATCTCGATTTCCTCGCCCAAGACCTGCCCGAGCAGGCTGACCTGCTCGAGAGCGAGGATGCCGCGCCGATCATCCGCCTCATCAACGCCTTGCTGACCCAGGCGGTGCGCGACAACGCCTCGGACATCCATATCGAACCGTTCGAGAACCGTCTCGTGGTGCGCATGCGGGTCGATGGCGTGATGCGCGAAGCGCTGCAGACCAAGCGCGCGGTCGCCGCCGCCGTCGTTTCGCGGATCAAGGTCATGTCGAAGCTCGACATCGCCGAGAAGCGGCTGCCGCAGGACGGTCGCATCGGCCTGCGGGTCGCCGGGCGTGCGATCGACGTCCGCGTCTCGACCATCCCCGCGGGCCACGGCGAACGCGTGGTGCTGCGCCTGCTCGACAAGCAGGCCGGCCGGCTCGATCTCAGCGGGCTCGGCATGGATGCGACCTCGACCCGACTGATCGACACGCTGATCCACCGACCGAACGGCATCCTGCTCGTCACCGGCCCGACCGGCTCGGGCAAGACCACCACGCTCTACGCCGCGCTCGGCCGGCTCAACGACGCCACGCGCAACATCATGACCGTCGAGGATCCGATCGAGTACTACATCGATGGCATCGGGCAGACCCAGGTTAATACGCGCGTGGACATGAGCTTCGCACGCGGGTTGCGCGCCATCCTGCGTCAAGATCCCGATATCGTCATGGTCGGGGAGATACGCGACCTCGAGACCGCACAGATCGCGGTGCAAGCCTCGCTCACCGGACACCTCGTGCTCTCGACGCTGCACACCAACACCGCGGTCGGCGCCGTCACGCGACTGCGCGACATGGGCGTCGAGCCGTTCTTGCTCGCCTCGAGCCTCATCGGCGTGGTGGCACAGCGTCTGGTGCGCACCCTCGATCCCGCGCTGCGCGCACCCTTCACCGCCGGCGAACTCGAGCGGCGGCAGCTCGGTATCGAGCCGGAGGCTGCACCGATGACGCTCTGGCACGCGGGCGCGGACGGCAAGGGCTACCGCGGCCGCACCGGCATCTACGAGCTCGTGCCGGTCGACGACGCGATGCGTACCCTGATCCACGACGGCGCATCGGAGGCGCAGCTCGAACGGCATGCGCGCGGGCTCACGCCGTCCATCCGTGATGACGGCCTTGGGAAGGTACGCCGTGGCACGACCACGCTCGAGGAAGTGCTGCGCGTGACGCGCGAGGACTGACGCACGATGCCCGCCTTCGAGTTCCAAGCGCTCGATCCTGCCGGCCGCGAGCAGCGCGGTGTGCTCGAGGCGGACAGCCCGCGGCAGGTACGCCAGCTGTTGCGCGACCGCCAATGGCTGCCGGTCTCGGTGCTCGAGGTCGGTGAGCGGCGGGGGATTGCGACACAACCCGCGATGGAGCCGCCCATCAGCTCAGCGCTCGAGCGCTTACGACGCGGACTGCGTGAGCCACCGGCGCGCATCGGCGGACGGGACCTCGCACTGATCACGCGGCAGTTGGCGACCTTGGTACGGGCGGCGCTGCCGCTCGAGGAAGCCCTGCAGGCTGTCGCCCAACAGACCGATCGGCCTGTGACGCAGCGGATCCTCACCGGGGTCCGCGCGCGGGTCATGGAGGGCGATACGCTCGCCACGGCGCTCGGCAGCTTCCCACGGGTGTTCCCGGAGATCTATCGCGCCACGGTCGGGGCGGGAGAGCAATCCGGCCGCCTCGACACCGTGCTCGAGCGCTTGGCCGACTACACCGAACGCCGTGATCAACTGCAACAACGCGTGCTCGGCGCACTGCTCTATCCCATCGTGCTCACCGCGATGTGCGTGGTGGTGGTCGCCGGCCTGCTCACTTATGTGGTGCCGCAGGTCGTCGCAGTGTTCGAATCCGGCGGTAACAGCTTGCCCTGGCTCACCCGCGCGCTGCTGGCGGTGAGCGCATTCCTGCGCGAGTGGGGGCTGCTACTGCTCTTGCTGGCCACGCTCGGCGGCTTCGCCTTCATGCGCTGGTTGCGGGCGAAAGCGGCGCGCAGGCGTTTCGAGGGTCTGTTGCTGCGCTTGCCGTTGCTCGGTCGTCTGCTGCGCAGCCTCGGCGCGGCGCGCTTCACCCGTACCTTCAGCATCCTCACCGGCAGCGCCGTGCCCGCACTCGAGGGACTGCGCATCGCTGGCGCCACGGTCGGTAACCTGCCGATGAGCGAGGCCATCGAGACGGCTGCGGAACGCGTGCGCGAGGGCGCGCCGATCGGCCGTTCGCTGGCGGCGAGCGGACTGTTCCCGCCGCTCACGGTGCATCTGATCTCGAGCGGTGAGAGCAGTGGACGACTCGAGGAGATGCTCGGACGCGCCGCCGATGCCGAGGAGCGCGAACTCGACCGCTTGCTCACCGCGTTGGTGGGACTGCTCGGCCCCCTGCTGATCGTCGCCATGGGCGTCCTCGTACTGCTCATCGTGTTCGCCATGCTGCAGCCGATCTTCGAGATGAACACGCTGGTTCGCTGACCCTCTTTGCAAACCGGCGTGCTGTCGCCCTACATTCCGCGCGACAGGGGTTAGCACGGCGATCGGGCTTGGCGCCATGAGCAGACGACCCGCGCACGCGGGTGTCAGCGGAAATCTCGCGACTGCACCCGTAGCGCACCGAGCAACCGCGAGCGGTCGGTGAGCCGCTCAGCGATGACATGGGTCACCTCGCCCTCACGCTGCAGGCGCCCGCCCACTTCGAGCAACCGTGAACGCAGCAGTGCGGCACGCTGGGTCTCGCCGATGCGCTTCCAGACGATGAGGTTGATGTTGCCGGTATCGTCCTCGAGCGTGACGAAGGTGACGCCGCTCGCGGTGGCAGGCTTCTGGCGCGTGACCACAAGCCCCGCCACCCGCACCCGTGCACCGTCGGGCAACCCGGCGAGCATCCCCGCCGTCACCATCGGCGGCATGCCCGCTCGCCCCGGCGGCCAATGTGGTCGCAGCAGCGCGAGCGGATGACGCCCGAGCGTGAGGCCGAGGCTGCGATAGTCGGCGATCACGCCCTCCCCTTCGGTCGGCTGCAACAGCAAGGGCAGTGTCCTGTCCGTGCCGGGCGGCGCAAGTGGCAGCGCCACCTCGGTACCCGCTACCTGCCAGAACGCCTGATGGCGGTTGCCGGCGAGCGCTGCACAGGCGCCGGCGGCGGCGAGCGCTTCGAGATCACCACGATTGAGCGCCGCCGCCTCGGCGAGATCCTGCAGGTCTGCGAACGGCGTGCACGCACCGGCGGTCGCGGCGTCGCGGGCGGCACGCGCGGCGACCACCCGCGCCGCGCCTGCCGCCGTCAGACCGCGCACGAGGCGCAGCCCGAGCCGCAGTGCCGGACGATCCTCGACAGCGCTGCCTGCGGCCGCGCCGTTCATTGGGTGGACTACGGTGGATTCCAGACTGCAGTCCCGATCGCTCACGCAGACATCGACCGGCCGCACCTCGACACCATGTTCGCGCGCATCGCGCACCAGCTGCGAGGGTGAATAGAAGCCCATAGGCTGGCTGTTGAGCAGCGCAGCCGTGAAGGCGGCAGGCTCGTGACACTTGAGCCAAGCGGAGACATAGACCAACAACGCGAAGCTCGCCGCATGCGACTCGGGAAAACCGTACTCGCCGAAGCCTTGGATCTGGCCGAAGATCCGCGCCGAGAAGGCCTCGTCGTAGCCACGCGCGCGCATGCCCGACAGCAATCGCTCCTCGAAGTGACCAAGCCCGCCATGGCGTTTCCAAGCCGCCATGGCGCGGCGCAACTGGTCGGCCTCACCGGGCGTGAAGCCGGCTGCGACGATGGCGACCTGCATCACCTGTTCCTGGAAGATCGGTACGCCGAGCGTGCGCTGCAGCACCGCCTTCACCGCCTCGCTCGGATAGTCGACCGGTTCTTCGCCCCGGCGCCGGCGCAGGTAAGGATGGACCATATCGCCCTGGATGGGTCCCGGCCGTACGATCGCCACCTCGATCACGAGGTCGTAGAAGTTGCGCGGCCGCAGCCGCGGCAACATCGCCTGCTGCGCGCGCGACTCGATCTGGAACACCCCGACGGTGTCGGCGCGGCAGACCATATCGTAGACCGCAGGGTCCTCCGGGGGGATGGTGCCGAGCGTGAGCGGTGCGCCACCCCGCGCCGTGCGCCACTGCGACACCAGATCGAGCGTGCGGCGGATGGCGCTCAACATGCCGAGCGCGAGCACATCGACCTTGAGGAGTCCGAGCGCATCGAGATCGTCTTTGTCCCACTGGATGACGGTGCGATCCGCCATCGACGCGTTCTCCACCGGCACCAGCTCCTCGAGGCAGTCGCGCGCGATCACGAAGCCGCCGACATGCTGCGACAGGTGGCGCGGGAACCCGAGCAACTGCTGCGAGAGCTCGAGGAGCTGCGCGAAGCGGCGTACGGCACCAGTGTCGCTTAGCTTGTGCGGGTCGCCCGCCACGCGAGCCTCGCGTAAACGCACCGTGTCGATGCCACGATCCCAGCGGCCCGCAGCCGTGGCGATCGCCTCCACTTCATCTGCGCCGAAACCGAGCGCTTTGCCGAGATCGCGCAGCACGCTGCGCGGGCGGTAGCTGATGACCGTGGCGGCGAGCGCAGCACGGTGACGACCGTACTTCTCATAAAGGTATTGGATGACCTCCTCACGCCGCTCGTGCTCGAAGTCGACATCGATGTCGGGCGGCTCGTTGCGCTCGCGCGAGATGAAGCGCTCGAACAGCATCGACATGCGCGAGGGATCGACCTCGGTGATGCCGAGGCAATAACACACCGCGGAGTTCGCCGCCGAGCCGCGCCCCTGACAGAGGATGCCGCGACCGCGCGCGAACGCGACCAGATCGTGTACGGTGAGGAAATAGGGTTCGTAACCGAGCTCGGCGATGAGCGCGAGTTCGTGCTCGACCAGCGTGCGCACATAGGCCGGCATGTGATCGCGCAGCGGCGGCGCCCCGCCCCAGCGCTGCACGGCGCCGCGTTCGACGAGTTCACGCAGCCACTCGGCGGGCGTACGCCCCTCGGGCACGATCTCGCGCGGATATTCATAGCGCAGCTCATCGAGCGAGAATCGGCAACGCGCCGCGATGGCCCGCGTCGCAGCGAGCAGTGCGGGCGGATAGAGGCGTGCGAGACGCTCGCGTTCACGCAGATGCCGCTCGCCGGAGGGCTGCAGCGCGAGCCCGGCCGCATCGACCGTGGTGCCGAGGCGGATCGCCGTCAGCGCATCGTGCAACCGACGCCGCGTCCGCAGATGCATGCATACCGCACCGGCCGCCACGAGCGGCAGATCGTGCGCCGCACCGAGCGTCGTGAGCGCCGCCAGATGCGCCCGCTCTGTGCCATCGCGCAGCAGTTCGGCAGCGATCCAGGCCGCACCCGGAAAATGCGTGCGTAGCCAGATCACCGCCGCGTCGGACGAGGGGTCTGCCGAGGGATCGGCGGCGACAGCGGCAGCACGGCTCGTCACCGCAAGATCCGCCGGGCGCGGCGTCCAGAGCGCGAGGCAATGACCGGGTTCGATGATCTGCACGACATCGGCGCGCGTGAGATGGTAGCTACCTTTGGGCGCCGCGCGCCGACCCCGGGTGATGAGGCGACAGAGTTGCCCGTAACCGCGCCGATCGGCGGCCAGCAGCACCAGCGGCAGCCCGCATCCGAGACGGAATTCCGCGCCGATGATCAGGCGTGTGCGCCGCCCCTTGAGCGCGGTATGGGCGCGCACCACACCCGCCACCGAACACTCGTCGGTGAGGGCAAGCGCGTCATAACCGAGCGCATCGGCACGCTCGGCGAGTTCCTGCGGCTGCGAGGCGCTGCGCAGGAAACTGAAACTGCTGAGACAGTGCAGTTCGGCGTATCCGGGGGCGGATATCGGATGCGGGGATGGCTGCGTCATACTGTTTATTTATACAGTATTGGGGGCGCATCGTCCTAGCCGAACACTCCATGCAGCCACCAGGTATGCGGCGCCCGCCGTTCGCGATATACCCAAACCTCGGCGCCGGAGGGCTCGCAGGCGAGGTAGTAATCGCGCGCGATGTCGAGGCCGTCCCACCACCCGGTCTCCAATCGTTCGGGCCCCTCGAGCCGTTGCAGCGCCGTGAACGGCCACGGCAATGGCGCGGGTTCGCGCAGTAACCACAACGGTCGCCGCACGCTACCGGGATGTGCGGGCGTCGCCGTGACGCCCGATGCCGACGGCAACGCGGGTTCAGCGACTCGCCAAGCCGACTCGGGACGATGTTGCGGCACGAGGCACAGGCCATAGACGGCATCGTGGCCGAGACGCGCACGCAGTCGTTCGATGAGCGCAGGCGACTCGCGGGCGAGACCGCCACCGTGCTCACCAGGCCGCCAGAGCGCCGCGGAGCCCGGGACCACGGGCCGCAGGCGTCCGGAACGCAGTTCGAGGCGGGTCACCGGTGCGGGTAAGACGGTACGTGCAAGATGCTCGGTGAGCAGCGCAGCGAACGCGGCGGCACGATGTTCGGAGGCGGCAAGCCGCAGGTCCAGTTGGGTGTGCGGCGGGATCGCGGCGCGACCGTGCTGGGCGTCGCGTGCCCGGTGCGAGAGTCGCAGCATCAGCAGGTCGACCCCACATTGCCGGCTGCGCAAAAATTCTTCGAACTCGACGAGCAGGGGTTCGGTCTCGCGCAGCACGACCGCTGCGGTGTCGGCTTCGAAGGCGGGATCGCGGCGGGTGCGGAAGCGCTCGCGCGGCACATGGGCACGGCGTGGTTCAGGGCAGAGACCGGTGAGCCGGTCGAGATCCGCCATCGCCGCAGGCCCGAAACGGCGCGTAAAACCGGCGCGTGGCAGACGCTGCGCAGCACCGAGCGTGCGCACCCCGATCGACTCGAGGCGCGCGAGGGCTGCCGGCGACCAACCAAGCACCGCGATCGGCAGCGGCGCCAACGCACCGACCAGTCGGTCGCGCGCCAGCACAGCGACACCCCGCCCCGCCCGCGACAACGCCAGTGCGGCAAGGGGCGTCGGCGCGAGCGACCACCGCGGCGCGAGCCCCGCCTCGCGACAACACGCCAACACTTGCGCACACAACGCTCGCGCACCGCCGAACAAGCGGAAGCTGCCGCGCACCTCGAGCAACACAGCGTCCGGCTCGAGGCTCACGCGTGGACTGAAGCCGATGGCGAGCTGCGCGAGGCGCTCGAGATCGGCCACCGCGACACCTTGCAACGCGAGCCAAGATTCGGGTGCCATGTCGAACAACGACTCGAGCGGCGGCGGCTGCGTAGGGCCGAACGCAGGGCCGAGCGCAGGTCCGAGCGCATCGAAAGCGCGCTGCGTCGATGCGACCCGCTCACGGCGCGCCATGCGAGGGCTCCTGACGCACAGCATCGCCGCATGATCCACTGCGATGCCATTCGTCCCAGCGCAGCTCGAAGGGCTCACGACGACCGCCACGACTTTTGAGCAACTGCAGCCTGGCACCTGCGGGCTGCGGCTCGAACGACATGCGCAGTTCAGCAGGCGATGCCTCATCGGCTGCTTCGAGGGGACGGAACAGGAAAGCGGGCGCACGATGGCGCTGGGTGATGAGCTGCAGCCGCCGCAGATCACGCGGGCGTACCCGCGATCGTCCTCGCGGCGCACCCGCATCAGGCCAAGCCAGCGCGAGGCAGCACGCCCCTGAATCGAGCGTCTGCTCGAGCGCCCACAACGGCCGATCGGTACGGATGACAAGCTGACGCTCGGCGGGCACACCCTCGGCGACGAGCGCAGGTGCGTAAGGTTCGAACGGGGGAGAGATCCAACTCACCCAGCGCGGCGGCTGGGTGCGACCGAGCGCGACGAGCCACGGCATCAGCAGCCGCAATTCGCCGAGACCGGGCCGACGGGTGAGGATCTCGGTGAGCCCGGTGGCTGGCCAGCCGCGCCCAGGCAGCGCCTCATCGAGGCGCGCACAACCCGTGGCATGCGTATCGATGGGAGCAAGGCTGCGCCCGCGCCAGATCGCCGGATGCATGAGCAATCCGTCGAGGCCGGTAGGCGGCGTACCCTGGGGGATACCGTCTGCGGAGTTCATGCGCATTGCAGCGATGCTTGACGGTGCGACACCGTCGCATCAAGTGGCGCTCGGCCCGCGCACACTGCGCGCCTGCGAGAACCACCGCGTACTGCCACACCCGCAAGGGCAGGTGTAACGACGCAGGCTGGCGCGCACCGCATTGCGCACGGGCGCGGACCGAAGCTTGCGCGGCGATAATGCCGACTGAGGAAGAGCGCCCCGACGTTTTTTCGGGACGAGGGTATCTATCGCGCCCGGTGGCGGGCGCAGTTCGAAATCGATCATGGGGGACCTCTGCGGCTAACCCGATAGCCGCTGCAGCGCTGTTACATCAGACCGGTAGCCGCCTTGCCCGCTCCGATCGCGCCGCGCCGCAGCACGCCGACCACCACTCCCTCGATGATGAGTGGCTCTTCGCGCAGGTTGACGCGGATGGGTTCGAAATCCACGTTCTCGGGCAATAACCAAACGGTGCTGCCTTCTTGTTTGTAGCGTTTGACGGTGACCTCGTTTTCGAGGCGTGCGACGATGATCTGGCGGTTGCGCACCTCGGGTGTGCGGTGCACGGCCACGAGGTCGCCATCGAGGATGCCGGCATCTTTCATGGACATGCCGGTGACCTTGAGGAGGTAGTGCGGCCTGGGGGAGAAGATGTCCGGATCGATGTTGAATCGCGCTTCGATGTTCTCTTCTGCGAGAATAGGCTTGCCAGCGGCCACACGGCCGATGAGCGGCAGCCCGAGCTGCTCGCGCAGGATGTCCTTCAGCTGGATGCCGCGCGAGGTGCCCGGTACGAGCGCGATGACGCCCTTGCGGGCGAGGGCGCGCAGGTGTTCCTCGGCGGCATTGGCCGAACGGAAACCCATCTCCTGCGCGATCTCCGCGCGGGTGGGGGGCATACCGGTCTCGGCGATGGCACGCTGAATGAGACGGAGGATTTCGGATTGGCGGGGGGTCAGGTCTGACATGTGGCACCTCTACCTCTGTTGATCTATACAGTAACTGTGAATTCATCCAGTCGCAAGCCCCCTGCTGCAGATTTCGACGCCTTGATCATCGGCGGCGGTCACAACGGCCTGACCTGTGCCTGTTACCTCGCCCGGGCAGGGTTGCGCGTGGCCGTGTTCGAGCGCCGGGGGATCGTTGGCGGTGCGGCCGTCACCGAGGAGTTCCACCCAGGCTTCCGCAACTCGGCCGCCAGCTACACCGTGAGCCTGCTCGATGCCGGGGTGATCGCCGAGCTCGGGCTCGCCGGCCACGGGCTGCGCGTGGTCGAGCGACCGATGCAGAACTTCCTGCCGCTGCCCGATGGCGATTCGTTCAGCGCAGGCCCGACCACCGCGGACACGATCGAGGAGGTGCGCCGCTTCAGCGTCCGCGACGCCGCGCGCCTGCCCGCCTTCAACGAGATGTTGGGCCGCGCCGTCGCACTGCTGCGCGACCTGCTGCACCGCACCCCGCCCACCGACCTGCGCCGCGGCCGTGATCTGTGGGAAGCGCTGCGCTTCGGGCACGGCTTGCGCGCGCTACCGCTCACTGCGCAACGCGAATTGCACGAGCTGTTCACGCGCAGCGCGGGCGAGATCCTCGATCACTGGTTCGAGAGCGATGCGCTCAAGGCGCTCTACGGCTTCGATGCCATCGTCGGCAACTACGCGAGTCCCTACACGCCGGGCAGCGCCTATGTGCTGCTGCACCACGCCTTCGGCGAGGTCAACGGCAAGCGCGGCATCTGGGGCCACGCCATCGGCGGCATGGGCGCGATCACGCAGGCGATGGCCGCCGAAGCGCGCCGGCTCGGCGTCCACATCGAGTGCGGCGCACCGGTCGAACGCATCATCACGAGCCGCTCGGCGAGCCGTCTGGTCGGCAGTACGGGCGGCCGCGTGCGGGCGAGCGGCATCCGGCTCGCCGACGGACGCGTGTTCGGCGCGCCGAACATCATCGGCAACCTGGGACCCAAGCCGCTCTTCCTCGGCCTGCTCCAGCCCGACGATCTGCCCGAGGACTTCCGCGCGCATATCGAGCGCTGGCGGGTCGGGTCGGCCTCGTTCCGCATGAACGTCGCGCTCTCGGAGCTGCCGCGTTTCAGCGCGCGGCGCTCGCGCACGGGCGATACACACCTCGGTTCCGGCATCATCATCGCGCCCTCGCTCGGCTACATGGATCGCGCCTACGCCGAAGCGCGCCTGCACGGCGTGTCGGGCGCGCCGGTGGTCGAGATGATGATCTCCTCGACGCTCGATGACACGCTCGCCCCGCACGGCGCGCATGTGGCGAGCCTCTTCTGCCAGCATTTCGATTACGAGCTCGCGCGTCCCGATGCGCCGGGGCGCAGCTGGGCGGACCCGGCGATGCGCGAGGCCGCAGCGCAGCTCATCATCGACACCGTCGATGCACACGCCCCCAACTTCCGCGCGAGCCTGCTCGGGCATTCGGCGCTCTCGCCGCTCGATCTCGAACAGCGTTTCGGCCTCGCGGGCGGAGACATCTTCCACGGCGCGCTCGGCCTCGACCAATTGTGGGCGGCCCGACCCGCGCTCGGCTACGGTGACTATCGGACGCCGCTCGAGGGGCTTTATCTTTGTGGATCGGGCGCGCACCCAGGCGGTGGCGTGACCGGTGTGCCGGGACGCAACGCAGCGCGGGAGATCCTGCGCGACAAGCGCAAAGGCTGAATACGCGCCATGCGCATCCTGCACACGCTCTTCTCGAGCGGCTTTGCCGGCACCGAACGCGCCACCGCCGAGATGTGCAACGCCTGCGCAGCGCAAGGCCACGAGGTGATGCTGGCGCTGCGGCGCGATCACCGCAGCGCGGGCGGCGCCTCGATCCGCGACCACCTCGACCCGCGTGTGCAGGTCATGGAGTGCGGCCGCTGGTTCCCAGGCCCGAGCCTCGCGCGCGCCGTGCGGGAGTTCCGGCCCGAAATTATCCATACGCACCTGCGCAAGAGCACGCGCCTCGTCGCGCGGCTCAAGCCGCCCTGCCCCACCATCGCCACGCTGCACATGTGGGTCAACGGTCCGCATTTCCTGCAGATGGACGGTCTCATCGTCATCGCGCAGTGGCAGAAGCGCGACCTCTCTGGCTACCGCGGCCGGGTGTTCGATATCAATGAATCGCTGCTGCCGCAGCCCAAGCTCGCGCCGGAGCGCCTCGCCGCGCTGCGCGCGCTCGCCGGTGCGGCGCCGGAGGATTTCTTGGTGGGCGGCGTCGGCCGGCTTGCGGAGTCCAAAGGATTCGATACGCTGCTCCGTGCGTTCGGTGCGGCGGGGCTGCCGGACGCCAGGCTCGTGATCGCCGGTGAGGGTCGCGAGCGCGCCTCGCTCGAGCGCCTCGCGACCGAGGTCTGCCCCGACGGTCGCATCAAATTCCTCGGCTTCCGCAGCGATGCCAAAGATCTCTACCAGGCCTTCGATCTCTTCGTGAGCCCCTCGCGCAGCGAACCGCTCGGGCGGGTGCTGTTCGAGGCGCTCGATGCCGGCACCCCGGTGCTCGCGACGCGCACGCAGGGACCATCGGAGATCCTGTCGCGTTTCCCGGGCCGGCTCGTCGCCATCGACGATGTGCGGGCGATGGCCGAGGCGATCCGGGAGATCGCCGCATCGCGGCCACCACGCCTGCAGCACGACCTGTCACCTTGGCATCTCGACACCGTGGTGCGCGAGACGCTCGCGGCCTATCGTGGATTGATCGACGCGCACGACGGCGGGGATACCACGCGGGGCTGAAATCCGCGCGCGCTATACGAGCTCGAGGTGCTCGCCGATACGGGCCACCATGCCGGGCAGCGCGTCGGTGAAACCCGCTGCGCGCGCCGCAGCTGTGAGCGCTGCGAGCGCCGCGCCTGAGGAGCCATCGCCGAGCAGTGCGGCGCAGCGTACGACCACCTCCTCCGGCGCTGGCGCCTCGACGCCTCCCGCCGCGACACCGCGCGCGATGCGCGCGGCCTGGTCGCCGGCGATCGGCACCGCGACGCAGGGACGACCGAGCGCGAGCGCCTGCAACAGCGTGTCGCCGCCGTTCACCAGCACCAGACGACTGCGACGCAGCAAGGCCATCAGCGCGCCGCCGCCGACTCCGCGCAGCAGTTGCAAGCGCTCGGACACCGCGACCTCGCCGGTGAACGAAGGCCCGGCGACGAAGACGACCCGATGACCGTGTGCAGCGAGCGCCTCGCCCCAGCGCGCGAACTGCGCCGGCGTCATCACAGAGTCGTGGAACGCGCTGCCCCCGCCCGGCACGATCACAAGATCGGGTGCCGGGAAATCGGGCAGCAGCGCATCGAGCGCCGCCTCATCGGGCGGTGCGATCACCGCATCGAGGAAGCGCAGTTGCGGCCGTCCCGCGACCCGCTGCTTCAAGCGCTCGAACCCGCTCAGCGCACCGGCGATCGACGGCGGGTAGGAAATCCAGTGATCATCGAGCAGCCGCATCCAGCGCAGTCGGAAGGCCTTGTATCTCTGGCGACCGCGCGAGCTCACGTAGATCACCTTGGCACCCGCCGCCCGTGCCGCCTTCAGCGCTGCAGTGCGACCTGCGTTGTCGAACACGACGACGCCTGGCTTGAACGCGTGGATGGTGTCGATGACCTCGGGGTCGCAGAGCGTCGGCGAGGCCGGGATCAAGGTGGTGGGAAAGCGGCAAGCGGCCGCGTAGGGCGCGTCGCGGTGCAGCAGAAAATGCATCTCGACCTGCGGCCATCGCGCCGCCACTGCTTCGGCAAGGCCCCGTGCGCGGGCGAACTCGCCCATGCCCGAGGGGCCGCTCACCGGCACGAACAGCACTCGCGGCGGCGCGTCCTCTCTTTGGACGGCCATGCCGGCCGCACCCATCCCGGTATCCATAAGCTATGATATTGCCATGTATCGCCCCGCCCCGGGACTTCCCGGCAGACACTGGTACCAACGGATTCTCTCCAAACAAGCCCGCCGTGCCGCGAGCAGAGACTTCATGTTCGAGACCCTGCCCAAGGGCGGCACGGTCATCGAAGTCGGTGTCTTCGACGGGGATTTCTCGGAACGCATCCTCGCCATGAACGAGCCGCACGAGCTGCATCTCGTCGACCCATGGTTCCCCAAAGATGACGGCACGCTCTACGACGGCCCAACCCAAGACTTCAAGGACGGCAAGGCGGCGAGCGAAACCCTGCAGGCGCAATACCTACAGGTCACGACGCGGTTCGCGCGCGAGATCGCCTCGGGACGCGTGGTGCTGCATCGCACGCTCTCGCACGATGCCGCGCCGCTGTTCCCCGACGCGCACTTCGATTGGGTGTACGTCGACGCCAGCCATTTCTACGACGACGTCAAGCGCGACATCGCAGCTTTTTTCCCGAAGCTCAAGCCGGGCGGCTATATCGCCGGCGACGACTATGACCGGCGCGGGATCTGGGACCACGGCGTCACCCGCGCGGTGGACGAGTTCCGCGCCTCCGGGGCTGCCGAGACGATTCGTTTGCACAATCACCAGTTCCTGCTGCGCAAGCCGCTGTGACGGATGTAACTTTCGGCCAGTTGATTTTCGCCCCGGAATTTGGTGCCATACTGCGCGGCGTAATGGGGGATTCGTCACACAGATCCCTTCTGCACCCCAGATCCGTCAGAAACCTCAGAGGAACTCGAACAATGAAGACCCCCGTCATCGTCAAGATTGCCGCCCTGGCCGCCCTCACCGGCCTCGCCGGTTGCACCGACCTCAAGCCGTTGCAGGCCCAGGTCGACACCCTGAAGTCGCAGATCTCGAGCATCGGCTCGCAGGTCGCGGCTGCCAAGAGCGCTGCTGACAGCGCGAGCAGCGCTGCCGCCTCGGCTGCCTCGGCTGCCAACGGCGCCCAGTCAACCGCCAACCAGGCGCTCGCCGCTGCGCAGGCCAGCCAGAGCTGCTGCGATGCGACGAACGAGAAGATCGACCGCATGTTCAAGCGCACGATCTCGAAGTAAGACCGCAAGGTCCCGCTCCGGGAAAAAAGACGCCGCGTGTGAACGCGGCGTTTTTTTTGCCCGGCCGCCGCGCTGCGGGGTCAGTAGCGGATCAGGGCGGATCCCCAGGTCAGGCCACCGCCGAAAGCCTCGAGCAAGATGAGATCGCCGCGCTTGATGCGGCCATCGCGCACACCGACATCGAGGGCCAAGGGCACCGAGGCAGCCGAGGTGTTGCCGTGGTCCTGCACTGTCAAGATCACTTTCTCCATCGGCATGCCGAGCTTCTTGGCGGTCGCCTGGATGATGCGGATATTGGCCTGGTGGGGCACCAACCAATCGAGCGCGGATTGATCGAGCCCGTTGGCGGCCAAGGTCTCATCGACCAAGGCGCTGAGGGACTTCACGGCGACCTTGAAGATCTCGTTCCCGGTCATGCGGATGAACATCTCGAGCCGACCCTTGTCATCGTAGGTGAACCCCTTGGAAGGGCCCACCGGGCAATGCAGCAGATCGACATAGGATCCGTCGGCGTGCAGGTGCGTGGAGAGGATCCCCGGCTCGTCAGACGGTTTCAACACCACAGCACCGGCGCCATCGCCGAAGATGATCGCCGTGCTGCGATCGGTCCAATCGACGATGCGGCTGAGGGTCTCTGCACCGACCACCAACGCGCACTTCGCCTCGCCGAGCCGCACGAACTTGTCGGCGACCGATAAGGCGTAGATGAAGCCGCTGCAGGCCGCCTCGAGCCCGAGCGCCGGACAGCCGTGCAATCCGAGACGTGCCTGCAACAAGGCGCCGCAGTTGGGAAATACGAGATCGGGCGTGGTGGTGCCGAACACGATCAGATCGACCTCGCTCGCCTCGACGCCGGCCGCTTCGAGCGCCCGACGCGCCGCGTGCTCGCCGAGATCGACCGTGGTCTGACCATCAGCCGCGATATGCCGCTGGCAGATACCGGTCCGCTCTTGGATCCATTCGTCCGAGGTCTCCACCATCTTCTCGAGTTCGGTGTTGGTCAACACCCGCTCGGGCAGATAACTGCCGGTGCCGGCGATGCGCGAATGACTGAGCTTAAAGGTCATGCTGGCGGATCTCCCTGTCCTTGAGGCGTGGCACCGTTATCCAACGCGACGGTGACATGTTCGATGAGTCGGCGGCGCACGGCGGTGGCGGCGATCGCGATAGCGCGGGCCATCGCGACACGATCGGCGCTGCCGTGGCTTTTTACGACGATATGTTTGAGACCGACCATGACCGCGCCGTTAAAGGCGCGAGGATCGAGCGATGCGGAGACCCGGCTGAGCACCGGCCGCGCCAAGAGCGCGACGAGCTTGCTCAGGAGGCTCGCCGTGAATTCCCGGCGCAGGCGGCGGCTGATGAGTCCGGCGACCCCTTCCATGGTCTTGAGGGCGACATTACCGGTGAAGCCGTCGGTGACCACGACATCGACCTCGCCACCAAAGATGTCGCCGCCCTCAACGAAGCCGACATAGTCGAACTCGACGTCATCGCCCGCACGCGCGCGCAGCAACGCATGGGCTTCTTGCACCAGATCATGCCCCTTGGTCTCCTCGATGCCGATGTTGAGCAGGCCGACCCGTGGCCGTGCGATACCGTGTACATCACGCGCGACGATCGCGCCCATCAGGGCGAACTGCAGGAGCTGCACAGGAGTGGCGCGGACATTGGCGCCAAGATCGAGCAGGTGGGTATGACCCCGCTCGTTGGGGACCGCCGACATGATCGGCGCACGCTCCACCTGCGGCAGGCACTTCAGGACGAAGTGGGCGATGGCGGTGAGGGCGCCGGTATTGCCGGCGCTGACCATCGCCGCAGCGCGCCCTTCGTGCACGAGATCAACGGCGACGCGCATCGAGGAGTGCTTTTTACGGCGGATCGCCTCGAGCGGCGAGTCCTCCATCGTGATGATCTCGGTGGCAGGGACGATCTCGCATCGTCTCCTCGCCGACATACCGGCCGACATGCCGGCCAGGCCCGCCTCGATCGCGGCAGGATCCCCGACCAACAACAGGCGCAGATCTGGATCGGAGGCCAAAGCCAATACGGCCGCCGGCACACATTCCTGCGCACCGAGGTCGCCGCTCATGACATCGAGCGCGATGACGGTCATGGGGTGCTCCACAGAGGGAGCGGGCGCGCGCCGCGACGCGCCGAAGGGCTCAACCGGCCGCTTCGTCGTCGACGGGCTTCTCGATCACGCGCTTGCCGCGATAGAAACCGTCCGGGGTGATGCGGTGGCGCAAATGGGTCTCGCCGGACTGCGGGTCGATCGACAGCGCAGGGGTCGGGGCTCGGTCGTGCGAGCGGCGCATGCCGCGCTTGGACGGGGTCTTGCGGCTTTTCTGGACTGGCATGTCGGTCTCCTCAGTGGGCGAGCGGGCTATCGGCCACGTTTCAGGAGCTCGCCCAGCCCTGCAAACGGCGTGATCGTGTCGTCCTTTTTGACCTCCGGCTCCTCGCCGAAAGCGAAGTCGCCGGGACCACAGTCGGCGACTTCTTCGTGCCGCGGCACCAACGGCACCGCGAGCAGAATCTCTTCTTCGACCAGGTCGCGCAGCACGATCCGCCCCTCCGGGGCGAGCATCGGCTCGATACCCGGATCGAGGTCATCGGCACGCGCCGGGTCGGTCACGAGCCAGACTTTGGAGTCCGCCTCAACCGACAGCCACACGGGTCGCATGCACCGTTGGCAGCGCAGCGGAATACGCGCACTGACCCGGACCTCCGCGACCGGCTGGCCGCGTTCGCGTGACAGTATTACGCGACACTCGACCGTCCCCTCCACTGACAACAGCTCCTGAGCGAGTCGAGGCAGCTGCGTCAGCGGCAGTTTGAACTCCCACGAGTCGCCAGCGTCAGCGTGACGATCGACATCGAGGGGGCGCAACCAATCCGCCTGCATGGGGCGCGTATAATAGGCGGCACCCCCCCGCGAGTCAAAACGAATTGGTGGTGTAAACCCTTGTTTCTGCTAAAAAGGCCCCTCTGGCTCGCTTCGGGCTCCCGCTATCGACGCGAATTACTCGCTCGGTTGGGTCACCCGTTCTCTTGGCGGTCCCCCGATGTCGATGAAGGCCGCCACGCCGGCGAGCCCCCGGCGTTGCTGGCCGCCCGACTCGCCCGCAGCAAAGCCCTTGCGGTCGCGCAAGCCTTGCTGGCCGAGGGACCCCCGCTCGCCGATGGGCCCGGCGCACTCGTGATCGGCTCGGACCAGGTCTGCGCGCTCGGCGAGGAGTGCCTCGGCAAGCCGGGCAGCGCGATCGCCCAGACCGCGCAACTCACACGTCTCGCCGGACAACGCGTGGTCTTCCACACCGCCGTCTGCATCCTCTCGTTACAAGACGACTTCGAGACCGCGTTCCTCGATGAGACCGTGTGCCTGTTCCGCGCCCTCGACGCCGAAGAGATCGCGGCCTATGTGGCCGCCGAACCGGCCTACGATTGCGCCGGTGGGTTCAAGTGCGAAGGCCTCGGCATCAGCCTGCTCGATCGGCTGTACACCGAAGATCCGACCGCGCTGATCGGGCTACCGCTTGTATCGGTATCGCGTGCGCTTCGGGCGTGGGCGCGATAGGACATCGATCACTCGCGCGAGCGCCGGCGGCAAGGGCGCATTCACGCTGAAGTCGGTACCGCGGTCGGGCCACACGAACGACAGGCTCGAGGCATGGAGGAACATCCGCTCGAGCTCCATTTCCCGTATCTCTGCATTGAACTCGGCATCGCCATATTTTGGGTCGCCTGCCACCGGATGACCGGCATAGGCTGCATGCACGCGGATCTGGTGGGTTCGACCGGTGAGGATCGACACCTCCATGAGCGTCGCCACCTTGCCGAAGGACTGTACGACGCGGAAATCGCTGGCTGCGCTCTTGCCCATGGGCGCGACCTTCACGGTGCGCTCGCCGCCGACGCGCAGGTCGGTGCGCAAGGGCGCATCGATGCGCTTCTTGCCGAGCTGCCAACTGCCTTTGAGCAACGCCAGATAGCGCTTCTCGAAGCCCTCGCCTTCACGCAAGCTGGCGTGCAGCATGCGCAGTACCGCGGGCTTGCGGGCCACCAACAGCACGCCGCTGGTGTCGCGGTCGAGTCGGTGGACGAGCTCCAGATAATCGCTCTCGTGCGGACGCGCAGCACGCAACGCCTCGATGATCCCGAAACTCACTCCGCTGCCGCCATGGACTGCGATGCCCGCTGGTTTGTCGATCACGAGCAGGCGCTCGTCCTCGTGGATGATCGCACCGGTGACCGTTTGTATGAGCGTATCGGGCACACGGCGCCGAGCCGCAGCGGGCGCGAAGGCTCCCGCGGTGCGATGGGCGGCGGGCGCAGCAGGGGCGACGCCTGCCTCGCGGGGCGCAGCAGGGGCGACGCCTGCCTCGCGGGGGGCAGCCGTAGGGGTGCTGGCGGTAGCGCCTGTCTCGCCCTGCGCAGTTTCGCCCTGCCCAGGCTCGGGGGCGGTCGGGCGCACCGGCGGCAGCCGCACCGAATCACCGAGCATGAGCCGGGTGTCGATCTCGGCACGCTTGCCGTTCACCCGGACCTCACCCTTGCGCACGATGCGGTACAGACGGGTCCGCGGCAGCCCGGGGTACTGGCGGGTCAGGAACCGGTCAAGGCGACTGCCGGCATGGTCTTCTCCGACCAAGGCGTGTGTTACGGCAGTTTTCTCAGTCATTTCCGTAACATCTTGTTTTTCAAAAGCCTTTGTCATAAACTCCCACGGTCGCCTAGCTTACCGCCTCACGCGGTCTATCCAGGCGCCAATCGCCGCGAGGTCCGCCGATGGCGGGCGTCGCATGTTAGTTGGTCCTCGGCGATGAGGCCATCGAATCCGGCCGATAGTGGCCGCGTCCGGCGTCGAGTCCTCAAGACTCCCCGGCGCGCTGTCGGCGCACAGACCAAAGCAGGTTCCGTCCCGCGGTTCGCAAGTTCCCGGGCAGGCCGAACGAACAAGCACAGCAACAACAAGATGATCGCTATCCACTCGTTCGCGCCCTTCTGCGCCGCATTGGCTCTGACCGCCCTGTCACCGTCGGCCCCTTCCCGTATAGGGGCCCCCCATGAAAAGAATGCTTGTAAACGCGACGCAGCAGGAAGAACTGCGCGTCGCCCTGGTTGACGGACAGAAGCTCTACGACCTCTCGATCGAACTTCCGTCCCGCGAACAGAAAAAAGCCAACATCTACAAGGCGCGCATCGCGCGCATTGAGCCGTCGCTTGAAGCCTGCTTCATCGACTACGGCGCCGAGCGCCACGGCTTCCTGCCGCTGAAGGAGATCTCCAGGGAGTACTTCCTGAAGAACCCCTCGAGCGGGCGCGTCAACATGCGCGAGATCCTGCAGGAAGGGCAGGATATCGTCGTGCAGGTGGACAAGGAAGAGCGCGGCAATAAAGGCGCCGCCCTCACCACCTTCATCTCGCTCGCCGGGCGTTTTTTGGTGCTGATGCCCAATAATCCGCGCGCGGGCGGCGTCAGCCGTCGCATCGAGGGCGAGGATCGCGACCAGATCAAGAGCATCATGGACGCCTTGGTGGTGCCGCAAGGCATGGGGGCCATCGTGCGTACGGCCGGCGTCGGCCGTGCCATCGAGGAACTCCAATGGGACCTCGACAATCTCCGCATCCAGTGGGAAGAGATCATCAAGGCGGTGCTCGAGCGTCCAGCACCTTTCCTGGTCTATCGCGAGAGCGACCCCGTCACGCGCTCCCTGCGGGATTACTTCTCGGATGACATCGGCGAAGTGCTGGTCGACGATCCGGGTGCCCATGCCATCGCCGCCGAGTACATGCAGCGTTTCATGCCGGCGGAAGGCGGTCGACGCCTGAAGATGTACTCGGATGACATCCCGCTCTTCAACCGCTACCAGATCGAGAGCCAGATCGAATCGGCCTATGCACACAAAGTGCAGTTGCCCTCGGGCGGCTCGATCGTCATCGACTACACCGAGGCGCTGGTCTCGATCGACATCAACTCCGCCCGTGCCACGCGCGGCGGCGATATCGAGACCACGGCCACCAACACGAACCTCGAGGCAGCCGACGAGATTGCCCGCCAACTGCGCATCCGCGACATCGGCGGCCTGATCGTCATCGACTTCATCGACATGGACGAATCGCGCAACCAACGCGCCGTCGAGGACCGCCTGCGCGACGCCACGAAGATGGACCGGGCGCGCATCCAGATCGGCCGACTGTCGCGCTTCGGGATGCTCGAGATGTCGCGCCAGCGGCTGCGTCCCTCATTGAGTGATTCCAGTCACGAGATGTGCCCGCGCTGCACCGGCATCGGCAGCATCCGCACCGTCGAGTCGATGGCGCTCGCCCTGCTGCGCCTGATCGGCGAGGAGGTCCGCAAGGACCGTACCGCCAAGGTCATCGCCGAGGTGCCGGTGGAAGTCGCCACCTACCTCATCAACGAGAAGCGCGAGTGGCTGCGCACGCTCGAGGACAAGAGCGACGTCGAGCTGCTGATCGTTCCGAACCGCAACATCCAGACCCCGGAGTACTCGATCCGACGCGTCCGCGACGACGAGATTGAGCAGCCGGAGTTCAAGCGGACCAGCTACCAGATGCCGACGCCCGCCAAGATCGTCGATCCTGCCGGCAGCCGCGACAAGCAGGCGAATCAAGAGCCCGCAGCCGTACCGACTTTCCTGCCGACCACGCCGGCACCGATCGTCGAGGCACCACCCGTCCGAGTGGCCGCGCCCGTCGTCGCAGCAGCCGCAACGCTTCCCGCCGGGCCGCGTCTTGGCGTGTTCGTACGCCTCTGGCGTTGGTTGTTCGGCGACCCGGTCCCGGCCGCGGAGATCAACCGTCCCGTTGCTCCGTCGTCCACGGGTCAGAACGAGCGCGAACGCGACCATGATCGCGGTCGCAGCCGTGACCGCGGTCGAGACCGCGACCGCTCGCGCGACCGCGGTGATCGCGAACCGCGCGGCGGACGTGACCGCAGCCGCGGTGGCGAACGCGGTGGCGAACGCGGTGGCGAACGAGACCGCCCGCGCGACGCGGAGCGTGAACCGGGGCGTGAAACGCCCACCAACGGCGCCACACCAGATTCCCTCCCCCGCAAGGAACGCGACGCTCCGCGCGACGCACCGCGCGGCGATCGTGACGGCCAGCGGGGTCGTGGTCGGGGTCGTGGTCGGGGTCGCGGCGAGGATCGCGCATCCGAAGGTGCCCCCAGCACGGCGACGGCTACGCTCGGCGCAGCGTCGGCGTCAGGGTCCGATGATGCATCGGTCGCGGCATCGATGCAGAACCTGCCTGCGACATCCTCCGAACCGATGCTCGTGACGCCACCGCCCGAGGGCATCCTCGCGCAGGGCGAGACCTTCGCCAATACGGAGAGCACTGAGTCGGGTGATCCAGGAGATGGTCGTGGTCGTCGCCGACGCCGTGGCCGCCGGGGCCGTCGGGGCGGTCAGACCCGCGACAATGCCACCGAAGACTCGGGTACGACAGGCGAGGATTCCGGCGACGCCGGCGTCGAGGACGAGGGTGGTGACCTGGCAAAGGACGCCGCACCGGCGACCCCGCTCGAGTCGATGCCGCCACTGCCTCGCGAATTCACGGCGATCAGTTGGACCGGCCTCGCAGCCGCCGAGCCGGCACCGGCGATAGCGCCAGTCGTCGTCGAGCCCATCGTCGAGCCCATTGTCGAGGCGGTCGTCGAGGCGGTCGTCGAGGCGGTTGTCGAGCCAATTGTTGACCCAATCGTTGACCCAATCGTCGAACCAATCGTCGAGCCAGTCGTCGAGCCAGTCGTCGAGGCGACCGTCTCGGAGCCTGCCGCAGCCTCTGACCCTACTCCCACCATCGCCACGGAATCGGCAACGCCTGTGACGGAACCGTCCCGGGTAGTCTGGTCTTCGTCCCCGTCGAACCCCAGCCCACCGCGACGCGACGACTACTGACCGTCGCCCGGATCGCGCGGCGGCACGGCGCTTGCGTCGTCGCCGCGGCGCGGCCAAGCGCGCCCCCCCGCGAATCCGATCGCGATAGCCGGCGCTGCAATACCGACCAACGGCAGCACCCCGTCCTTGGGACCGCCGAGCAACACCGCATCCACCACCGCGCCGAGCGCGACGCCACCCCACATCACGGGCACCCACGCCCAAGTCGCCTGCGGTGATCGCCTTGCGACGATCCACGCGGCTGAGATGAACGCCAGTTCAAACATCAGGAACCAGAGGATCGGCAACGGCGACGCCACGCGCCCCACCTGCTGCAAGGCGAGCACGACGATGGCCGGCGCACTGAGCGCCACACGCAACGGAAACGTCTTCTTGTCGATCAACTCAATCGCAGGCCGTGCGGCTTGTCGAGGCCAACACCGCTGCAGCACGGAGGAGATCGTCGGCCGTGTTGACATCGGGTCCGGGTCGCCGTGACGCCTCGCCCACGACGATGCAAAGTCCGTAGGCGAGCGCGCGCAGCTGCTCCAACTGCTCGGCACGCTCCAAGGGCGATGGCTCGAACGCCGCCAGACGACGCAACGCCGACACGCGATAGGCGTAGAGACCGAGGTGCCGACGGGCACCGAACACGGGGCCGTCGAGACCTGCCGAATCGCGGTACCAAGGGATCGGGGCACGGCTGAAATAGAGCGCCCGCCCATCGTGGTCCGTGACCACCTTCACCGCGTTGGGGTCGAAATACTCGTCGCGATCGCGCACCGGCACTGCGAGCGTGGCAACGTCGGCGTGCGGCTGCTCAAGCAACAATCCCGCCACTTGCTCAATGAGCTCAGCAGGCATCCCGGGCTCATCGCCCTGCAGGTTGACCACCACCATCTCGTCGGTCCAGCCGCGCAGCGCGGCGACCTCGGCGATACGATCGGTCCCACTCGAATGGTCCCGCGACGTGAGCACCGCCGAAGCGCCGAATCCCGCCGCGAGCTGCATGATGCGCTCGTCGTCGGTGGCGATGACGACCTCCTCGGCCAAGCAGTCTGCCGCGCGTTCGTACACCCACTGCAACATCGGCTTGCCAGCGATCTCGAGCAGCGGCTTGCCCGGTAAGCGTGTCGAACCAAAACGCGCAGGGATGACGATGCGATACATGCGCCGGTGCTCAACGGGCGAGCAGCGGGTCGTCCGCGGCCAGGGTGCGCGCCTCCTCTTCGAGCATCACCGGCACGCCATCGCGCAGCGGAAACGCGAGCCGATCTGCACGGCAGACCAGCACTGTGGGTTCGGGATGCAGCACCAGCGGGCCCTTGCAGATCGGGCAGGCGAGGATGTCGAGCAAGCGGCGGTCGAGGCCTGCTGCAGAGATCGTCGAAGTATCTTCGGTCATGCGTTCCCCTGCACCGCAACCAGCGCGGCGATCTGGTCGATGAGCGCCGCGCCGTCCGCGGGTGAAAGCCGAGCGACGACCGGCACTTCCCACAGCCGCGGACCCGCGAACCGCCGACATTTTACGGCATCCTTCGCGGTCATCAGCACCGGAACATCATCGCCGAAATCGAGGTCCTGCGGCACATAGGCGTGGTGGTCGGGGAAGGGGTGCTCGTGGGGTGCGAGTCCCGCCGCCCGCAGCATCGCAAAAAAACGCCCCGGATCACCGATTCCAGCCACCGCATGGACCGGCTTACCGACGAACGAGGCGAGACTACGCGGCGCGGCACCACCGGCCAACGGTTGCACAGCGCCTGGCTCGAGCTGCATCGCCAGGCTGCCCGCCGTTCCCCGCCATTGCGGCGGGCGCGGCGGCTCACCATGCCATACCACCCAATCGACACGGGTCAGCCGGGAAGGCCCCTCACGAAGAGGTCCTGCCGGCAACAGCCGGCCGTTGCCGAGACCGCGCACGGCGTCGACCACGGCGATCTCGAGGTCGCGCGCCAACGCAGGGTGCTGCAGGCCATCGTCACACAGCACCAATCGCGCCCCGGCAGCCACGAGCAACGCCGCGCCGCGCGCACGATCGGCGCCCGCGACGACGGGGACGCCGGTGACATCGGCCAACATCACGGCTTCGTCACCCACCTCGAGCGGATCATTGCCCGCGACGACACGCGCCGGATCCTTGCGGCGTGCGCCGTAACCGCGCAACAGCACACCGACCGGGATCCCGCGCGCCGTCAGCGCCGCGGCGAGCGCAGCGACCAGCGGGCTTTTACCGGTCCCGCCGGCGGTGATGTTGCCGACCACCACGACGGGCACGGCGGCTCGATGTGTGCGCACCAATCCCGACCGATAGGCTATGCGGTGCAAGACGCTAACAGCGCCGTAGAGCCACGACAGCGGCAACAACCACGCACCACCTCCCCGGTCGCCATACCAGACTCGCTGCAGCCAAGCCTCGAGGTGCCGCGCCATCCGCCCGCTCCGTCAGCGCGCGAACTGCAGGCGATGCAGCTGCGCGTAAAGGCCATCGCGGGTGATGAGCTCCGCATGCGTCCCTGTCTCGGCGACTCGGCCTTCGTGCAACACCACGATCCGGTCCGCCTGCTCGATGGTCGAGAGGCGGTGCGCGATCACCAGAGTCGTCCGGTCGCTCTTCAACCGCTCGAGCGCCGATTGGATACGCCGCTCAGATTCGCTGTCGAGCGCGCTCGTCGCTTCAT
Source organism: Klebsiella pneumoniae (assembly GCA_945860725.1). Classification (GTDB taxonomy): domain Bacteria; phylum Pseudomonadota; class Gammaproteobacteria; order Steroidobacterales; family Steroidobacteraceae; genus UBA964. The sequence continues at coordinate 18,907 of CAMAQZ010000009.1, read as the reverse complement.
CGAGCACCAGCACCGGAGAATCTTTGAGCAATGCGCGGGCGATCGAGATGCGCTGACGCTGCCCGCCCGAGAGCGAACCGCCACGCTCACCGACCGGTGAGTCGAGCCCCTGCGGCAGCTCGGCGGCGAACTCCAGCACATACGCTGCGCGCGCCGCCTCCTCCACCGCCGGATCGGCGGGATCGCAGAGCCCGAACGCGATGTTGCTGCGGATGCTGTCATCGAACAGGACCACATCCTGCGACACCACGCTGACCTGCGAACGCAAATCGGCGCGGCGATAATCCCGCAGGTCGCGGCCATCGAGCAGCACTGAACCCGCATCCGGGTCGTAGAACCGCGGCAGCAGACTCACGAGCGTGCTCTTGCCGCTACCCGAGCGACCGACCAATGCCACCGTCTGACCGGGTGCCGCGATGAAGCTCACGCCCTCGAGCACCTTGGCCGATGAGCCGGCGTAGGCGAAATCCACGCTGCGGAATTCCACTTCGCCCCGCGCGCGGGTGATCGGCACGGGACCACCCGCATCCTCCACCGGCGTATCGAGCACATCGAACACGCTGGCACCGGCTACGATGCCTTCCTGCAGCGGTCCGGCGACCTGCACCAGCCGGCGCAACGGCGCAGTGATCATCAGCAACGCGGTCAGGAAGGCCATGAATTCATCGACCTGCATCTCGCGGGTGGAGACCTGGCGGATGGAGAAATACAGCACGCCGGCCAAGCCTACTGCGGCGATCATCTGCACCACCGGGTTGGCGAGCGATCGAGCGGCGATCAGACGCATGTTGCTGTGGCGATTGCGCTCGTTGGCGACCTCGAAGATGGCTTCCTCGTGGCGTTCTGCGTTGAAAGCTTTGATGACGCGCTGCGCGTCGAGCGCTTCTTTGGCAACCCGCGTGACATCGCCCATCGAGGCCTGGATACGCGCGCTGTAGCGACGGAACGCCCGGTTGATGAACTGGATCAACCACGAGGCCGGCGGCGCCAACAGCAGCACAAAGGTCGCCAGCTGCCAGTTGTAATAAAAGAGCATGCCGATCAGGCCGAGGATGGTCAGGGTGTCGCGGATCATCACCGTCACGGCGTTCGTGGTGGCTTCGGCGACCCGCTCGATGTTCAGGGTGAGGCGTGACAGCAGATCGCCGATCGCGGCGGATTCGTAGTACCGCACGGGTAGCCGGAGGTAGTGTCCGAAGAGCTCGGCCCGCATCGATTTGATGATCTGCCGTCCGACCCAACCGGGGAAAAAATTGGAGACGTAATCGCCGATCCCGCGAAGCACGAACAGCAGTACGGCACCGAGCGGGATGGCCCAGAGGATGCGCGGATCCGGCGCCACGAACGCGCCGGCGAGAAATTTCTGCACCAACACCACCAACAAGGCATCGGTTGCGGCGAACAACACCATACCCGCCACGCCGATCATGAACATGCGCAGATGCGGGCGTGCATACCCGAGCAAGCGCCGGTACACCTTACCGGCGTCGACCACGTGGATGGGTGCCGTGTTCACTTCGGTGCCGCACCTGTCCGCGCCGCACCTGTCCGCGCCGCGGCCGCCCCTGCGCCGCCGCTGCCCGGGGCTTCCTGCAGCGTCACGATGTCGACCTCCCGGAACCCGAGCCGTGCGATCACATCCATGGCGGTGACCACGGCTTGGTGCGTGGCCTGCGCATCGGCACGCACGGTGATCCGCGTATCGCGGGCCTCACCCGCCACGGCCATCAAGGCTGCGCGCAGCATGCCGCTGTTGGTGCCATCGACCAGGGTGCTATTGATCTGATAGACCCCGTCAGCGCTGATGGCCAAGATGATCGGCGGCGTCGCCGTACGCGGCACCGCCGCGATGCCGGCCTCCGGCAGGCGGATCTTGAGGCGCCCCTCCTGCGAGAAGGTGGAGGACAGCATGAAGAAGATCACGATCATCAGGACCACGTCGATGAACGAGATCAGGTTGATCTCGGGCTCCTCGACCCTGCGCGCCCGGAATTTCATGCGGCGGACTTGCCCCGACCGCGCACCGGCGGCCGCGGGCCGGCGGTCTCCACTGCATCGGCTAGCGCGATGGCCTGTTTCTCCATCTCGACCACCAGACCGTCAACCCTGCCGCGCAGATAACGATAGGCGACCAATGCCGGGATCGCGACCAACAATCCCGCCGCGGTCGTGATCAGGGCTTCGCTGATGCCGCCGGAGAGCATCTTGGGATCACCGATCGCGCCTTCGTTGATCGCGCTGAACGCGCTCATGATGCCGGTGACGGTACCGAGCAGACCGAGCAGCGGCGCGACCGCGGCGACGGTGCCCAGCGTGTTCAGGAAACGCTCGAGCTCGTGCACCACATGCCGCCCGGCGTCCTCGAGCCGCTCCATCATCCGATCGCGCGACTGGTGGCGGCTTTTGAGACCCGCGGCGAGCACGCGGCCGAGCGGGGAGTTGCGCTGCAGGGTCTCGATGACTTCGCCCGTCACTTGGTTGGCCTGCACCATCTGCCAGACCTTGTCGAGCAAGCCAGCGGGCAGCACGCGATCGGTCTGCAGCGACCACAGCCGCTCGACGGTGACCGCCACGGCGATCACGGAGCAGAGCAGGATCGGCCACATCACCGGGCCGCCAGCCCGCACTAATTCCCACATCGCCGGGTCATCTCCCATCAAAAAGCCTATCAAAAACCTTATCGATGATAACCGAGCGGAGACCCCGGCGGGGGCTCGGCCCTCCAGCCGCCCGAGTGGCGCAGCAGCCGCGGCGGCAACCCGGGCTGCAGCTGTAACGCCAAGGCGCCCTGCCCTGCCGTGGCGTATATACGCGCCTCAGGTACACGCCAGGTCTGCGCGACCAACGCGCGTTTGGCGGCTGTGATCTCGCGTGCGGCGACCAACACCCATCCCGCCCCGACCGACTGTGCGAAGCCCGGTGCGATCGCCGCCGGCGAACCCCGTCGCGGCGCAATCACGACCTCTGCGGCGAGCACCGCACCCGCCGCCAGCAGCGCTGCGCCCTCCTCGGCATCGAGTCGCTCTCCGACGAGCAACGCCGGTCCCCCACGGATCGCGATGCGCAGCACGCAGGAGCCTTCCGGCGGCGCGGCCTGTCGCAGTTCGAAGTCGACATCGTCCCAACTCCAACGCTCCACGGCGCCGCACGGCAGGATCGGCGACGGTGCACCCGGCCAGCCGCCCCCCACACGCGCGGCACGCACCTCGACCGCGGCTAAGACCTGTGCGGCACCCGCCGCCCGCACGCCGTGCGCGAGGCTCAACACCAACATGTCGAGCCGTTTGACGCCGTTCGCACGCAGCCCGGTCACCACCGGGGACTGCCCAGCAGCGCCACGTGCGGCCTGGGAAGCTGCAGTGTCCACCAACAATGCGTGGTGCCGTGTGCGCACCAACAACGCGAAACCGTCGCCGGCATCGAACACGATAACCTGCGCCGCACCCTGCGTCGGCAGGTCGGATCGCGGCAGCCAACCGGCGACCGACATCGCCCTCGGCAGCAGCGCACCGAGACCGGCCACCCACCAACGCACCGGCACCGGCAACAACCAGAGCGGCAGCAAGCCAGCGAGCAAGACGATCCACCAGGGGTCCGGGTCCAAGGCCAACATCGCCCACGGCCATTCGGCCGAGGCCTGCAGCAGCGGCCAACCGAGCGCATGCAGCCACTCGGCGCCGCGCCAAGCGATCGGCAGTGCGATGCCGGCGAGCACCAACGGCACCAGCAGGAACGAGATCACCGGAATCGCGAACAGATTCACAACGAAGCCTGCCAAAGATACGCTGCCGAACCACGCCAGCGTTAAGGGCGCGAGCGCGATCCCCACCCGCCATTGGGTGACCAGCAAGGCGCGTACAGCACTTGGCGTCACCCCGCCCTTTTCGAGGTCACCGGCCAGCAACACTGCCATAGCCCCGAACGATAGCCAGAAGCCCGATGACAGCGGCGCCAAGGGGTCGAGGGCGAGCACCGCCAACAGTGCCCAGCCGAGCACTTCGAACCCGGACCGCTCACGCCCGCTGAGCCGCATCAGCCACCAGACGGCGAGCATCACCACCGTGCGTTGGGTCGGGATGCCGAAGCCGGCGAGCAATGCGTAGCCGAGCGCCGCTGTCGTGCCGATGACGGCTGCGAAAGGCTCGCGACCGATCGGCGGTGCCCGTCGTCTCGCGTGCGCCGCGCCCAAACTCCAGAGGCGCCGGGCCGCGCCGGCTGCCAGCCACGCGAACAAGGTCACGTGCATGCCGGAGATCGCAACCAGATGGGTGGTGCCGGTCGCAGCGAACACCTGCCACTGCTCGCGGGTCATCGTGCCGGTCGCGCCGACCGCCAGACCGGCGAACAAAGCCGCCGCATCGCGATCCTCGACGGTGTCGCGGATAGCGTCCTCGATGCGCTCGCGCAGCGGATCGAGGCCGCGCCCGGCTGCGGAGAGCCGACGGTTGGAGCCGACGGTCACCACCGTCGCACGGCCATCGATGTCGTTGCGCAGTGCAGCGCGGGAGGCATCGAACCCACCGGGATTGCGAATCACCGGCAACGCATCGACCCGCAGAACCAACCACCAGCGCTCACCGACCCGGGGCGTTGGACGGGGCGCATCGCGCCAGGTCACCTGCAGTCGCAGACTGCGCGTCAACGATTGCGGCGCCCGGACCTGCACCTCGGCCTCGAAGCCGAGCGCCCCGCCTTGCGTCGCCGGCAGGGAGTCGACCGTCACCTCGGCAATCACCCGCTCGCCGCTCAAGCGCGGCGGCCAACGCTGGGCGAGGCGGTCCCAGGCCACGGCAGCCGTGACCGTTGCCGAAAACAACAGGAGCCCGGTCGCCGGCCACCAAGCGCTGCGGCGATGGTCCATCCCTATTAGGAAAGCGCCCGTCCACAGCACAGCCCAGAGCAGCAACAACAACGGTAAGGCCACGACCAGCGGCGCGGCGCCTGCCCATGGCCCCGCGAGCACGGCTATCGAACCGAGAAGCGCGGCAAAACCTGCCGTACGCGGGACGCTCAGCCGGCTGTCAGTCCTTCGCTGCGATGCACCCTGATCAGACACGCGACGCACGCCCTCCGGCCGGCCACGTCGACGCCTGCGGGCGTCGCCGCCCATGGCGCACCTCGCCGCACAGTACTAACGGAGGGCCCACCCGGGCTCAAGGCGCCCTCGTGGCGTGTTCGCGCAGAAACGCGCGAAGTCGGTGATCGGCAGCGCTGGCGGCCGATGTGACGATCTGCGGGCGCCCCGGTTACAGGCGGCCCTCTTGCAGCACGACCACCCGATCGAGCCGTGCGGCGAGCCGTTCATCGTGGGTGACGATGACAAGGCTGGTGCCGCGCTCCCGGTTGAGCTCGAGCATCAGTTCGAAGACCTGCGCCGCATTGCGGCCATCAAGGTTACCGGTCGGCTCGTCGGCGAACACCAAGAGCGGCTCGGTCACGAGCGCGCGCGCCACTGCCGCACGCTGCCGCTCGCCGCCCGACAGCTCATGCGGACGGTGCCCAAGTCGCGCTTCGAGCCCGACTCGTCCGAGCACCGCGGCCGCACGGGCGTGCGCTTCGGCTGCGGCCATGCGCCGGACCAACAGCGGCATCGCGACGTTCTCGAGGGCGGAGAACTCCGGCAGCAGGTGGTGGAACTGGTAGATGAAGCCGAGCGTGCGATTGCGCAACGCGCAGCGCGCTGTCTCATCGAGCGCATGAATGTCACGGCCGTCAATGCGCACCGTGCCGGCGGTCGGCCGGTCGAGACCGCCCAGGATCTGCAACAGGGTGGTCTTGCCGGAGCCCGATGCGCCGACGATCGCGACGCTCTCGCCGCGCTCGATGCGCATCGAGAGTCCGTCGAGCACCCGCAAGGTCGACGCGCCCTCGCGGAACTCCCTGACGAGGCCCTCGGCCTCGAGTACGGCGATCGCTGCCGGTGACGGCACCGCGCCGTGATGGGTCTCAGTCATGCCGCAAGGCCTCCGCCGGTTGGGTGCGCGCCGCACGCCAGCTCGGGTAGAGCGTGGCCAAGGCGCAGAGCACGAAGGCTACGCCGCAGACGCGCGCCACGTCGAGCCACTCCACCGCTGCGGGCAAGTCGCTCATAAAATAAACCTGAGGATCGAGGAAACGCACCCCGATCAGTCGCTCGAGTCCGGCGACCAGGGACTGGACGTTATACGACACCAGGACACCGAGCGCCGCACCGGCGAGCGTGCCAACCAACCCGATCAACACCCCCTGCAACACGAACGCCGCAAGTATGCTGCGCGGCGCCGCGCCGAGTGTCCGCAGCAAGGCGATGTCCGGCTGTTTATCCTTGACGATCATCACCAGCGTAGCGACCAGGTTGAACGCCGCCACCGCCACGATCATCGACAGGATCACGAACATCAGTCCCTTGGTCAGTTCGATGGACTCGAAGAAAGCCGCGTGTTGGCGCGTCCAGTCACTGACGAAGAAACCGCCGCCGAGCGCAAGCGCAAGCTCACGCACCAAGCGGGGTGCATCCAAGGGATCGGCAAGCGTGAGGCGTACACCCGACACCTCGTCGCCGAACCGGTAGAGCCGCGCCGCATCGGCGATGTGCAGCAAGGCGAGCCCGCGATCGAATTCGTACATCCCAGAATCAAGCGTGCCAGCAACCGTCACGCGCCGCATCCGCGGCACCATGCCCTCGGGCGTCACGCTGCCCTCCGGTGCGATGAGCACCACCGTATCTCCAGGCGCGACACCCAACTCCACGGCGAGCGTCTTGCCGAGCACGATCCGCCACGCGCCGGGCTGCAGGTCGATCAATCGTCCGCCGCTGATATGTTCGGCAAGGCCGGACGCGCCGATCTCGAGCGCCGGATCGACACCGCGAACGGCGGCACCGAGCACTCGTGCACCGTTCGCCACCATCGCCTGAGACTCGACGAACGGCACGGCGTGGGTGACGCCGGGCAGGCCCAAGGCCCGACGCTGGACGGCGCGCCAGTCAGGCAGCGCACCCTCGAGGCCCGTGAGGGTCGCATGCGAGGTCACGGCCAGCATGCGTGAACGCAGCTCGCGCTCGAAACCGTTCATCACGGACAGCACCACCACCAGCACGGCCACACCCAGCATCAGACCGAGCGCCGCGATCACCGCCACGAAGGAGACGAAGCCGCAACGATGCGTGGAGCGCAGGTAGCGCGTGCCCACCGTCCACTCCCAGCCGATCACAGCAGCCGCTCCGTCCGGTCATTCATAGCGCAGCGCCTCGGCGGGCGCGACGCGCGAGGCGCGCCAGGCAGGATAGAGCGTGGCGAGCGTCGTCAGGATCAGTGCCGCGCCAGCCACCAGACCCACGTTCGTCCAGCGCAGTTCCGAAGGGATACGCGAGATGACGAACACCTCAGGGTTCATGATGCGGAAGCCGAACAACCGCTCGAGCAGCGCCACGACCTCGGTGGCGTTGCTCGCCAACAGCACGCCGAGCAGCACACCGAGCAGCACGCCCGACCAACCGATGACCAGCCCTTGCACCAGGAACACGCCCATCACCCGCCGCGGCGAGGCGCCGAGCGTGCGCAGGATCGCGATGTCGGTGCGCTTATCGGTGACCACCATCACCAACATGGCGACGATGTTGAACGCCGCCACGCCCACGATGAGCAGCAGGATGAGCGTCATCATGGTCTTCTCAATGCGCACGGCGCGGAAGAAACTCGCGTGGTCCTGCGTCCAATCGCGCAAGGTGAGCCCAGCTGGCAGCTTCGCGGCTGCAGCGGCGGCGCCGGCAGGCGCCTGCAGCGCATCGGCGTAGCGTAGAACGAGACCGAAGGCGCGCGGTTCGGCACCCGCGAGTGCGAAGACCTCCTCGATGTGCCCGAGTGCGAGCAGGCTGTCGGTCTCCGGATGCCCGACCTCGAAGATGCCCGCCACCCGGAACTCGCGCAGCCGCGGCACGGGCGTGCCGCCGGCATCCACCCCGGGCACCAGCAAGGTGATCGGATCACCCACCCCGACGCCGAGCCAAGCCGCAACGCCGTGACCGAGCAGCAGCCGGGCTGCCCCGGGCTGCAGGTCTGTGAGCGCACCTTCGCGCAACGCGCGCGCGATCTCCGAGACCTTCGGCTCGAGCGCCGGGTCGACCCCGCGCAACTGCAGCGGCCGACTCTCGGCGCCACGCAGCGCAAGCACCTGCAATTCCGCGTAGGGCGCGACCCCGGTGACACCGGGCAACCTCGCCATCGCTGCCAACGCCGACTGCCAGGTCGACGCTTGGGCGGCGGCCGTACTGCCCTCATCGCCCGGCCCCGCGATCACACGGGCATGGGCGGACAATGCGAGCAGGCGCTCCCGGGATATCCCCTCGAAACCGTTCATCACCGACAGGATCACGATCAGGGCTGCCACGCCCACGCAGACCCCGGCGAGCGACACCCAGGTGATGAAGGAGACGAAGAACTTGCGGTTACGGGCCCGCACATAGCGCAAGCCCACGAACAGCGGCAGCGGCTGGAACATGGCGCGGGGGATTAAACCACATCGGCTCCGCCACCCGAACGGCGTCCACCCCCCTTGCCCGACCGCTACGTCTCTGTAAGCTTGCGCGCCCATGCCCGCACCCCGCCCCGCCCTCTTCCAACCCCTGCTCCCCGACGCCCGACGCCCGCTCGTGCGCTGGACGGGCCTGCACGGCAGCGCCGCCGCGCTCGCACTGGCCGAGGCCGCTCGCCAGGACGATCGTCCGTGGTTGATCATCGAACCGGACAGCCGCAGTCTGGAACGACGGCGCGCGGAACTTGGTTTCTTCGTGCGTGAAGGTATGCAGGTGTTGACGCTGCCCGACTGGGAAGTGCTGCCCTGGGACCTGTTCTCGCCGCTGCCGGATATCGTCTCCGAACGACTGCGTACCCTCGCCGAACTGCCGGGACTGCGTCGGGGGCTGGTCCTCGTCACCCTCGACACGCTGCTGCAACGACTCGCACCCAGCGGGTGGGTTGCCGCGCGCAGTTTCGACCTCGCGGTCGGTGACACCCTGGCGCTGGAAGCGTTCCGTATGCGGCTCATCGAGGCGGGTTACGCCTCGGTCGCACAGGTCGGTGCGCCCGGCGAGTTCGCGGTACGCGGCTCGCTGCTGGATGTGTTCCCGATGGGAACCGAACATCCGCTGCGCATCGATCTGTTCGATGACCGCATCGATGCGATCCGTCGGTTCGATCCTGAAACCCAGCGCTCGCTCGATGCGCTGCCCGCCCTGCGCCTACTGCCCGCCCGCGAGTTCCCGCTCGACCCCGATGCGATCCGTGCGTTCCGGCGTCGCTGGCGTAGCCGTTTCGAGGGCGACCCGACCCGCAGCCCGCTCTATACCGGCGTGAGCGACGGCTACGCACCGGCGGGCATCGAGTTCTGGTCGCCACTTTTCTTTGAAGATACCGGCATGTTGTTCGACTATCTCCCCGCCCGCACGGTAATCGCCGACTTCACCCAAGACCGTGAGGGTGGACTGTCGCGGGCTTGGCGATCGATACAGGACCGTCATGCCGAACGCAGCGGCGACATCGAACGACCCTTGCTCGAGCCGCGCGAGATCTTTCTGACGCCTGAAGAGATCGAGTCGGGCCTGGCTGCGTACTCCCGCGTCGAAAGCCAGCCTTTCCGCGATCCGCAGCCGACCGATATCGACTTCGATTTCGGCACTCAACTACCGAAATCACTGCTGCTCGATGCGCGCGCGGAGCGCCCGCTCGCGCCGCTGCAGAGCTTCCTCGAAGAGTTCCCAGGACGGGTCTTGCTGGCAGCCGACTCACCGGGTCGGCGCGAGGTGCTCGGCGAACTGCTGCGCGGGGCCCGCTTGCAAGCGGCGGCCTGCGACGGTTGGGAGGGTTTCCTTGCCTGCAGCGATCGTGTCGGTCTGACCGTCGCACCGGAGCTGCAAGGACTCAGCCTGCCGGGTGCATCTTTGGCACTGCTCTCGGAATCCCAGCTCTTCGGCACCCGTGCGCGACAGGAACGCCGACGGCGGAAGTCGGCCGCCTCCGACCCGAACGCGATACTGCGCGATTTGCAGTCGCTCACCGCCGGTGCGCCGGTGGTGCATGAGGAGTACGGGGTCGGTCGCTACATCGGGCTGCAGGCGATGGAGGTCGGTGGCCAGCCCGGGGAGTTCCTGGTCCTCGAGTACCAAGGCGGCGATCGGCTCTATGTTCCGGTACACGCGCTGCACTATGTATCGCGCTATTCCGGCGGTGCGCCCGAGTCCGCGCCGCTGCACAAGCTCGGCTCCGACCAATGGACCCGCGCCCGACGTCGGGCGGCCGAGAAAGTACGCGATGTGGCCGCCGAACTGCTCGATCTCTACGCGCAGCGCAAGGCGCGGCGTGGCCTGCAGCTCGCGCCGAACGAACTCGAATACCAAGCCTTCGCCAACGGCTTCCCGTTCGAGGAGACCGCGGACCAGGCCGAGGCCATCGTCCAGGTGATCGCCGATCTCGGACGCGAGCAGCCGATGGACCGCGTGGTCTGCGGCGATGTCGGTTTCGGCAAGACGGAGGTCGCGATGCGCGCCGCCTTCGTCGCCGTGCAGGCCGGTAAACAGGTCGTTGTGCTGGTGCCGACCACCCTACTCGCTCAGCAGCACCAGAACAGCCTCGCCGACCGCTTCGCGGACTGGCCAGTGCGAATCGAATCGTTGTCGCGCTTCCGCTCCGGCAAGGAGTCCACGGCCACACTCGAGGGTATCGAGAGCGGCACCGTCGACATCTTGATCGCGACTCACCGCCTGCTGCACGCCCAACCGCGGTTCAAAGATCTCGGACTCGTCGTCATCGATGAAGAGCATCGTTTCGGCGTGCGCGACAAGGAGCGGCTCAAAGCCCTGCGCGCCGAAGTACATGTGCTGACCCTCACCGCGACGCCGATCCCACGCACGCTCAACATGGCGCTCGGCGGGTTGCGTGAGCTGTCCATCATCGCCACGCCGCCGGCGGAGCGGCTGCCGATTAAGACCTTCATCACCGAATGGCACGATGCCACCGTGCGCGAAGCCATCTTGCGTGAACTGCGCCGCGGCGGGCAGATCTATTACGTGCACAATGAGGTCCGGGACATCGCCCGGGTCGCCGAATCACTTGGCAAACTGGTACCGGAGGCGAAGATCCGTATCGGGCACGGTCAGATGCGCGAACGCGAGCTCGAGCAGATGATGGTCGATTTCTACCACCGGCGCTTCGACATCCTGGTCGCGACGACCATCATCGAGAGCGGCATCGACGTGCCGAGCGCGAACACCATCATCATCGATCGCGCAGACCGCTTCGGCCTCGCCCAACTGCACCAGATGCGCGGTCGCGTGGGTCGCTCGCACCACCGCGCCTATGCCTACCTGCTGGTACCATCACGCAAGGCGCTGACCGGTGATGCGCTCAAGAGACTCGAGGCCCTGGAATCTTTGGAGGAATTGGGCGCCGGCTTCGTACTTGCCACCCACGACCTCGAGATCCGCGGCGCCGGTGAGCTGCTCGGCGAGCAGCAGAGCGGCGAGATGGCTGAGGTTGGTCTTACCATGTACCTCGACATGCTCGACCGCGCGGTGAAGGCGCTGCGCGCTGGTCGCCGCGTCGATCTCGATGCGCCGCTCGCCTCGCAGAGCGAAGTGGAGCTGCGGGTGCCCAGCTTGCTTCCGGAGGATTATGTCGGCGATGTGCAAGTGCGCCTCGCGCTCTATAAACGCATCGCTGCTGCGGCGGACGAGGATGCGCTCGACGGCATGCTGGTCGAGTTAACAGACCGCTTCGGAGAGCCGCCGACGCCCGCCCGCAACCTGCTGCGGACCGCGCGGCTGCGGTTGGTCGCCCGGCGCCTCGGTCTGCGCAGGGTGGACTTCGGCACACACGGCGGGCAACTACAGTTCGAGCCACAGAACGCGATCGACCCGAAGAAGGTGGTCGCGCTGCTGCAGTCGAACCCGCGGGAGTACCGGTTGGAGGGGCCGTTGAAGCTGCGGATCTCCCACCCGCTCGTCGATGAGACCGAGCGCTTCGAGTTCGTCACCGCACTGTTGCAGCGCCTCGGCGGCGGTGCGGCTATCATGGGCAGATGAGGACACCGATCCGATCTCGCTCGGCGTGGTGGCCCGCGCTCGCGGCGCTGTCGCTGCTCATCACCGTCCCTGCCGCTGGGCAGGCGGTCAAACCCGCTGCGGCGGCGACACCGCCTGCGGCCGCGTCCGGCAGTGGCGCCTATTCGGTTGAGGTGATCGTGTTCCGGGCGCCGGGCGGCATCAGCGATGCTGCGCCTTCGGCGGCCCCCTCGCGTGGCGCCGGCGACACCGCAGGCACGCAGGTCGCCCGCTTCATCGGCCCGCTCGCCGGCGGCCGCATGCAGTTAGGGGGCACCCGCGAGAAGCTCACCCGCGGCGGCTACCGCATCTTGGCGCACACCGGCTGGGTGCAGACCGCAGCCTCGTGGGGCGCTCCCCGCAGCGGACTGCCGCTCGAGCGCTTGGGGATCAATGTGCCCGGCCTGTCTGGCAGTTTCCAGTTGGAGCGAGGCGCCCTGCTGCATTTCGGCATGACCTTGCGGCATGCGAGCGACGGCAACCCAGCCGCGCAGCTCAACGAGATCCGCCGCATCCGCTTCAACGAGCGCAACTATTACGATCATCCTGCCATCGGCGTGATCGCCGTGGTGACGCCGGGCGGCTGAGTCGGAATCAGGCCAGGCGCAGGTCCGGCGGTGCCGTACAGCGCTCCAAGGCCTGCTGTGCCATCCGCCATCGCTCAGAGGCATGCAAGGCCTCGATGTCCTGCTGCGGGCGGCCGCGCAATCGCACGCGCCGCAGCGCCGCGACCGGATCCGGTGCGGCCTTCAGACCCTCGATCACCGCGATCGTGCTCGGTCGATGGTTACAGACCGGCAGCACATCGCAGCCGGCGGCCAGCGAACGCTCGGCACGCTCGACGATGCCGCCCACGGCTGCGGCACCGGCCATCGAGAGATCATCGGCGAACACCACGCCTTGGAAGCGCAGCTCATCGCGCAGGATGCCGCGAATCCAACGCGCCGAGGCGCTTGCCGGCACTGAATCGACCTCCGGATAGAGCACATGCGCCACCATCACACCGGCGAGACCATTGGCGATCAATAGCCGATAGGGAGCGATGTCGGCATCCAGGTCGACGAGCCTGCGACGGTCGACCGGCAGCGCATGGTGCGAGTCCGCCACGACCGCCCCATGACCCGGGAAATGTTTGGCCGTCGCCGCCATGCCGGCGCTGCGCATTCCGGCCTGATAGGCGACCGCCAGCGCACCGACCACCGCCGGATCGGCATGCAAGGCGCGATCGCCGATGACCTCGCTCACCCCGTAGTCGAGATCGACGCAGGGCGCAAACGACAGATCGACGCCGTGTGCGCGCAGTTCCGCCGCCATCAGCCAGCCGAGCTCCCGCGCCAGCGCCGCGCCGGCCTGCGGGTCGGCATCATGTTCATGGCCGATGCGGCGCAACGGCGGCAACTTGGAGAACCCCGCGCGGAAGCGCTGAACCCGCCCGCCTTCGTGATCGACGCCGACGATCAACGCCGGCGAACGCACCGCATGGATATCGGCGACCAACCGGGTCAACTGCTCGGGTTCGGCGTAGTTACGAGCGAAGAGGATCACGCTGCCGACCGATGGGTGCGCCAACAGCTCGCGCTCCTCCGGCTGCAGCACCGTCCCCTCGAGATCGATCATGAGTGGGCCGAGGGTCATCGGGTGCGCTCCAAGACTGCCATGGATTCCACATGCGTCGTGTGGGGGAACATGTCTATCACGCCGGCCGCCTCGAGGCGATAGCCGTGGACATGGCAGAGCTGCTCGAGATCGCGGGCGAGCGTACCGGGATGGCAGGAGACATAGACGATACGCTCGGCGCCGAGCGCAGCGATCCGCGGCAACACCTCAAGCGCACCCGCTCGCGGCGGATCGAGCAGCACACGGCTGAAGCCACCGGCCAGCGCTGCCGCACCACCCAGGGCGGACGCGAGATCGGCCGCATGGAATGCCGCGTTGCCGATGCCGTTGAGGGCGGCGTTCTGGTTGCCGCGGGCCACCAGCGCGGTATCCCCTTCGATGCCGACCACCTCGCGTGCGCGCAACGCGAGCGGCAGCGTGAAGTTGCCCAGACCGCAGAAGAGGTCGAGCACCCGATCTTCAGGGCCGACCTCAAGACACTCGATCGTCTGCGCGACCAACATCCGGTTGACCGCGGCATTGATCTGGATGAAGTCAGTGGGCCGGAACGCGAAACGCAGGTCGTCATCGCGGCCGGCGACGGGTAGCGAGTAGTGCAACCACGGCTCGTCGTCCGCCGCTGCAGCAGCCCACTGCGCATCAGGCCCGCGCAATAGTCGAATGCTGTCGTTGCCGGCGGGCTGCAGGTGGATGCGCAGCCCGCGGGCCTCGCCGAAGGCATGGAGTGCCGCGAGGTCGGCCATCCCCGGCGGTTCGAGCACCCTGAAAACGAGCGCCACGGCATCCTCGCCGACCGCGACCTCCACCTGTGGGATCGTGCGCCGGCTGTCGAGCCCGGTGAGGAGATCCGACAAGGGCGTGATCAGACCATCGAGCGGCGGCGCCAACACCGCGCAGGCGTCGAGCGCCGCCACATAGGGTTTGGACCGTTCTCGGAACCCGACCAATACCCGCCCGCGTTTGGGAACGAACTTCGCACCGAGACGCGCACGACGCCGATAGCCGAGTGACGGCCCGCGCAAAGGCTCGAGCCAACGCCGCGGCTCCACGCGGCCGATACGCGCGAGCGTCGCCGCGATCTCCGCCTGTTTGGCAGCGATCTGGGCGGCCGGGTCGATGTGCTGCATGGCACAGCCCCCACAGACGCCGAAGTGCGCACAGGGCGGTGCCACCCGCGCAGCGGACGCCGTCACGACCTCGATCAGTTCCGCCTCATCGTGCTGCCGATGACGGCGCACCCGCCGGAAGCGGATCTGCTCACCAGGCAGCGCCCCCGGGACGAAAGCGGTCTTCTCGCCGCGCAACACCCCCTCGCCATCGTGGTTGAGTGCGGTCACGACGCCCTCCTCGGGCGGACCGGGCGGCATAGACCCGCGGGTCATGTCGCCGGCATATCCCACGCGGCCAGGAACTCGGCGAGATGCGGCTCAGTCGATCCGGCCAGCAGGTCACGCACGCGCTGGTGCTCATCGGCGAGTTCAGTGGTGTCGATGCGACCACGCATGTGTTGGAAGCGCAGGAACACGAGCCAAGTATTAAGTACATCGGTCTCGCAGTAGCGGCGGATGCCCTGCAGGTCGCCCGACTGGTAGGCGGGCCACACCGCAGCGCCCGAGAAGCCGAGTTTGCCGGGGAGTCCGAGCAAGTACGCCATGTCCATGAGGCTCGCCTTGGCGCGCGGCTGGAAGCCCGACAACACATCCATGAGGTCGGTGTGCCGCTCGTGGTACCGGCTCTGGTAGTTGTTCCAGCGGAAGCTGGAATCACCCTGCCCGTTCTCCCAATATCGCTGCGCCACGATGCCATGCTTGAGTGCTCGATAGTGCAGCACCGGCAGATCGAAGCCCCCGCCGTTCCACGACACGAGATCGGGCGTATGGCGCTCAATGCCGTCGAAGAAACGCCGCACCAGTTCGTCCTCGCCCGAATCGAGATCGCCGAGGCTCCAGACGCTCAGCGTGCCGGCTTGGCGCAGAACGCAAGAGATCGCCACGATACGGTGCTGTTCGTGCGGCAGGAAATCGCTGCCCGAATGCCGCCGGGCTTGGGCGAACATCGCCTCGGCCACTTGAGTATCGCCCAGACCTTCCAAGCCGAACGTCCGCCGTCCGAGCTCGATGTCTGGGATGGTCTCGATATCAAACACCAACACGTTCATGCCGTCGTCCTCACATGGCTGGCCGCAAGCCGAGCGGCGGTCATCAGTCCGCGCATCTCGGCGACCGCCGCTGCGAAACCGATGAACACGGCGCGCGCGACGATGGAATGGCCGATGTTGAGCTCGACCACCTCGGGGATCGCCGCCACCGCGGCAACATTGTCGCCGTTGAGACCGTGTCCGGCGTGCACCTCGAGGCCGTGCTCGACCGCGATCCGCGAAGCGAGACGCAGCCGCGCAAGTTCGCGGGCCAAATCCGCACCGGACGCCTCGCAATACCGACCGGTATGCAGTTCTACGACCGGCGCACCGACCCGCGCCGCGGCCTCGATCTGCAGCGGATCGGGGTCTATGAACAAGGCGACGCGGATGCCCGCAGCGGCGAGCTGCGCACACTCGGCGCTCAACCGCCCCACCTGCGCGGCGATGTCGAGGCCACCCTCGGTCGTGATCTCCGCGCGATGCTCGGGCACCAGACAACAATCCGCCGGGCGGATCCGGCAGGCGAAGCGGATCATCTCGTCGGTGACCGCAAGTTCGAGGTTCATGCGGGTCGCAAGCACTGGCCGCATCGCCTCGACATCGGCATCCTGGATGTGACGACGATCCTCGCGCAGGTGCAGCGTGATGTTGTCGGCTCCCGCGCGCTCGGCGACCAAGGCTGCCTGCAAGGGGCTCGGGTAGTGGATACGACGCGCCTGACGCAGGGTCGCCACATGGTCGATGTTGACGCCGAGTGCCAAGTGACCGGAACCGTTCGTCGTCGCAGCGACCGTCATGAAGGCCTCTCCCCGGACGGCGGCTTGACCGCCGGTTGGGCGGCAGGCGACGCCGCGACAGCCGATGCTGCGGCGCGCGCGGCACTGCGCGTCACCGCCCGTGCCACGCTGCGGGTGCGCAACTCGCGGCCTTCCAGCGCGTCATCCAACGCGGTGCGCATCAGGCGTCGGGCATCCTCGAGCACGGCATCCTCCTGCAGATCGTCATCCGCCAACGCGAGCAGCGATCGGCCGGCGTAAGCCGCCTCCGCATCGGCGCGGGTCGCGACGAAGCCGAGGCTGGGATGGAAATGATAATACCTGTCGGCCTGCAGCGGCGCGCCACCCTGCGCCTCGCACCCGAGTTCGAGACCGAATCCGAGCAGCACGAGCAGGTCGCGCTCGAAACCGCGCAGCACTGCAGCGACCGCTTGCTGGTCGCGCAGCCGATCGAGCGTGCGGGCGTAGAGGTCGAACACAGCCGGTTGGGGGTCGGCGCGCAGCACGAGCTTCAACAGCAATTCGTTGAGATACCAGCCAGAGAGCAGCGCCCCAGCGGGCAGGCGAGCGACAGGCCCGCCGGGGGCGGCCTCGACCTGGGTCAGCTGTGCGGTCTCGCCCGATCCGGTCCATGAAGCGAGCAAGGGTACGAAGGGCTGCAACAACGAGGCGCTGCGCGATCTCGGACCGCGCACCCCGCGCGCGAACAGCATCAGCCGCCCGTGCTCCCGCGTGAACACATCGAGCATCCGGCTGGTGTCGCGCCACGGTCGGTGGTGCAGCACGAACACGGCATCGAGTTCTACGCGGCGCCCGCGCACCGTCACTCCAGTCCGAGCGATCGCAGTGCGGCGGCGTTGTCGGCCCAGTTCTCCCGGACCTTGACCCAAAGCTCGAGGTGACAACGCCCGTCGAGAAGCGCGGAGATCTCACGACGCGCCGCCGTTCCGACCCGCTTAAGACGAGTGCCTCCGCCGCCGATCACGATCGGCTTCTGGCCTTCGCGGTCCACCCATATGACCACATGCACGACCGGTCTACCGTCCTCTATCTCGAAGCGCTCGACCCCCACGGCGATGCCGTAAGGCACTTCTTGGTTGAGCTCGAGCGTGAGCTTCTCGCGGACGATCTCCGATATGCGGAAATGCAGGTCGCGGTCGGTGCGGTCCTCGGCATCGAAGAGCGGCGGCGACTCCGGTAGCAGCGCAGCGATGGCAGAGGCCAGCGGCTCGAGGTTCTCGTCGCGGCGTGCCGACACCGGCACAATGCCGAGGAACGGATGCCGGGTAGCCAGTTCAGCGATGAACGGCAACAAAAGCTGCCGCGGTTGGATGAGGTCCGACTTGCTCACCACGGCGAGCGCTGGTCGGCCTGAGTCGCGGATGCGCTGCACCACGGCTTCATCCTCGGCGTACCAACGCAGGGCTTCGACGACGAACACGACGACATCGGCGTCCACCAAGGCTGCGCCGGCCGCCCGGTTCATCGCGCGGTTCAGCGCCCGCTTGCCCCCGATATGCAAACCCGGCGTGTCGACGAACGCGATCTGGGCTTCCGGTCGATGCACCAGGCCGACGATGCGATGGCGCGTCGTCTGCGGACGTGGTGTGACGATCGAGAGCTTCTCGCCGACCAGCGCGTTCAGGAGCGTGGACTTGCCCACATTGGGTCGTCCGACCAAGGCCGCGAAACCGGCGCGGAACGGCGCCGTGCTTGCTGCAGGCGCACCTGCAGACGGGTCGTCTATCTCTGTCGACGGATCGCTCATCGGACCTCCCCGGTCAAACTATCAAGCACGCGTTGTGCCGCATCCTGTTCCGCACGGCGACGGCTCGAACCTTCACCCGCCGTCGCGATGTGCAGCTCAGGCACTTCGCAACGCACTGAAAAATGTTGCAGGTGGGGTTCGCCCGAGACCTGCTCGACGCGGTACTCCGGCAACGCAAGCCCGCGACCCTGCAACAGCTCCTGCAGCCGCGTCTTCGGATCCTTCAGATCCTCCGGTGGCGGCAACGTATCGATCAAGGGCTCGCAAAAACGCGCCACCACGGCGCGGGCCGCCTCGAGGCCGGCATCAAGATAGACAGCCCCGATCAGCGCCTCGAGGGCGTCGGCGAGGATGGACTCGCGGCGAAAGCCGCCGGTCTTGAGTTCACCCGAACCGAGCCGCAGTTCATCGCCGAGCCCCAGCGACTGCGCCGCCTCGGCGAGGGGTGCCGTGCTGACCAACCGCGCCCGCAAGCGACTGAGGTCCCCTTCACTCGCCGCCGGGAAACGCTGATAGAGCAGTTCGGCGGCCAG
>CAMAQZ010000008.1 GCA_945860725.1 Klebsiella pneumoniae | reverse complement strand
CCCAAGCCTCGAAGTCGTCGACGGCATGCAGATAATCCCAAGTCGAGCGCAGCAGCGTCGGTACTGGCTCCCGCCAGTCCGTGCTACCACCACGCCAACCGGCCATCACGGCATCGATGCCTGCCGCACGCAAAGCCTCAAGCAAGAGGCCCTCGTCCTGATCGGGCTCCGGCAACGGTCGGCAAGTCGCAATGCGCAAAGCGGCAGCAGGACGCATGCTGGGCTCAAACTGCAGAGGTACGGCCCAGCGGCGCGCCGAGGCGGCTCACCACCAGGATGGCGAACGCGGACAACAGGAACCCCGGCAGCAGCTCATAGATCGCGAAGATCCCACCGAGGCCTGCCAGCTGCTTCCAGAGGATCACCGTCACACCGCCGACGAGGATGCCGGCGAGCGCCCCGTTGCGGGTCATGCGCGGCCAATAGAGCGAGAGGATAATCGCCGGGCCGAAGGCGGCTCCGAAACCCGCCCAAGCCCAGGATACGAGGCCGAGCACGGTGCTGTCCGGGTCGAGCGCCAGCACGAACGCGAGCGCTGCGATACCGAGCACGGCGGACCGCCCGACCCACAGCAGCTCGGCGCGGCCTGCGCTGCGGCGGAACAAGCTGCCATAGAAATCCTGGGCGAACGCCGACGAAGCGACCAGCAGCTGCGCCGAGGCGGTGCTCATGATGGCGGCCATGACGCCCGCCAGGCATACCCCCGCGAGCACGGGATGCAGGAAGGTGGTGGACATCACGATGAACACCTTCTCGATGTCCGTGCCGGTGAGGGGCTGCGGCAACAACAGCCGACCGGTGAGCCCGACGATCACCGCAGCGACCAGCACGACGATAACCCAAACCATCGCGACCCGCCGCGCAGTCGCGATGTGGGCGACCGACCTCGCCGCCATGAAACGCGCGAGAATGTGCGGTTGTCCGGCGTAGCCGAGCCCCCAGGCAACCAAAGAAAGGATACCCACCGCTCCGAGCGTCTGCCCGCCATCGGCTGCGAACGGGTCGAGCAACGAGGCATCGAGCGCCTGGAGCCGCGTCACGGTCTCGCCCGGACCACCGACCAGCGCAAGCCCGAGCGCAGCCACCATCACCAAGGTGACGAACATCAGCGAGCCTTGCAGCACATCCGACCAGGACACGGCGAGGAAGCCCCCGAGGAAAGTGTAGGCCAGCATAGCCGCAGTCCCCCAGAGCATCGCTTCGACATAGGGCAACCCGAAGAGCGCCTCGAACAGGCGGCCGGCCGCCACAAACCCGGAACTGGTGTAGAAGACGAAGAACACGAGTATGAATGTCGCCACCAGCACCCGCAGCAGACGACTGTCGTCCTCGAACCGGCGTTCAAAGTAATCGGGCAGCGTCAGCGCATCACCGAGCCGCTCTGTCGCCTCGCGCAAGGGTGCGGCCACCCAACGCCAGTTGAGCCAGGTCCCGACCGCGAGGCCCAGCAGCAGCCAGACCGAATCGAACCCCGAGGCGTACGCGAGACCCGGCAACCCCATCAACAGCCAACCGCTCATGTCGGTGGCTTGGGCGCTGAGCGCCGTCACCCAACTGCCGAGGCTGCGCCCCCCGAGGATGAAATCCCCGAGCGTCCGGGTACGGCGCCAAGCCAGCACCCCGAGCCCGAGGCAGACCGCCATGTAGAGGACCATGGTCGCGACCGTGACGGCGGAGTGTTGCATGCGGTCTCCTGAAAGCCCGAACCAGTGTAACCGAACAGACCCTACGGTTTTTCCGACTGATCCGGTCCGTCAGGCTCTCAAACCCTGGCCAGGAACCGGTCGAGCGCAGCCCTGCTCGTGGGTTCATCGAGCGTCGGCGCATGACCTCGACCTTCGATGGTCTCGGCGTGCATACCCGGCACGATGTGCAGCATGCGACGCACCGTATCAGCCGAGAGCACATCGCTGGTCGCGCCGCGCAAGCACAGGACCGGCAGACCCTGTAGGGTCGCGAACGCGACCCAAAAATCAGGCGCCGAGACCGAAGATTCGAGCAGCGCCTGACCGATCATGGGGTCCACATCGCGGACGATCCGCTGCGGGGCTTCTTCGCGATAGACCGCGTGCGCGAAACGCGACCAATCGGCGTCGTCGTAATCCGGTAGTGCAGATGCGTTGGCCGCACGGGCATCGGCTGCCGCCTCGGCCCAGCTCGCAACAGGGCGGACTTTGTCCATGCCGCTCGCGATGCGCTGCATCCCGCGCGGATCGAGTTCCGGGCCGATATCGTTCATCACGAGCCCCGCGACACGCCCGCGATGACCTGCCGCCATGAACATCCCCACCAAGCCCCCCAAGGAGGTGCCGATCACCACGACCTTTTCGATGTCCAGATGGTCGAGCAACGCGATCATGTCGGCGACATACATATCGAGACGATAGCGACGCCAGTCCGGATCGCGGTCTGAGCGACCGCGGCCGCGCAGATCGGGGGTCAAGACCCGCCGGCCTGACGACAAATGCTGCGCCAAGGGCCCGAAGTCGCGGCTGTTGCGCGTCAGACCGGGCAGACACAACACCGGCGCAGGGCCGGCATGGTCGCCGCAGAAGAGCGAGATCCCATCACCCACTGCGATGCGGTGATCCGACCCTGATCGCATGCTCACACACCGTCTCCGCGATCGCCCCGCATTATTTTGCGAACAGCCGCGACGGGTCGCGGAAGGCCTTGAACTCGAGCGCATTGCCCGAGGGGTCGTACAGGAAGAAGGTCGCCTGTTCACCGACCTCGCCGGCGAAACGGATGCCGGGCGAGATGATGAAATCGGTGCCCTCGGCGACCAGGCGTGCCGCCAAGCCTTGCCAATCCTGCCAGCCGAGCACCACACCGAAATGCGGCACCGGCACATCGTGGCCATCGACGCGGTTGCTGTGCGCGGCAGGCACGAACGCCTCGCGTGACGGATCGAGGTGGGCGACCAACTGGTGCCCAAAGAAATCGAAATCGACCCACCCGGTGGCCGAGCGCCCCTCGGGACAGCCGAAACGCACGCCGTAGAACGCGCGCGCGGCAGCGATGTCGTGCACCGGTATCGCGAGGTGGAAGGGTGCCAGCATGGGTGCCTCGGGAAGGATGGTCAGCGCCGAGTCAAGCGCGGGAAGATCTGGTGCCAACGCTGCGGTATGAAGCGCTTGAGCCACCAAAGGCCCCGGTACTTCGGCGGATAGACGAGATGCGTGCGTCCGCGCGAGGCCGCCATCAAGATCGCCTCGGCGACCTCCGGGGCCTCGAGGTTGGACTTGTCGACCAGCTTGCGTGCGGCATCGAGCACCCGTGCGGGGCCGCGGCCGTTGTCGATGATGCTGGTACGGAAGAACGCCGGCATCACCACCATCGTGCGTACTCCGTAGGCCCCATACTCCTGCATCAGTGTCTCGCTCAACGCGATCACCGCGGCCTTCGAGGCGTTGTAGGCCGACATCTGCGGACCTGCGCAGAAACCGGCGACGCTCGCGATGTTGATGATCAGGCCGCCCGGTCCGCGCGCCATGTGGCGGATCACCGCCCGGCAGGAGTTCGCCACGCCGCTCACGTTGATGTCGAAGCACCAATCCCAGTCCTCCGGCGAGGTCTCGTGGAAGCGGCCGGCCACCGAGACACCGGCGCAGTGGATCGCGACATCGATCCCGCCTGCGACCTCGACCGCTGCATCCACCACGGCCTGCACGGCGGCCGCGTCACGGACATCGCAAGGTGATGACATCACCTGCGCGCCATCGCGTCGGAAGCTCTGCGTGACGAGATCGAGACGCCCAGCGTCGACGTCGGTCAGGAACAGTTGCCAGCCCTCACGGGCCAAGGACTCGGCGCACGCAAGCCCGAGACCGCTCGCGGCTCCCGTGATGAAGGCGCGGCGCTTCGGAAAGCGCTGTGTGAGGTTGTGGGCGGAGGAGGTCATGGGCGTAGGTTACTACGGACCGAAGGCGCTACGGACGGATCGTCGGACTGCCGGGCTACCCGCCGCTCAGGCGCCCACGCAGCGCCGAGGCCTGCTGGCGGATGGCGTTGCGCGCATCGGCGTCCAAGCGCCCGAGGTTGCGCACCTGCATGCCCATGCGCGGGTTGGCGGCAAGCCTGGTCTCGTGGCGCAGCAGGAAATCCCAATAAAGCGTGGTGAACGGACAGGCCTTCTCACCGGTGGAGAGCGCCGGATCGTAGCGGCAACTGCGGCAATGGTTGCTCATGCGGTCGATGTAGCGACCGGATGCGATATAGGGCTTGGAGGCCATCACGCCGCCGTCGGCGTACTGCGACATACCGAGCGTGTTCGGCAGTTCGACCCACTCGTGCGCATCGACGTAGACCGCGAGGTACCACCGGTGCACCTCGCGCGGATCGACACCGACCAACAGCGCGAACAGTCCAGTGACCATCAATCGTTGGATGTGGTGGGCGTAGCCGTAGCGCAGCGTCTGTCCTACCGCCTCGCGCAAGCAGACCATATCGGTGTCGCCGCTCCAATAGAGCGCTGGCAGTGGCTGCACCGCACCGAGCGAGTTGCGCTCAAGATAATCTGGCATCTGCAGCCAGTAGATGCCGCGTACGTATTCGCGCCAACCAAGCACTTGGCGGATGAAACCCTCGGCAGCTGCGAGCGGTGCATGACCTGCCCGATAAGCCGCCTCGACAGCGGTCAACACCTCGCGCGGGTCGAGCAGCTTGAGGTTGAGCGCCGCAGAGAGGCGCGAATGGAACAACCAAGGCTCACCCGTCCACATCGCATCCTGCCAATCGCCGAACGCCGCAAGCCGGTGGTCGACGAAATCGGTGAGCGCCTGCAGCGCCTGCTCGCGGGTCACCGGCCAGTCGAAGTCGGCGAGCGCGCCCGGATGGTCCGCATAGGCCGCCGAGACCTCCTTGAGCACCTCGCGCGTCAGTGCGTCGGGCGCGAAAGTGACCGGCGCGACGAGACCCAGCGCACCCGGCCCTTCGCGACCGAAGGCCTTGCGGTTCTCGGCATCGTAGTTCCACGCGCCGCCTTCGGGCTCACCCTCGGCATCGAGCAGCACACCGTGTCGGCGACGCATCTCGCGGTAGAAGAACTCCATGCGCAGCTGTTTGCGGCCGCGGGCATGGGCGGCGAATTCGTCACCCGAGCAGAGGAAATGGCGGTCCTCGCGCTCGAGCACCTGCACACCCGACTCGCGGAGTACGCCACGCAGCGCCTCGCGCAGGCCCCAATCCCCGGGCTCCATCAACACCACGGCCTGCGGACGCAACCGCGCGAGGTCCGCCGCCAGCATCTCGGCCAGACTGCCGCTGCGACTGCGCGGACTGTATTCGATGACCATCCCTTCATCGCGCAGTGCATCGCGGAAGTGGCGCATGCAGGCGAGGAACAGCGCGATGCGGACGAGGCTCGAGCGCAGCGGGGTCGAATCGTGAGGCGCCTCGGCCATCCATACCCGGTCCTGCGCCGGATCGAAACCGTCGAAGGCCGCGGAGCGACGGTCGAGTTGATCGACGAGGACGAGGATCAGGTTGCGCATGGTCCATTATCACCGGTGATGCGGTCGGCGTACTATCCGGCAACGCCGTCCAACCTCCAGCGACCGCCATGAACCCTGACACGACCGCGATAGCCATCGACACCCCCCGCCTGGCCTTGCGGGAGTTCACCGAGCAGGATGCGTCCTTCGTGCTGCGACTGCTCAACGAGCCCTCGTTCCACGAATTCATCGGTGATCGTGGGGTTCGGACGCTGGATGACGCCCGCCGCTACCTGCGCGAAGGCCCCATGGCGAGCTATCGCAGGCACGGTCACGGGCTGTTGCGCGTGGCGCTGCAGAGCGACCAGACGGTCATCGGCATGTGCGGCTTGGTGCGACGCGACACACTACCGCTACCGGATCTCGGCTTTGCCTTGCTGCCTGCGGGTTGGGGGGCGGGCATCGCGACCGAAGCCGGACGCGCCGTGTTGGCCCACAGCCGGGACGCACTCGGCCTCACCGAGGTGTTGGCCATCACCTCGCCGGACAACACGCGCTCGATGCGCGTGCTCGTCAAGCTCGACATGACACTGGAGGACTGCAGACCCCTCGCTGAGGGGGCTGCTGCGGTCAATGTATTCCGGACATGCTTGAGGTAGAATCCCGCACATGTTGGAACGCCAGATCGAGAAACTTCTGTTCGCCTGCCGTTGGTTGCTGGCGCCGATGTACCTGGGCCTCGCGCTGGCTCTTTTCGCGCTCGGCGTCAAATTCTTCCAGGAAGCCATTCATGTCTTGCTGATGGTCGGATCCATCGCCGAAGACCGACTGGTGCTCGTGGTGCTGACGTTGATCGACATCGTGCTGGTCGGCAGCCTGATCGTGATGGTGATGTTCTCGGGCTACGAGAACTTCGTGTCGCGCATCGATGTGGGCCAAGAACGCGAGAAACTTGGTTGGCTCGGCAGGCTCGACGCGGGCACCCTGAAGCTGAAGGTCGCCGCCTCCATCGTCGCGATCTCCTCCATCCACCTGCTGAAGGTGTTCATGGACGTCAAGACGATACCGAACGACAAGATCCTCTGGTACGTCGTGCTGCACCTGACCTTCGTGGTCTCGGCGCTGCTGCTCGGCGTACTCGACCGGATGTCCTTCGCCTCGCACCGCAGCCACGACCGCACCGAGATTTGAAGTCAGCGGCGCGAGACGCCGCTCAACGCATCGTGACGAACTCCTCGGCGCTCGTCGGATGGATCGCGATCGTATCGTCGAAGTCGCGCTTGGTGGCACCCATGCGCAGCGCCACTGCAAAACCTTGCAACATCTCGTCGGCTCCCGCGCCGATCACATGGCAACCGACGATGCGCTGCTCCGACCCCACCGTCACCAGTTTCATCTCGGTGCGGGGTTTGTGCGGCGTCAGCGCGTGGTACATCGGCACGAAGCTCGAGGTATAGACCTTCACCGCCGCGGCACCGTGATGCGCCACGGCCTCGGCCTCCGACAGACCCACCGTGCCGATCGGGGGATGGCTGAAGACCACGGTCGGGATGTCCGAGTAATCGAGGCGGCGGTCGGTCATACCGCCGAACACCCGGTCGGACCATCGTCGCCCCGCCGCGATGGCGACCGGCGTCAATTGAGCGCGCCCGGTGACATCGCCGATGGCGTGGATGCCGGGGATATCGGTCTGTTGCAGCGCATCGACCGGGATGCAACCGGCCGCATCACGCGTCACGCCGGCCCGTTCGAGCCCGAGACCCTCGACCACAGGCTCACGACCGATGGCCCACAGCACCGCATCGAAAGGACCTGCGACCCGACCCTCCTGCAAGGCGAGCCGCAGCGTACCGTCGGCGTCCCGCTCCAGCGCCTGCGGCACCGCGTGCTCGAGGAAGACGACGCCGTCGTCCTCCATGATCTTGCGCAACCCCGTCCCGAGCATGGCCTCGAAATTCCGCAGCACGCGGTCGCGGCGCAGCACCATGGTCACCTCGCTGCCGAGCGCAGCGAACACACCGGCGAGCTCCACCGCGATGTAGCCGCTGCCCACGACCGCCACCCGCTGCGGTCGATCGGCAAGCTCGAAGAACCCGTCTGAGGTGATGCCGTGCTCCGCACCCGGTATCGCCGGCACCGCAGGACGACCCCCGGTCGCGATGACCACCTGCGGCGCTTCGAGCAGTGTATCCCCGACGCGGACCTGGTTCGGTGCGACGAACGCCGCATGGCCGCGGAACAGCTCGACCTTACGGTTGCCGAGGTTGCGTTCGTAGATGCCGTTCAGCCGCACGATGTAGGCGTCACGCGCCGCCCGCAACGCCGACCAATCGTGACCGCCCAGCGTGAGATCGAAACCGTAATGCACAGCATCGTGAGCGGCATGGGCGATCTGCGCCGCGTTCCACATGATTTTCTTCGGCACACAGCCCACATTGACGCAGGTGCCGCCCAAGCGTGCCGACTCCACGATCGCCACGCGCGCACCGTACTCCGCCGCGCGCTGCGCGCAGGCGAGCCCGCCGCTGCCACCGCCGATCACCACCAGGTCGTATCTAGAAGCTTGCATAGCGACATCCTACACGCGGTCCGCGCAGCGGGGCACGGGCTGGATTAACCTATGCGCATGGATACCTTACGCATCGCCACCTGGAACGTGAACTCGCTGCGGGTCCGCCTGCCGCAATTGGCCGAATGGTCCGCGGCGACCACCCCTGACATCATCGCGCTGCAGGAGACCAAGACCACCGATGCGGATTTTCCGTCCGCCGATCTGACGGCGCTCGGCTACCACAGCGTCCATGCTGGCCAACGCACCTACAACGGCGTCGCGGTGCTGTCGCGCGAACCGATCACCGTGCTCGCCACCGAGCTGCCGGGGTTCCCGGACGAGCAGCGCCGCGTGCTAGCGGTCGAGACGGCCGGGCTCACGGTGCTCGATCTCTATGTACCGAACGGACAGGCACTCGGCAGCGACAAGTTCGCCTACAAGCTCGGCTGGCTGGCTGCCTTGGCGGACTGGCTCGGCGGCGATTTCGGTCGGCGCGAGAACCTGGTCGTGCTCGGTGACTTCAACATCGCCCCGGAAGACCGCGATGTGCACGACCCGGTCAAATGGGCGGGCGGCGTACATGTCAGCCCCGAAGAGCGCGCAGCCCTGCAACGGATCGCCGACGCGGGCTTCATCGACCTGTTCCGGCGTTTCGACCAAGCCGAAGGCAGCTTCAGCTGGTGGGACTACCGCCAAGGCGCGTTCCGTCGCAATCACGGCTTGCGCATCGACCTGATCTTCGCCCATGCCGCCCTCGCGGCGCGCTGCAGCGGCTGTCACATCGACCGCGAGCCGCGGCGCGCCGAGCGCCCGTCAGACCATACGCCCGTCATCGCCGAGTTCACGCGCTGACACGGGCGACAGGCGCGCCATCAACGCCGCCGCTGGCGCAGCGTCCACCGCGCGGACGAAGCGCGCGTGCCAGTCCTCGATACGCCGGTCGATCTCGCCGGCGCCTTCCAGTTCGACCGACGACAGCGCCTCACGCAACACCGCGGCATCGAGCCGCGCCAGACAGTCCTCTGCAACGCGGGCATGGCTGATATGCCAAGGTTCGGGCGCGACACCGCCCCGCTCGGCGGCATACGGCCGGAAGAACCCGAAGCGCGCCGCATGGCTCGTCAGCCAAGCATCGAGCCGCGCGAACGGGCCGCCCGCCCGATATTCCTCCGGCACCAACCGGGGCCGCTCGTCGGCAGGCAGCGCCGCGGCATCGTAGACATCGAGGTCGGTGCCCCAATGATGGCGGCTGGCACCGGGCAGCGCCGACCACGCGAGGATCGCCTCGATGCGCTCCGCGACCGGCAGCGACGCTGCCAGGAGCACCCGCCCCGACCGGTCGAGCAGTGGACGATCGCCGCGGAACTTCTCGTTCCAGATGAGGCACTGACGGTCGAAATCGCGGAACGACGAGGCCGGCCTGAGATCGATGCCCGCGTGTGCAGCGGCGGCGTGCAGCGCCAGGAACGGACCCGCCACGGCAGCGTGCAGCAGGCAGCGTGGCGACTCGAGCTGCAGCAGATGGGTGCGCGCTCGGCCGGTGAGTTCCTGCGCATCGAGCGGGCGGAAGCCGGTGTCTTCAAGGCGTGGCATCACGGGAGGAAGCATACCGGATGCACCACGACCTGCTGGAACAGCGTCCCGCAGACCCGCAGAACGCCTAAAATCCGCCGGTGATCAACCTGCGCGATGTCCGCCTGCGACGCGGCCCCGAACCCCTCATCGAACACGCCACGCTCAGCTTGTTGCAAGGCGAGAAGATCGGTGTGGTCGGCCGTAACGGCTGTGGCAAATCCACGCTGCTCGCCCTGCTGCAGGGCACGGTCGCGCCGGACCAAGGGGACTTCGAGTGCCCGCCGGGACTGACCATCGCCGTGGTCTCGCAGGAACTGCCGCACTCGCAGCAGCCGGTGGTCGAACACGTGATCGACGGTGATGCCGCACTGCGCAGCTGCGAGCGACAATTGGCCGCAGCGCAGCACGCCGGCGATGGTCTCACGCAAGCCCGCTGGCTCGGCGAGTACGATCACCTCGGGGGTTACACGGCGCGCAGTCGCGCGGCGGCGCTGCTCGATGGGCTCGGCTTCGAGGCTGCGGCGATCGACCGGCCGATCGCCGAGTTCTCCGGCGGGCTGCGCATGCGCGCCAACCTCGCACGCGCCCTCATGTGCCCGTCGCAGCTCTTGCTGCTCGATGAACCGACCAACCACCTCGATCTCGATGCCGTGTTGTGGCTGGAGCGTTGGCTGCAGGACTATCGCGGCATGCTGCTGCTGGTCTCGCACGATCGCGACTTCCTCGATGCCGTCGTCGGCCGCGTGCTGCACATCCAGGGCGGACGCATCGATTCCTACGCTGGGGACTTCAGTCGTTTCGAGACGCTGCGCGCGGCACGTCTGGCGCAGCAACAGGCCGTCAACGAGAAGCTGCGGCGTGAGACCGCCAGGGTGCAGAGCTTCATCGACCGTTTCCGCGCACAAGCTACCAAAGCCCGCCAAGCCCAAAGCCGCATCAAATGGCTCGAGCGCCTGCCGTCGATCATCGAACAACAAGGCGAGTCGGCGTTCGAATGGTCGTTCGCCGAACCCGCGAGGCTGCCCGAACCGCTCGTGGTGCTCGATCGGGTCGCCGCCGGCTATCCAGGTCGGGCCGTGCTCAGCGACATCCGATTGTCGGTCCGGCCCGGTATGCGCCTCGGCATCCTCGGCCGCAACGGTGCGGGCAAATCCACGCTGGTCCGTACGCTCGCGGGCGATCTGGAGCCGCTCAGTGGTGCCCGCACCGCTGCGCCCGACCTCGAAGTCGGGTTCTTCGCACAGCTCGAGGTCGACCAGCTCGACCCGGGCGACAGTGCGCTCGGCCAGCTCGCACGCCGTGGCGGACCGGCGCGCGGATGGACCGAGCAACAACAGCGCGACCATCTCGGCTCGTTCGGCTTCCGCGGCGATCGCGTGTTCGAGCCGGTGGGCCGGTTCTCCGGCGGCGAACGCGCGAGGCTGTCGCTCGCCATCCTCGTGGCCCGCCGTCCGAACCTGCTGCTGCTCGACGAACCCACCAACCACCTCGACCACGAGATGCGTGATGCGCTGTTGGTCGCGCTGCAGGAGTTCGCAGGCGCCGTGGTGCTGGTGTCGCATGACCGCGGGCTGCTCGGCGGCGTGTGCGATGAGTTCGTGCGGGTGCGCGCCGGCCGCATCGAACCCTACGACGGCGACCTCGCCGACTACGCGCGTTGGCTCGGTCAAGGCGAGGACGCCACGACCAGCGCCCCATCCAGCATCGGCGGCGACACGACGATGGATACCGTGCCGCTCACCGCCGCCGATCGCCGTGAGCAGCGGCGCCTCGACGCGGAACGACGCAATCGTCTGACACCGTTGCGTGCGGAGATGCGCCGCATCGAAGAGGATCTTGAGCGCTGCAACACCGAGCGGACAGCGATGGAAGCCCAGCTTGCCGACCCCGCGCTGTACGCCGCGAGCACTGACGCTGCGCGCGGACTGCCCTTGCGCCACGCGCAGTTGTCGGCGCAGATCGAGGCGCTCGAGGAGCGTTGGCTGGCCATCGGAGCAGAACTGGAGGCCGCGACGGCGGCACCGTGACGGACATCCGTCGTGTGCGGTGCGTAGGAGGCGGTGCTCTATTGCGCCGCTGCAGCCTGACGCGCGATGCGCTCCATGGCCACACCCGCTGCCTCATCGAACGCCGCGACGATGGCCGACATCCGATCGTCGGCGGCCTGCGCTGACGTCTCGACCGTGAATGCCGAGAGCAAGGCTCGATCGCTGCGCCGCGAGACGGTGGCATCGATGACCACCCGAACCGTCGGCGCACGACCCTCTACGGTGTACTCCGCGTCGAAACGCCGCACGGTCAAGCGCAGCAATTCGGTCGCGGGGAGCGGCGCAGCCGCGTCATGCACCACCGACCACGCGCCGGATCCGCGCGCCGCATCCACCGCCAATCGTTCGACGACCGCCGGCAGCGCATCCGGCCAACGGCTCGATGCGTACTGCCCGAGGCGACGATCCGGTTCGGTACGCAAGATCTCATCGCGCGCATAACCGGGTGCGACCACCACCCGCTGCACTTGCAGCGACTTCGTGCCGGTGCCGGGCACGACCACCGCCACGACAGCAGGACGCAGCACATAAGTGACGGGAGCCGACTCGCGACTGCCGAGCAAGCTGGCACAA
Source organism: Klebsiella pneumoniae (assembly GCA_945860725.1). Classification (GTDB taxonomy): domain Bacteria; phylum Pseudomonadota; class Gammaproteobacteria; order Steroidobacterales; family Steroidobacteraceae; genus UBA964. The sequence goes on along the minus strand of CAMAQZ010000008.1, from coordinate 47,237 downwards.
CCGCTGAGCAATGCGAGGCCGCAGAAGGCCGGTGCGGCAAGCCATGCAGATCGTGTCATCGTGGCACCTCGACGCCGCGCGGCGACGGTGGATAGAGCAACTGCGAAGGATCATCGCGCAGGGAACGGCTGAGGGCGCGCAGCTCATCGGCCGCCGCACGGCTCTCCTCGACCAAGCGCTCGATCTCCGGCAGACCGTTGCGCGTGAACTCGGAGGCAGACCCGGCGTTATCCGCGATGAAACGGTCGAGCTGTGTGCTGCTGGAGGCGAGGTTCCCCGACACCACGCCGAGCCGCTGCACGATCTCGCGGATACCGGGCGCCGTCACCTCGGTCGTCTCGCGCAGGGCCGTCGCGGCAGCGCCCAGTTCCTGGACCGTCGAGCGTAGGTCGCGCACCAAGGCGTCGGTCTCACGCATCGTCGCCGGCAGATTGCGGCTCGCACGATCGAGATTGGCGATCAGCGTCGACAACGCTGCGATGTTCTCGTCAGCCAAAAGGCGGCCGGCACGCTGCGCGACATCGGACGCCCGCCCCAGCATCTCCGGCACACCCATCAATAGCGTGTCGAAATTCGAGCGTACCGAGCGGATCACCGGGAACTGCTCGCCCGGGACGGCTGCGGCGAGGCGCTTGCTGCCCGCATCGCCGAGCAGGTCAATGTACAGAAGCCCCGTGACGCCGAGCAGCGAGAGCTCCGCGACGGTCTTCTCGGCGATGGGGGTGGAGTCATCGAGGTCGACGATCACCTGCACACGGGAAGCCGAGCGCCGATCGATGCGGATCGCGGCCACACGACCGACATCGACGCCGAGGTAGCGCACCGTGCTGCCCACGGTGAGGCCGCTGACCGACCCCTCGAAGTAGATCTCGTGGCGCTCGTAGGAACGCGCATTGCGGGCGTCCGAGTACCAGTAGACGAATGCCGCTGCGAGCGCCGCCACCAGCAGCACGAAGGCGCCGACTGCGGTGTAGTTCGCCTCACGCTCCATGGGACACCTCGAAGCGGCGAGCGCGGTCGCCGTGGAAATACGATTGTATCCAAGGATGCGGGTTCTCAGTGATCTGTGCGAGCGTCCCGGACACCATCTTGCGGTCGACGATCACCCCGACCCTGTTGCAGGTGCGGAAGATGCTGTCGAGATCATGGGTGATCATCACGATGGTGAGCGCCAACTCGCGCTGCAGGCCCATCACCAGTTCGTCGAACGAGGCGGCGCCGATCGGATCGAGCCCCGAGGTCGGCTCATCGAGGAACAGCAGCCGAGGGTCGAGCGCGAGCGCCCGAGCCAACGCCGCGCGTTTGACCATGCCGCCCGACAGCTGTGCCGGGAACTTCCAGGCGGCCTCCGCCGGCAGTCCGACTAGGCGCACCTTCAGCATCGCGAGCTCATCGAGCGCGCGCGGCGGCAACTGCAGGTGCTCGATCATCGGCAGCTGCACGTTCTGCAACACGGTGAGCGAACTGAACAATGCACCGGATTGGAAAGTGACCCCGTACTGTGCCTTGACCGCGCGCAGTTCACGGTCGGAGAGGCGTGTGAGGTCGGTGCCGAAGAAACGCACCTCGCCGCCTTGCGGCCGGTGCAGGCCAAGGATGGTACGCAGCAGCACGCTTTTGCCGGATCCCGATCCACCGACGATGCCGAACACCTCGCCCGGGACGACCGACATGTCGAGGCCATCGTGCACGGTCTGCGAGCCGAAACGGTTGATAATGCCGAGCGCTTCGATCGCAGGTCCGACAGCAGCCTGCTCGCCGATACCCCCGCTCATATCCCCATCTCCATGAACAGCACCGCGAACATCGCGTTGGCGAGGATCACGAGGAAGATCGCCTGCACCACCGCCATGGTGGTGAGACGACCGAGCTCGCGTGAAGATCCGCGCACCTGCATGCCGCGGTAGGCACCGGCACCGGCGATCAGCAGCGCGAACACGGGCGCCTTGATGATTCCGACCCAGAAGGTCCACGCGCCCACCGTCTCGTGCACCCGCTGGAAATATTGCACGAAAGGCATATCGAGGAGGCTGTAGCAGAGCAAGGCGCCACCGAGGATGCCCACCGCGTCGGCGACCACGGTGAGCAGCGGCAGGGCGATGACCAGACCGATGACCCGCGGCAACACCAGCACCTCCATCGTCGAGATGCCGATCGCGCGCAGGGCGTCGGTCTCCTCGTTGAGCTTCATCGCACCGATCTCGGCGGCGAAGGCGCTGCCGGATCGGCCCGCGACGATGATCGCCGTGAGCAGCACCCCCATCTCGCGCAGCACCGCGATGGTGATGAGGTCGACCACGAAGATGTCCGCACCGAACTTCATCAACTGCTCGGCGCTCATGTAGGCGAGGATGACGCTGATCAAGAAAGCGATCAGCGCGACGATCGGTATCGCCTTGATGCCGGTCTCATACACATGACGCGCAACCGAGATCAGCCGCCAGGATTTCACCCTAGGGACGCCGCGCAACATGCGGACAGCCGCCTCGCCGGTGAAGGCTAACCCGTCCTGGAGACCGGCCCAGCGCTCCACCACCGTACGCCCGATCGCCGTGACGGGACGGAACTCCGCCGCCGCGGGAACGCTGAAGGCAGAGCCCTTCCCGGTACCGAGCGTGCCGTCCACCAGCGCGACCGTCGGGGGTGGCGCGCCACCCGTCCAGACCACGGCGAGACCGGTGGCCGCGGCGCGGCGCGACAGGTCGTGCAGCAGCCACGCGCCTGAGAGGTCGATCGTCGCCGCGCGGGCTGCGTCGATCTCGAGGCCGTCGAGGCCTGCGAATTCGAGCGCATCGAGTTGCGGCGCGATCAGGGGCAGGGTGCTGGCGGTCCAGTCATCCTCGATGATCAGCTGCAGCACGGAACCGCTGAGGGCGCTGCGAAGATGCATCCGGGTCGGGTCGCCGTGCGGGGTGTGTGTCAGGGCAGCTTCTTGTGCGCGCCATCGCAGAGCGGCGCGTTGGCGGTGCGCTTGCAGCCGCAGAACCAGACGGTGCCGCTACGGGTGGCCTCGTACTTGAGCGGCGCGAACTCCGAGCCTTTGTGGGAACCGTCGCAGAACGGTTGTTTGGCGGACTTGCCGCAGGTGCACCACCAATAGGACTTGCCCTCTTCGACGTCGACGGCTATCGGGGTGCTGCTCGCGATCTGCGGGTCTGCCATGGGGGTCTCCTTGAGGATGCGGCTCCGGGCAGACAGTCTAGCGCGGCACGCCTGACGCCAGCCATCTGATGATGACCGGCGCCGCGCGGGAAGGTCACTGCAGGTGCGCCTCGAGGAACCAGAGGTCCTTGTCGAGGCCGGCCGTGATTTCATTAAAAAGATCGGCGGTCACCTCATCGTCGAGATCGTCGGCGACCTCGATCGCCTGCCGCGACGCCTTGGCTGCGGCGGCGAGCGCATCGGCCAGCGCGGCGAGATGCTGCGGCCCCGTGAAGATGTTCTCCGGATAGGGCTTTAGCGAACTCTTGGCCGCGACCGCCCGAGCCGTGCCGACCGCCGTGCCACCGAGCGCGGTGATCCGCTCGGCGAGGGCGTCCACATGGCCCTCGGCGTGCTCGGCAACCTTGTCGAAGAGCTCATGCAGCGCGATGAAGTTCGGGCCCTTCACATTCCAGTGGGCCTGCTTGGCCTGCATCGACAGGTCGATGGCGTCGACGAGCCGGGCGTTCAGCAGTTCGACGACCTGCTTGCGCGTCTTGGCGGGGATGTCGTTGCGGGTCTTGTGCATGGCGGGTTCCTCTGGCGGGGGTTGATCAATGATCAGACCTGATTATCGCGCTGCCGCGCCATAGACGCCAGTTGCCTATCTGCATTGAACCCATAGACATAGACTATCGCTCTACGACCGTCAAACTCTCCACCGATCAAATGTCGTCGCTACGCTGGCGTACCCGGATGGCGGCGTAGACCAGCGCCGCGCCGATCGCAACGCCGACCCAAAGATCGGGGCTTGCGAGCAGCGAGAACTCTCTCATCAACGAGACCTCTTCACTGAAGCCGAACAGACGCTGCACGACGAGCGCACCCATCACATTCGTACCGAGTGCGATGCGTTCGGCGAGCGAGAGCACGAGGAACGGCAAAGTGGCCCAGAGGAACGGCGCGCGCTTGGCGAGCACCGACACCAACAGCAGCCACCCGGCCACGGGCAAGTACCACAGCGCCGCAACGGCGAGCTTACCGAGCAGCGTGGCCTGCAAGACGAGCCAGTCCTCGCCGTGCCAAGTGTCGAGCGCAGCGGCCGGCGTGTCCGACACCTTGGCCGCGAGCACGCCGAAGACCACGAGCCCCACCAGCAGCGACAGCGCCCAGATCCACAACGGCATCGCGACCAACGCGACGAACAGCTTCGAGAGCACCGTCTTGGTATCGGACACGGGCAGGCTCTTCCAGAAAAGGATGCTGCGATCGCGGCGCTCCGTGAACAGGCCATCGAGCAGGTAGAAGAACACCACCACGAGGCCGGCCAGCAGCTGCGGAACCAGCAGGCCAATCATCAGCGTGCTGAGGAAGTCGCGCTGTTCATCAGCATCGCGCACCACCACCACCCCGGGCAGGGCAATGTCCTGTGCAGCGCCGAGCAGGCTCAGGACGATGATGGTCAACGCCATCGCGAGCGGCGCCCAGATCAGGCCGCGGTGCTCCCACAGCTCGCGGCGGACCAAGGTGAGGAAAGGTCGGGTAGTGTTGATCATGACGCGACTCCAGGCACAGCGACGGCAGCTGGGGCAGCGGCGGCCCCGTCCTGCATCACGGCGACGAAGAGATCGGAGAGGGAGGGCGTGCGCACCTCGCCGAAGGCGCTGAGCTCTGAGGCGCTGCGGCCGTCGAACACCATCCCGATGCGGCCGAACACCTCGCGCTCGTGCAGCGGCCCGAGCCGGCGCGCGGCCGCGGCGTGTTCCCGCGTGGTGACGAGCTGCACGAAACGCGCGGGAAGGTCGTCGACCACGGCGTCGAGCACGATCTTGCCGCGACGGATCAGCAACAGGTCCGTCAGCAGGTGTTCTACCTCCTCGACCTGATGCGTCGTGATGAGCAGCGTACGCTCATGATCGAAGTAATCGTTGAGCAGCGCCTCGTAGAACGAGCGCCGGTAGAGCAGGTCGAGGCCGAGCGTCGGCTCATCGAGTACCAGCAGGCGCGCATCGATGGCCATCACGAGCGCAAGGTGGAGCTGCGTGACCATACCCTTGGAAAGCTCACCCACCTTGGCGGTCATGCGGACATCGGACTTCGCGAGCACAGCCTCGGCACGCGCGCGGTCGAAGCGCGGATGCACGCCCTGCACGTAATCCAACGCCTGACGCACCTTCAGCCACTTCGGCAGCACGGCGACATCGGCGATGAAGCAGACCTCCTCCATGATGCGGTCGCGCTCGCGTCGTGGGTCGCGACCGAGCACGCGCAGGTCGCCGTCGAAGTCGGTGAGACCGAGGATCGCCTTGAGCACGGTGGTCTTGCCGGCGCCGTTCGGGCCCATGAGTCCGACGATGCGGCCGGGCTGGACCGTGAAGTCGATACGGTCGAGTGCGAGCGCGCCGCCATAGGTCTTGCGAAGCCCGCGCGCCTCGATCACGGGTGCCGGGGTCATCGGCCATCCTCCTTGGGCGGTGCCGCGAGCAGTTCGTCGGCTGAGAAGCCCAGGCGCTCGATGGTGGCGCGGACACGCGGCCATTGGTCGCGCAGAAACCGCTCGCGTTCATCACGCAGCAGCGCCGCGCGTGCGCCGCTGCGCACATACATCCCGCGACCCCGCATCTTGTCCACCAACTGCTCATCGGCGAGGCCTTGGTAGGCCTTGAGGACGGTCAAGGGATTGATGCGGCACTCGGCCGCCACAGTGCGCACGGAGGGTAAGGGATCGCCCTCTTTGAGGACCCCCTCGAGGATCATGGCCACCACCCGCTCGCGCAGTTGTCGGTAGATCGGCGAGCCTTCGCTCCAAGTCTGATCCACGGCGGCCTCCAGCAATTCAACAGGGTTGGTTGAATCAGCATCATGAGGTAAAGCACCCTCAATGTCTATTGGTGATATATATAACTATAACACTAACATTTGGTCAAGCCCCCCGCGAGCAGAGAGCAGGTGAGGTTGGGGTCGATGGACTAAAATCAGGGGGTTACCCTCTTGGAGACCTCGATGAAGCAGCCTTTGAATGTTGCGATCACCGGCGCCGCCGGCCAGATCGGCTATGCCCTCGCCTTCCGCGTCGCCTCCGGCGCCCTGTTCGGCGCCGACCAGCCGGTGAACCTGCACCTGCTCGAGATCACACCGGCGCTGCCGACGCTGCAAGGCGTCGTGATGGAACTCGACGACTGCGCGTTCCCGACGCTCGCCAAGGTCATCGCCACCGATGATGCGCGCGTCGCGTTCAAAGATTGCCATGCGGCGCTGCTGGTCGGCGCACGCCCGCGCGGCCCCGGCATGGAGCGCAAGGACCTGCTGCTCGCCAACGCGCAGATCTTCTCCGCGCAAGGTAAAGCGCTCGACACCGTCGCCTCGCGCGATGTGCGCGTGCTCGTAGTCGGCAACCCGGCCAACACCAACGCGCTGATCGCGATGAAGAACGCGCCCTCGCTCAAGCCGCAGAGCTTCACCGCGATGACGCGCCTCGACCACAACCGCGCACTCTCGCAGCTCGCCGCCAAGACCGGCTCGCATGTCAACGACATCCAACGGATGATCATCTGGGGCAACCACTCAGCCACCCAGTATCCGGACATCAACCACTGCCTCGTCAAAGGCCAAGCGGCGCGGACGCTGGTCGATCAGGACTGGATCGAGAAGGACTTCATCCCGACCGTACAGCAACGCGGTGCCGCGATCATCAAGGCGCGCGGCGCCTCGTCCGCCGCCTCGGCGGCCTCAGCGGCCATCGACCACATCCGCGACTGGTTCCGCGGCTCGCCGCAGGGCGACTCGTTGTCGATGGGCATCCCCTCCGACGGCAGCTACGGCATCCCCGAAGGCGTGATCTACTCCTACCCGGTCATCTGCCGCGGCGGTCAGTACGAGATCGTGCAGGGCCTCGACATCGATGCCTTCAGCCGCGCGCGCATGGATGCCACGCACCAGGAACTGCTCGAGGAACGCGACGGCGTCAAAGATCTGCTCGGCTGAGCAGAGAGGACGCCGCCCGCACCCCACCGCCCAAAGGATCCCCGCCATGGCACACGCACTCGTCGCACTTTTACTCGCCGGTCTCGCTGTCTGGACGCTCACGCTCCCTGGCGGATGGATCGCGTTGCTGTTCGTGGCGGCGCTGCTGTACCTCGCCTACCAACGCCTGAACCTGCTCGCCTTCACGGCGACGGCGCTGGCGCTGCTGGTCGCGTACACCGTGCTCGGCAAGCCACCGCTGTGGTGGGGCGGCATCCTGTGGGCGGGCACCGCGCTGCTGGTGCTCCTCAACGTCCGGCCACTGCGCAAGGCGGTGCTGACGCGTCCGTTCCTGAAGGTGTACCGGCGCATGCTGCCCGCGATGTCCGACACCGAGCGCGAGGCGCTCGAGGCGGGCACCGTGTGGTGGGACGGCGAGCTCTTCACCGGCAAGCCTGACTGGTCGAAGCTGCTCAGCGCCAAGGCGCCGCAGCTCACGGCCGAAGAGCAGGCTTTCCTCGACGGCCCCTGCGAAGAGCTGTGCGGGATGGTCGACGATTTCGACATCACGCATCGCCGCGGCGACATGCCGCCCGAGATCTGGGATTTCCTGAAGCGCAAGGGCTTCTTCTCGATGATCATCCAGAAGAAGTATGGCGGCCTCGAGTTCTCGGCCTACGCGCACTCCTGCGTGCTTGCCAAGCTCTCGACCCGCAGCGCCACGGTGTCCTCGACGGTCGCCGTGCCGAACTCGCTCGGCCCCGGCGAGCTGCTGCAGCACTACGGCACCGAGGAGCAGAAGGATCACTACCTGCCGCGGCTCGCGCGCGGCGATGACATCCCCTGCTTCGCGCTCACCGGACCGCGCGCCGGCTCCGACGCCGCTTCGCTCCCCGACAGCGGCGTGGTCTGCAAAGGGATCTGGCAGGGTCGCGAGATCACCGGACTGCGCCTGAACTTCTCCAAGCGCTACATCACACTCGCGCCCGTGGCGACGGTGATCGGCCTCGCCTTCCGCATGTTCGACCCTGAGCGGCTGCTCGGCGGCGAGGAAGACCTCGGCATCACCTGCGCGCTGATCCCGCGCGAGACACCGGGCATCTCCATCGGCCGCCGGCACTTCCCGCTCAATGTGCCGTTCCAGAACGGTCCGCTCTCCGGTACGGATGTGTTCGTGCCGCTCGACTTCATCATCGGCGGGCCGAAGATGGCGGGCCAGGGCTGGCGCATGCTGGTCGAGCAGCTCTCGGTCGGCCGCTGCATCTCGCTGCCCTCGAGCGGCACCGGTGGCGGCAAGGCCGCGGTGTTCGCGACCGGCGCCTATGCCCGCATCCGCCGACAGTTCAACATGCCGGTCGGCAAGTTCGAGGGCATCGAGAGCGTGATCGCTCGCATGGTGGGCCTCACCTACACCATGGACGCGGCGCGCTCGGTCACCGCCGGGGCCATCGACGGCGGCGAGAAACCCTCGGTGCCCTCCGCGATGCTGAAGTACCACGTCACCGAGATGTCGCGGCAGATCGCCAACGACGCGATGGACGTGCACGGCGGCAAGGGCATCTGCCTCGGACCCAAGAACTATCTCGCCCGCGGCTACCAGGTCGTACCCGTGGCCATCACCGTCGAAGGCGCGAACATCCTCACGCGCAGCCTCATCATCTTTGGTCAGGGTGCAGTGCGCTGCCATCCGTTCGTGCTGCGCGAGATGGAAGCCGCCAAGAACCCGGACCGCGCCAAGGGCATCGACGACTTCGACCGCGCGCTCTTCGGTCACATCGGCTTCACGATCAGCAACGCGGTGCGCTCGCTCATCATGGCGCTCACCAACGCGCGCTTCACGGCAGCACCGGACCGCGGCGAAGCCTCGCGCTACTACCAGCACATCGTGCGCTTCTCAGCGAGTTTCGCCTTCGCGGTGGATGTCGCGATGCTCTCGCTCGGTGGCTATCTGAAGAAGAAAGAGAACCTCTCGGCACGGCTCGGCGATGTGCTCTCCTGCATGTACCTCGCCTCGATGGTGCTCAAGCATTACGACAACCAAGGCCGGCGCCCCGAAGACCTGCCGATCGTCGAGTGGGCCTGCCGCAGCCTGCTCTCCAAGGCGCAGGACCAGCTGCACGGCTTCCTGCGCAACTTCCCGAACCGCACGCTCGCCGCCCTGATGCGTTTCTTCATCTTCCCGCGCGGTCTGCAGTACTCGGCACCGGATGATCGGCTCGGCCGCACGCTCGCCGAGCTCGTGCTGTCGCCGGGCGAAGTGCGCGACCGGCTCTGCTACCCGGTCTACCGCAAGGTCACTCCGGACAATCCGCTCGGACTGCTGCAGGAAGTGCTGGAGATGGCGGAGCGGGCGGAGGACCTCGAAAAGCGCATCCGGGTCGACGGCGTCAAAACGGGCCGTATCCGTTCGCTCGAAATGCCGGGCATGATCGCCGAGGCGCAGGCACTCGGCATCATCACCGGCGCCGACGCCGCATGGCTCGCCGAGTACGACCGCAAAGTCATGGAGATCGTCAACGTCGACGACTTCGCGCCCCACGAACTCGGTACCCACGGCGCAGCGCTTGCGCGTCTGCCGCGCGCCACCGACGAACAGGACGAGTGGGACGAGCTGCCGGCGTGATCACCGACGACGGGTCGCTCCGCCTCGTCTGACATCGGCGCACAGAGACTGACGGGCGATGCGCGGGAACCAGGGATCGGACGCTCAGGACGTCGGACGCGCCATCCTCCATGTCGATATGGATGCGTTCTACGCGTCGGTGGAGCAACACGACCGGCCGGAACTGCGCGGCTTACCTGTGATCGTCGGCGGTAGCGGCGGACGCGGCGTGGTGGCGGCGGCAAGCTATGAAGTGCGCAAGTTCGGTGTGCACTCGGCGATGCCGGTGCGGCGCGCGCTCGCTCTGTGTCCTCAGGCGATCTGCGTGAGCCCGCGCATGGCGCGCTATGCAGAGATCTCGACGCAGGTCTTCGAGGTATTCCATACCTTCACACCACTGGTGCAAGGCTTGTCGCTCGACGAGGCCTTCCTGGATGTCACCGACAGCCGGATGTTGCACGGCGCGCCGGAGCTGATCGCACGCGACATCAAGCGCTTGATCCGCGAGCGCACGGGCCTTAGTGCGTCGGTCGGTGTCGCCGCCAATAAACTCATCGCCAAGATCGCCTCCGACCTCGACAAGCCCGATGGACTGACGGTGGTGACACCCGAGCGCGTGCATACGGTGCTCGACCCGCTACCGGTGCGGCGTCTGCCCGGGCTCGGTCGCAAGAAAGGCGAGCAGGTCGCCGCCGCCGGGATCGCGACGCTCGGTGATCTGCGGCACGCTGACGAGCGGCAGCTGCGTCCGCTCTTCGGCCGCGACTGGCAGGCCTGGCGCGATCGTGCAGCCGGCCTCGACGTCCGTCCGGTGCTGCCGGACCGCGACGAGAAATCGGTGAGTAACGAGCGCACCTTCGACGAAGATCTGCACAGCCCCGAGGCGATGCAAGCGGCGCTCGCCGCACTCGCCGACAAGGTCGCAGCGCGGCTACGGGCACAAGGTCTCTGGGCGTCCTGCATCGGCATCAAGGTCCGACGCGGCGACTTCACGACCCTGACGCGACAGCGGACGCTCACGCCTGCCACCTGCGAGACCGGCGTGATCGCTGCGACCACGCGGGAGTTGCTCGCCGGATGGTTGCAGGAGGAGCGATGTGGGGCAGCGCGCGGCCAGCAAGGGCGTCCTGCGGTCCGCCTGCTCGGTGTCAGCGCGACCGCGCTGGAAGATACGGCGCAGGAGGACCTGTTCGCAGTAGCCGACGGCGCACGCGGCACCCGGCTCGACTCAGCGCTCGATGCGATCCGCGACCGCTTCGGCGGCGCGGCGGTGTCACGCGCCAGCAGCCTCGGTCGGACGCGGCGCTGACGGCGCATCGGAGCGTGGCATTAGCAAGCCACAGACCATACCGGCCAACGCGCCGAAGAGGTGTGCCTCGAGCACGACTGGGTGATCGCTGGCGAGGAACGGCAGCGGTCCGGTCAGGTTCTCGTACACGAGCTTGCCGAGGCCTGCGGCTCCCACGACCCATGCCATGCGGTCGCCGTCGATGATCTCGCGCACGATCCCTGCCGCCGCCAGCGTGTTCAGTACGCCCGACGCACCCACATACCAGCGGACATCGGACAACCACCACAGCCCGACATCAATAGTGACGATGCCGCAGGCGGCCACCAGCAACCAGCGTCGGATCGAATAGAGATCGCAGAACAACACCCAGACGAGCGCAAGACCCGCTGCGTTCAACAGCGCGTGCGCAAGATCGAGATGGACGAGATGGGCGGTGAGCCAACGCCAATGTTCACCCGCAGCGATACCCGAGCGCGACCAATGTAACGCCTCCCGCGCGGGCTCTCCGGCGAGCGCCAGTCCGATCCACAATGCGATCATCGCACCGAGCGCCAGACCACGACGGCCAGCTAAAACAGGGGTGTTCATGCGGCAGGCTCCAGCCAGTGATAGCGCAGGATCACGCCGTCCCCCGGACCCTGGGGTGCTGCCACTGCAGCGTAAGCCCTACCGGGCGCAGCCGGCAGCTCAGGCAACACCAAAGAATGCACGCACACCGATTCGTACCCATACCCCGGCGTCGACACCCTGTGCATCGTCGGCTCGACACCGACCTCGAACGCAGACGCGCCGCCCGCGAATCCAGTGCCCAGGCACTTGAGCAGCGCCTCTTTGCGGGTCCAACAACCGAAGAACCAATGCCGTCCTGCGGCCGCAGAGTGTTCAGTGGCGCGCTGCAGACCGGCCTGCTCAGCAGGCGAGAACACCCGTCTGGCGAGCCGCTCAAGATCGATGCCGTCCCGCGTAAACTCGAGATCGACGCCTATCGGTCCGTCGAGGCAGGTGGCGATCAATAGCCAACCCCCGGCGTGGCTGAGGTTGAAGTGCAACGCGGGGCCATCCTCCGCCACCAACTTCGGTTTACCGTGGCGCGAGACCTCGAATTCGAGCGTGTCTGGCTGGCGCTTCAGAGGCTGCGCGAGGATCCCGCGCAGCAGACGCCGCGAGGCAAGGTAGCGGCTTCGGGCGACGGGGTCGGCGAACCGCGCCGCGCGGGCCGCTTCTTCGGCGCCGGACGGCGCGACGGGCTCGCCTTCGGATGCGCCGAGATCCTCGAGGCGTACCAGCCAAAGATCCACGCCGACCCCTGCGGCTGAAGCCGATGGCTGCGCATCGAGGGACGGCTCGCCTGTAGGGGTGATACCAGCCACCACGGCCAACGACCGCCGTGACCAGCCATGGTCATCGGACTGCACGATGCGAGGGACTATGCCGGTCTGCTCCAGACCGTGCAATACTCGACCGAACAAAGGGAGGGTTGCGCCGCATCGCGGCCATCAACTTCGGTATGTCCTTCATCCTCGATGCGCTACGCAAATCAGAGAACGCTCGACTACGCCAGGAACATCCGGCGATGTTCGACGTGCGAGCCGTCGCATCGCGGCGCCCGTTCCCGATCTGGGGCGTCGCGCTCGGCTTGCTGCTCGGAGTGAACCTGCTCGTCGTGCTGGCCGTGCTGCTGCGCAACGAGCGCGCGGCGGCGGTGGCCGACGCACCACTACCCGTATCCGCGTCTGCGCCGGCTTCCACTCCGCCGATCGGCACGGTCGCCGCGCCGATGGTTGCTGCGCCGATGGCCGCTGCGGCTGCGACCACTCCACCTGCGGCCGTCCGAACTGCGGCCGTCTCACGCTCGACGGCCACGACACCCGCCCGCACCGCACCGTCTGTCATCGAAACGGAAGCCGCGCGCACTGCAACTTTGGCACCGATCGATCTGCAGCCATCTTCCCGCACCCGTGACGACCTGCTCGCCGCCGGCGATGCCATACCCGAAGCTGCGCTGTCACTGCATGTCTACGACCCGGACGCATCCAAGCGGTTCATTTTGTTGAACGGCCAACGCCTGCGCGAGGGTGAGATGACGGGTAACGGTCTTCGGGTTCGAAGCATCGTTCCGGATGGCGCGGTGCTCGATCATCGCGGCGCGACCTTCAAGGTCTCCATCGAGCCATGACGGCGCGCCCAGACACCTTCGGCTCTCTGGCGGGTCTGCCGCCCGACACGCTGCCCGGGCGAGCCGACAGCCTCGATGGCTTGCTGCTGGCAGACCTGCTGCGCGCCGGCATCTACCGCCTGTTCCAAAGGACAGACCACCTCAACAAGATCAATGTCTTCCCGGTCCCTGATGGAGACACCGGAACCAATATGGCGATGACGCTGGCCGCCGTGCTGTCGGCGCTCGATCGTGAGCCGGTGGCGGACGCCGGGCGGGTGCTGACCCGCGCGGCCGATGCCGCGCTCGACGGCGCGCGCGGCAATTCCGGAGCGATCCTCGCACAGTTCCTGATGGGGCTCGGCGATGGCGCAGGTCAACGCGCGAGGCTCGGTCTGACCGATTTCGTGGCAGCGATCCAAAGCGGTGCGGCCTACGCCCGCGACGCATTGATGCAACCGCAGGAAGGTACGATCCTCACGGTTCTGCGCGAGTTCGCCGACGCCTTGCAGAAGAACCTCGCGGACAGCTCGGCAGCAGCCGACCTCGGCACCTTGTTCGAGCACTCGCTGGTACGGGTGCGTACCGCCTTGGAGCAGACCCGTGGCCAACTGAAGGAACTGCGCGCCGCGGATGTCGTGGACGCCGGTGCGCAAGGCTTCGTCGACATGCTCGAAGGGATGCTGCGCTTCCTGCAGACCGGCGACAAGGGCGAGACCGTGGTACCGGTCTACGAAGGCGATGAGGCGATGGCCGGCTCCATGTCGGTCGCTGCGGGACAGGACTTCCGCTTCTGCACCGAGTGCCTGGTGGTGGCGCGCGCGGAAAGCGTCATCGAGCTTCGCAGTCTGCGGGAATCACTGTCGATAATCGGTGCGAGCCTGGTGGTCAGCGGCAGCAAGCACAAGGCCCGCATCCACATCCACTGCGACGACCCCGACGCCATCTTCCGGACCGCTTCGATGTTCGGCGAAGTGCAGAGCCAGAAAGCCGACGACATGCGCATGCAGCAATCGGCCGTGCACCACCGCCGCGCGCAACGCGTCGCCGTGGTCACCGATTCAGGCAGCGACCTGCCCGATGCCGAGATGGAGCGGCTCGGCATCCATATGGTCGCCGCGCGCGTGCACTTCGGCGGCCGCTCCTATCTCGATAAGGTCAGCATGACCTCCGCAGAGTTCTACGACGAACTCGCCGTCAATCCCGAACACCCGAAGACCTCGCAGCCCCCACCGGGTGACTTCCGGCGCATCTTCGAGTTCCTGGTGTCGCACTATGAGTCGGTCATCTCGGTGAACCTCACTGCGCGCCACAGCGGCACTTACAACGCGGCCGTGACGGTCGCCCAGCGCGTCAGCGCCGAGGGCCGGCGCGTGGCCGTGGTCGACACCCGCAATGCGTCGGTCGGCGAAGCCCTGGTGGTGCTCGCTGCGGCGGAGGCGGCAGCCGAAGGACAAGATCTCGACCAAGTGGTCGCTGCAGCCGAGGCGGCGCGTGATCGCACCCAGACCTTTGCGCTCGTCGAGCGCATCGACTTCGCGGTGCGGGGCGGCCGCGTACCGGCGGCGGTGGGCAACATCGCCCGATGGCTGCGGCTGAACGTGATCCTGCGGACCTTCCCTGACGGCCGGGTCGCCTTCGGTGGGGGCCTGTTCGGTTCACACCGCCTCATCGACCGCTTCATCCGCCTGGTACGGCGCCGCAGCGAGATCGACTCCGGCACGCAGCGCCTACGCCTGCTGGTCGGCCATGCAAACCGGCCCGAAGCGGGTCAGCGGCTCTACGACGAACTGCGGGCGGCGATCCCGTCCGAGCGGATCGTGTGGTCGGCGCTCACCGACATGGGCGCAGCCATCGGCGTGCACGGCGGACCCGGCACACTCATCGTCGCGGTGCAGCGGCTCGAGGATTGATCGCGCGGTCAGCAGCCGCCGAGCGCGGCGATGACATCCGGCGGTGCTTGCACCAATTCGATCAACACGCCCTCACCAGCGATCGGCGACTCTTCGTTCGCCTTCGGATGCAGGAAACAGATGTCGTGGCCTGCGGCGCCCTTGCGGATGCCGCCCGGCGCGAATCGCACGCCCTGTGCCGTGAGCCACGCGACCGCCGTCGGCAGATCGTCAATCCAGAGGCCGATATGGTTGAGCGGCGTGGCGTGGACCGCGGGCTTGCCCTGCGGATCGACCGGCTCCATCAGATCTACTTCCACTCGGAACGCCCCCTGCCCCATCGAGCAGATGTCCTCGTCGACGTTCTCGCGCTCGCTGCGGAAATGCCCCGTGACCTCGAGCCCGAGCATATCCACCCACAGCCGCCGCAGGCGAGACTTGTCCGGACTGCCGATCGCGACCTGCTGGATGCCGAGCACTCGGAACGGCCGCGTCACTGGAACCTCATGATCACCTGATCGACCGCCAGGCTGTCGCCCTTGACGGCAAACACCTCGGAGACCACGCAGTCTTGGGTCGCAAAGAGGATGTTCTCCATCTTCATCGCCTCGATAGCTGCGAGCTTCTCGCCCGCACGCACCGTCTGTCCGACCTGCACCGCGACGTCGACCAGCAGGCCCGGCATCGGCGACAGCAGCACCTTGGAGAGATCAGGCGGCGCCTTGAACGGCATCAACGCCTCGAGCTCGGCGTGGCGCGGCGAGAACACCCGTGCGAACAGGCTCGCACCGTTGTGCGAGATGCGGTAGCCGAGCCCACTGCGCTCGATCTGCGCACAGAACGGCTGGCCATCGAAGGTGCCGTGCACCGCGATATCGCGCAGGTTATCTTCGAAGGCGACCTCGTGCGTCAGCCCTGCGATGGACACCTCGAACATCGCGCCCTGCGGACGCACCGATATTGGGATGTGATCGCGCAGCCCAGCAGCATCGGTCAACACTACGACGAGATCTTCGCGGATGCGCACCTCGCGGTGGCGCCGCTGCCCAGTGAGCGTCGCCGCGCGTTCGCGCGAACGACGGTGCGACACCGCCGCAAGCGCGAGCAGGAACGAGGGTTGATCGTGCGCGACCGCCGCCGAGCTGAACCCCGTGGGGTAGTGCTCTGCGATGAATCCGGTGTTGAAATCACCGGCGGCGAAGCGCGGATGCGCGAGCAGCGCCGCCTGGAACGAGACATTGCTCGAGATGCCGCGGATCACGAAACCGTTGAGCGCCTCACGCATGCGCGCGATCGCCTCGTTACGGTCCCGACCGTGCACGATGAGCTTGGCGATCATCGAGTCATAGTGCATGGGGATCTCGCCGCCCTCGTAGACGCCGGTATCGACGCGTACGCCGCCACCCGGCGGCACAGGCTGAGAGGCTTCCATGTTCTGCGCCGGCGGCCGGTACTTCACCAAGCGGCCGGTCGAGGGCAGGAAGTTGCGGAACGGATCTTCGGCGTTGATGCGGCACTCGATCGCCCAACCTTCGCGCTTGATGTCCTTCTGCTTGAACGCGAGCTTCTCGCCGGCTGCGACGCGGATCATCTGCTCCACGAGGTCGAGCCCGGTGATGCACTCGGTGACCGGATGCTCCACCTGCAGACGCGTGTTCATCTCGAGGAAGAAGAACGACTTGTCTTTCCCGACCACGAACTCGACAGTGCCTGCACTCTGGTAATCGACCGCCTTGGCGAGCGCAACCGCCTGCTCGCCCATCGCTTTGCGAACCTTATCGTCGAGGAAGGGGCTCGGCGCCTCTTCGATCACCTTCTGGTGACGGCGCTGGATCGAGCACTCCCGCTCCCAGAGATAGAGACAGTTGCCGTGCGCGTCGCCCAGCACCTGGATCTCGATGTGGCGCGGCTCCTCGACAAATTTCTCGATAAACACGCGGTCGTCGCCGAAGCTGTTGCGCGCTTCGTTGCGACAGGAACTGAAGCCCTCGAAGGCCTCCTTGTCGTTCGATGCGACGCGCAGACCTTTGCCGCCTCCGCCCGCGCTCGCCTTAATCATCACCGGGTAGCCGATATCCCTCGCGATCTCGACCGCGCGCTCCGGCGTCTCGATCGCATTGTTCCAGCCGGGGATGGTGCTCACGCCCGCCTTGGCGGCGAGCGTCTTCGAAGCGATCTTGTCGCCCATCGCAGCGATCGAAGCGTGCTTCGGCCCGATGAAGATGATCCCGGCCTCCTCGACGCGCCGCGAGAACTCGGCGTTCTCGGACAAGAAGCCGTAGCCCGGATGCACAGCCTCGGCGCCCGTGGTGCGGCAGGCTTCGATGATGCGATCCTGCACCAGATAGGACTCGCGCGAAGGGGCAGGGCCGATCAGCACCGCCTCGTCGGCAAGCTCGACGTGCCGGGCGTCCTTGTCCGCCTCCGAGTAGACGGCCACGGTCTTGATGCCCATGCGTCGCGCCGTCTTGATGACGCGACAGGCGATCTCGCCCCGGTTGGCGATGAGTATCTTCTTGAACATACCTGCAGGTCTCCTGGACACCGTCACAGCGGGATGTTGCCATGCTTGCGCCACGGCTCCTCGATCTTCTTGTCGCGCAGCACCGTGAGTGCACGGCACACCCGACGACGCGTGCCGTGCGGCATGATCACATCGTCGATGTAGCCGCGCGCACTGGCGATGAACGGGTTGGCGAACTTCTCGCGGTACTCCGCCTCGCGGGCTGCGAGCTTCGCCGGGTCGCTCTTCTCCTCGCGGAAGATGATCTCGACGGCCCCCTTGGCGCCCATCACCGCGATCTCGGCGTTCGGCCATGCGTAGTTGACATCGCCGCGCAGGTGCTTGGAGGCCATCACATCATAGGCCCCGCCGTAGGCTTTGCGGGTGATCACCGTGATCTTCGGCACCGTGCACTCGGCATAGGCGTAGAGCAGCTTGGCGCCGTGCTTGATGATGCCACCGTACTCCTGCGAGGTGCCGGGCATGAACCCCGGCACATCAACGAAAGTGACCACCGGGATGGAGAACGCGTCGCAGAAGCGCACGAAGCGGGCCGCTTTGATGCTGCTTTTGATGTCGAGACAGCCGGCGAGCACTAACGGTTGGTTGGCGACGATGCCGACCACATGGCCGTCCATGCGCGCGAAACCGATGATGATGTTCTTCGCGTACTCCGGCTGCAGTTCGAAGAACTCGCCATCGTCGACCACTTTCGCGAGCAGCTCCTTCATGTCGTAGGGCTTGTTCGGATTATTCGGCACGAGCGTGTCCAGCGAATAATCATCGCGGTCTGCAGGGTCCCCGGCTTCGCGCATCGGCGGCTTCTCACGGTTGTTCGCCGGGAGATAGTTGAAGAACCGCCGGATCATGAGCAACGCCTCGACATCGTTGTCGAAAGCGAGGTCGGCGACACCGCTGCGGGTGGTGTGCGTGATGGCGCCGCCGAGGTCCTCCGCGGAGACCTCCTCGTGCGTCACCGTCTTCACAACCTCAGGGCCGGTCACGAACATGTAGGAGCTGTCCTTCACCATGAAGATGAAGTCGGTGAGCGCCGGGCTATAGACCGCGCCGCCCGCCGAGGGGCCCATGATGATGCTGACCTGCGGCACCACGCCCGAAGCCGTGACATTGCGCTGGAACACTTCGGCGTAGCCGCCGAGGGAGGCCACACCCTCCTGGATGCGTGCTCCGCCCGAGTCGTTGATGCCGATGACGGGCGCACCGACCTTCATCGCGGTATCCATCACCTTGCAGATCTTCTGTGCGTGCGCCTCGCTCAAGGAGCCGCCGAACACGGTGAAGTCCTGGCTGTACACGAACACCAAGCGACCGTTGATGAACCCACAGCCGGTGACCACGCCGTCGCCTGGGATCTTCTGGTCCTGCATGCCGAAATCGCTGCAGCGATGCTCGACGAACATGTCCCATTCCTCGAAAGACCCTTCATCGAGCAGCAGTTCGAGACGTTCACGGGCTGTCAGTTTGCCCTTGGCATGCTGCGCAGCGATGCGTTTGGCGCCGCCACCTTGGCGTGCTTGGGCGCGTTTCTTATCCAGTTGTTGGATGATGTCGTGCATGACGCGGTCCTCGGACAGAGTGGCCTCAGGGCGGCCACGAAGATTGTTCAAAAAGATCGAGTAGGCGGCGTGCGCCGGACGAGGGTGCAAGGCGCGACCCTTCGACTTCGGCGAGCGTGGCAGGCAAGGCGGCGCGGACAGCGGGATGGCCACGGAAGTCCGCGAGCAGACGCGCGTGCACCTCGTCCCACAGCCAGTTCAGCGACTGACGGCGACGACGATCCGCAAATCCGCCGTCGGCCTCGCGACAGCGTTGGAACTCCTCGACCGTATCCCACAACGCAGCGATACCCTCACCCGACAGCGCACTCACCCGCAGTACACGTGTCTGCCAGCGGGTCCCGCCCGGGTGGCGCAGCATCCGCAGCGCGCTCGCGACCTGCGCTTCGGCACGCAGCGCGGCGTCCGAATCCAAGTCGACTTTGTTGATCACCACGAGGTCCGCGAGCTCCATGATGCCTTTTTTCATGGCCTGCAGGTCGTCGCCTGCATTCGGCAACTGCAGCAGTAGGAACAGATCGGTCATGCCGGCGACGGTCGTCTCGGACTGGCCGACGCCGACCGTCTCAACGAGCACAACATCGTAGCCCGCTGCCTCACAGATCAGCATCGCCTCACGCGTGCGCTCAGCGACGCCGCCCAACGCTCCCGAGGATGGAGTCGGGCGGATGTACGCGCGCGGGTCAGTCGAGAGCCGATCCATGCGCGTCTTGTCACCGAGGATCGAGCCGCCGGTGAGTCCCGAAGACGGATCGACCGCAAGTACCGCGATGCGGTGGCCACGCTCCACGAGGAACATGCCGAGCGTCTCGATGAAGGTCGACTTGCCGACCCCCGGCACGCCAGAGATACCGATGCGCAGCGCGCGCGCGGTGCTGGGCAACAGCGCATCGAGCATGGCGTCGGCGCGTCGTCGATGGTCGGGACGGGTGGACTCGAGCAGCGTGATCGCCTTGGCGATCGCGCGTCGGTCGCCCGCACGCACCCCGGCCACGAGCGCAGCATCGGCAGCCGGGGCAGCATCGAGGATGTCAGGGGGCACGCGCCGCCTTGATCTGCATCAGCACATCGCGCGCGCTCTCGGGGATCGGCGTTCCCGGGCCGTAGATGCCCCTGACGCCCAGCGATCGCAGGAACGCATAGTCCTGCTGCGGGACAACCCCGCCGACGAACACCACGATATCGCCGCCGCCCTGCGCGCGCAGCGCCTCGATGATGGCGGGGACCAGCGTCTTGTGGCCCGCAGCGAGCGTGCTGACGCCGACCGCGTGCACATCGTTCTCGATCGCCTGACGCGCGCACTCCTCGGGGGTCTGGAACAACGGCCCGACATCGACATCGAAACCGAGGTCGGCGAAGGCGCTCGCGACCACCTTGGCACCGCGGTCGTGGCCATCCTGGCCGAGCTTCGCGATCAGCACGCGCGGACGGCGTCCCTGCTCCTCAGCGAACGCGTCGATGTCGGTCTTGAGGCGCTGCCAATCGCCGGCATCCTCGTAGGCTCCTGCGTACACGCCGCTGACCTCCTGTGATCGGGCACGATGTCGCCCCCAGACTTTCTCGAGCGCGTCGCTCACCTCACCGACCGTCGCCCGGGCGCGCATCGCGTCGATAGCCAGTGTCAGCAGGTTGCCCTCGCCTGACTGCGCAGCGGCCGTGAGCGCCTCCAACGCCGCCTGCACCTTCTCGCCGTGCCGCGCCGCACGCAACTGTTTGAGCCGCGCGACCTGTGCGTCACGCACCGCGACATCGTCGATGTCACGGAACTCGATCGGCGTCTCATCGTCGGGGCGGAATTTATTGACTCCGATGATGACATCGCGTCCGGAGTCGATGCGCGCCTGCTTCTCGGCGGCGCTCGCCTCGATGCGCAGCTTCGCCCAGCCGCTCTCGACAGCGCGGGTCATACCACCCATGCCATCGACCTCCTCGATGATCTTCCAGGCGGCGTCCGCCATGTCCTGGGTCAGCTTCTCCATCAGGTAGCTGCCGGCCCAGGGGTCGACCACGCTCGTGATGTGGGTCTCTTCCTGCAGGATGAGCTGGGTGTTTCGGGCGATGCGCGAGCTGAACTCGGTCGGCAGCGCGATCGCCTCGTCGAAGGAGTTGGTGTGCAGGCTCTGCGTGCCGCCGAACACCGCCGCCATCGCCTCGATGGTGGTGCGCACGATGTTGTTATAGGGGTCCTGCTCGGTGAGGCTCCAACCCGAGGTCTGGCAGTGCGTGCGCAGCATCAGGCTCTTCGGGTTCTGTGCGCCGAAGCCAGACATGATACGCCACCACAGCAGCCGCGCCGCACGCATCTTGGCGATCTCGAGGTAGAAGTTCATGCCGATCGCCCAGAAGAAGCTCAGACGGCCGGCGAACTCATCGATGTCGAGGCCCTTGGCGAGCGCGGTCTTCACATATTCTTTGCCATCTGCCAGCGTGAAGGCAAGCTCGAGCGCCTGGTTCGCGCCCGCTTCCTGCATGTGATAGCCGGAGATCGAGATCGAGTTGAACTTGGGCATCTTCCGCGCCGTGTGCTCGATGATGTCACCGACGATCCGCATCGAGGGACCGGGCGGATAGATATAGGTGTTGCGCACCATGAATTCTTTGAGGATGTCGTTCTGGATGGTGCCCGAGAGCTGCGCCGGCGCGACGCCCTGCTCCTCGCCCGCCACCACGAAGGCCGCGAGCACCGGCAGCACCGCGCCGTTCATGGTCATCGACACCGAGACCTTGTCGAGCGGGATGCCCTCGAACAAGATCTTCATATCCTCGACGGAATCGATGGCGACTCCCGCTTTGCCGACATCGCCCGTCACGCGCGGGTGGTCGCTGTCGTAACCGCGGTGGGTGGCGAGGTCGAAGGCGACGCTCACGCCCTGCCCACCCGCAGCGAGCGCCTTGCGGTAGAAGGCGTTGGAGGCCTCGGCGGTCGAGAACCCAGCGTACTGGCGGATCGTCCAGGGGCGGACCGCGTACATGGTCGCCTGCGGGCCGCGGAGGAAGGGCGCGAAGCCGGGCAGCGTGTCCGTATAGGGCAAGCCCGCAAGGTCTGCGGCCGTATAGAGCGGTTTGACCACGAGCCCTTCGGGCGTGGTCCAGGCCAAGCGGGCGGCATCACCCCCTGGCGCCGATCTGGCAGCGGCCTTGTACCAGGCCTCAAGCTGCGCCGAAGTCAGGATGTCGTCGCGATCCATGGCGTCCTTGTCAAAGTCCGTCCTGACCCCCTCCCTCAGGCGGGCCCTGGACAACGGTCCGACTATACCCACCGGGGCATCCCTCGGCGAGTCCCAGCGGGTGCCAAGGGGGCTGCTCCGCCGTCAGCGCAGCGCGACCGTCAGCGCAGCGCGACGCGATCCAGCGCGATCTTGCCGTCGCTGACCACCAGCAAGGGCTCGAACAGGGTCGTGGGGTCGGTGCGGGGGTCGCGGTCGACGACCAGCAGATCGGCCTCCAGCCCGACCGCCACCGACCCGGTGCGACCTTCGATGCCGAGCGCACGGGCTGCATCGTAGGTGGCGGCGGTGATCGCCTCGATGGGCGTGTAACCGCAGCCGATGAGCTCCAGGATCTCGTGGCCGACCCGCACGCGGCCGTAGTCGTCGCGGTCGCCGTAGGAACTGTCGGTGCCGACGGCTACGGTGACGCCGAGCACACGCGCCTTGCGCACCGCTTCGCGCAGCGGCCGCATCATGTGCAGCGTGCGCAGCTGCAGCGCGATGTCGTCCGCTGCGTCGCCGCGCGGGTCACCGAGCGGGCTCATGATCGCGAGCGTGGGCACGAAGAAGGTGCCCTGCTTGCGCATCAGCGCCAGCGTCTCGTCATCGACATAGGTGCCGTGCTCGATGCTGCGCACGCCGGCGCGCACCGCGGCGTTGGCGCCCTGCCGGTCGTGGGCATGCGCTGCGACGTGCAAGCCGTTCTTGGCCGCCTCGGCCACCGCAGCGCGCAGTTCATCGTACGAGAGCTCCTGTCGGCGCGGATCCGTGCGGGCGAGCCCGGCGCGCTCGCTGGCGCCGACCTTGATGACATCAGCACCCCGGTCGATGACGGCGCGCACCACTTCAGCGACCTGATGAGGCCCCTTCAGCGGCGCCTCCAGGTACTGCCCAAACTGCGGGTAGCTCAGGATGAAGGACTCGCCGAGCTGCGGGCGCACATGACCGCCCGATACCAGCATCTGCGGGCCGGCAACACGGCCGTTGCGGACGAGGTCGCGCGTGGCCATCCCTTTGAGGTAGTTGTCGCCGAGCACACGCGTGGTCGTCACGCCGGAAGAGAGCGCGCGGCGTGCAGCGGCCGGGTCCTCGATGTGCGTGTGCAGGTCGATGAACCCCGGCAGGAGAAATGCTCCGTGCAGGTCGATGGCACCCGGGCGGTCGGCTGCGGGGGTGATCTCTGTGATGCGGCCGTCGCTGACGCGCAGGTTGACCGACCGTACGGCCGTCCCAGGACGACCGTCGATGAGGCGTGCGTTGCTGAGCCAAAGATCCTGCGCGGTCGCCGCACCCGGGAACGCGACGAGGAACGCGATGAGCGCGGTGGGCAGGCGGCTCAAAGCGCCGTCTTCTCAACCGGTCGACCCTGCGACTGCCAGCCCCGGAAGTCGCCTTCGAGGTGCACGAGGCGGGTGTAGCCCGATTTCTGCAGCGCCTCGAGCGCCATGTTGGCGCGGCGACCGCTCTGGCAATAGACGACGATCTCGGCATCCTTCGGCACGCCGAGCAGCGCCGGATCGGCGACGACCTGCTCGTGGGACAGGTTGCGCGCGCCCGGCACGCGGCCGGCCGTGAACTCTTCGGCGCGGCGCACATCGAGCACCAGCGGCGCAGGTCTGGCAGCGCCCGGGGCGAGCCGCGCGGACAGCGCTTCGGCGCTCATCTGCGGCACGACGACCGCGGCGACCGCAGCAGCGGGCGTCTGCGGCACCTTCACCAGTTTCGAGAGGTCGTAACCCATGTCCGCGACCTTCTTGACGAGCGCGGTGTAACGCTGATCGTCGATCGTGGGCGTGCGGGCCATGATCCAGACATAGTCACGCGCGCTGCGCGCGATGATGGTCTCGGTGTAGCCGGCATCCACATGCGAGATCACATACTCGGCCTTGATGGGCCAGATGAACTGCATGCCCCAGATGGCGTTATGGGTGCCGGGGATCACAAAACCCTTCGGGTTCATGACCTTCGCCTCGCCGTCGAAGGCGCCTTGGTTGAAGGTGAAGGTGGTCTTGATGGTGCCGTCCGGCGCGAGTGCGTAGGTCTCGATCGCGTTGTAGATGTCCTTCTCGATGAAGGTCGGGATGACGCCGATGACATACCACGGCCCCATGAAGCGCTGCAGGTCGACCTTCTCGACCACGGGCACGGTGACCTTCTCGGGCGAGACGCCGCAGGCAGTGAGCGTGGCGGTAAGGGCGATCATCAGCAGCGCGGCGAGCGGTCGGCGCGGACCACCGCGGACCGAGAGGCGGATTTCTTTGGCCATATCGGACTCCTGTCATGGATGGGGTGTTCAATAGGACCGGCCACGGGGCCCATCGTTCCCAGTGGCGACCGTCTTCCGGCCGGCGTTACCGTCACTCGGCGATGTACCAACGCCGCTCGATCCGCTCGAGCACATATCGATCATACGGCAAGCCCTGGCCGCTGAGGTCGTAGACCGCTCGCTCTCCACCCACCTCATAGACAGGCGGCGTACGCTGTACGAGGCGTAATGCGGCGATCAGCAGCTCGCGGTTCGCGACGCTGCGGCTACAGGAAGCGATGAGGGTGTCGAGCGCACGCGGGCCGAGGCCACGACGCAAGGACGGACTGAGGTGCTCGCGGTGGTAGATATCGCAGCGGCCATCGACCAAGGCCTGCTCGGCGGCCGCCAGCATCGCGAAGATGTCCGGCGTACTGCGAGCGGTATCGCCCGCAGGGGCCTCACCCCCCGCGACCGCAACAGTCGCTGCAACACCGGCGGCGGCGCCACCCGGACGCCGTGACCCACGCCCGGCCAGAAGGTCCTCGATACGGGCATCGATCTCGGAGGGGAGCGCGGCCTTCCACTCGCGGCCATAGGGCAGCAACGGGACGACCTCGACGACCTCGGTCGCACCGCGCTCACGCGGCGGCTTGCCCTTCACCACTGCGAGCACCCGATCACCGTCGCGCACCGCGCCGAGACCTTGCAGTTCGGCATAGGAGCGGGCGCGCAGATCCAGCTTGGGGCCCAACGCACGGAACAGATCGACGCTCGTCATGCGCTCGACGTCGGCGAGTGGCATCAAAGCGCCGAACAATCGGCTGCGCAGCGTGCTCTCCCCTCGCTCCGCCTCGGCGCGCAGCCTCTGCTGCAGCGTGATGCGTAACCGGTCCGCCTCGGACGGGTGCAGCGCATAAGCGACCGCCTGGGCATCGCCGGACGCCATCGCCTGCAGGAATTCGAGCGCCGCACGGCGCTGCGCCCCGGTCAGCTCATCCGCGTGCGCCACGGGCGATGCGACACAGACCATCGCTCCGGACATCAGGACCATGAGCCAGACCCGCAAGCGATGCCCCCAAGAAACAACAGGGTGTCTCACGGTGAGGACTCCTGTCGTCGGTACTGGCGTCCAAGCCACGCGCCATTGAGCACCCACAGCACTGCGAGCCCAGCGCCGACCAGCGCCACCGACGCCGGTGATGAGCCTGACGCATCGAGCGCGATCTTCGCTTGCGCACCGATAGAGTCGGCTGCGCGGTAGACCGGCAGGTCGATGAAGCTTTTGGCCTTGTACTTGGATTCGGTGTCTAAGCTGCTCCAGAGCATCTCGCGACCCGGGCGGATGAAGGCGTACTCGCCCCAACGGCGCATCACCAGGAGCACGGCGATCATGCCGAACACGTTGAACGCCAAGAGCATGAGGAACCCGACCGCGAGTACCGCCGGGACGATGGTCAACAGCGCGCCGACACCAAGCCGGGTCGCGATGCGCCCCGTGAAGAATAGTTGGGCGAAGATGGTCAAGGACTGCACGATCACATCGAGCAGCGCGAACACCTGGGTGCGCTGCTCGCGATCAACGAAGGTCTCCGAGACGATGCGCAGCTGTTCGAAGTAGAGCACGGTGTTGACCAGCGACAGCAGCACCACGAACGAAGCGATGCCGAGCAGATAACGGGACTGCAGCACAATTAGGATGCCTGCGAACGGATTGCCGCCGAGCCCCTCATCGTTGCCGCGCGGCACGCGGTCTTCAGAAGACGAGGTCGAGGCCCCGGCAGTTTTGGCGTACCACAGCTTGACGAGGACGCGTTGACAGACGAGCGCGGCGAGGAAGCCGCAGGCCGCAAGGTACAGGATGCCCGCGTTGCCGATGCGGGTGACGAGCAACCCGGCAAGCGCCGGGCCGACGAGCGCACCCAGTGTGCCGCCTGCGGCGATCACACCGAACAAGCGGCGCGCTTGACCGCCGTCGAAGAACTCGAGCAGGAAGCTCCAGAAGATCGACACCAAGAGCAGGTTCAGCACGCTGATCCAGACATAGAAGAACATGCCGACCCGCAGGTCGTCCGGATCAGCCTGGAAGGCAGCGCCGATCGCCACCAGCGTCAGCGCCATCATCCCGTAGATGCCGGGCAACAGCAGGCTGCGGCGGACCCTAGCGACCAGCCAACCATAGAGCGGTACGGCGAGGATCGCGAACAGCGCGGTGTACGCCCAAAGATCGGCGACCCGATCCGCGCCGAGCACCGTGGCGACCGTCTCGCGCACCGGACGCACCGCGAAATAGCTGCCGAGCACGAAGAAGAACAGCAGGAACGCCGCGACCACCACGGCGTTCTCGCCCGGTTCGACCTTCGCGAAGCGCGACAGCAGGCGCTGCACCGGGGAAGCGATCATGTCGCTGCGCCCTGCAGCATGCCGCAGTCGAGCGAGACCTGCCGACCTGCCACCCGCAGGATGTGGCAGGAGCCGATCACCTCACCCGCCATGCCGAAAAACTCGATCTCCATGGTTTCCTCCCGCTTCAGGGACTCCCGTCATGGGTCATCATGCACCGGGTCGGGTATATTCTCCCCCAATCGCGACAGGAGAACGACTTTGACCACACTCGATGTGAACGGCCAACGGCGCGAAGTCGATGCCGAGCCCACGATGCCCCTGCTTTGGGCGCTGCGGGACGTGCTCGGCATGACCGGTACCAAATACGGCTGTGGCATCGCCCAGTGCGGGGCCTGCACGGTCCACGTCGATGGTCAGCCGGTGCGCTCCTGCGTCACGCCGATCGCGGCGGTCGAAGGCATGCGCATCACCACCATCGAAGGGATCGGTGCGACCGATCTGCACGCCGTGCAGCAAGCGTGGCTCGAACTCGACGTGGCACAGTGCGGTTACTGCCAATCCGGCCAGATCATGTCCGCCGCGGCCTTGGTCGCACGGAACCCCGCACCCACCGATGCGGATATCGATGCCGCGATGGACGGGAACCTCTGCCGCTGCGGCACCTACCCGCGCATCCGCGCAGCGGTGAAGCGCGCTGCGGAGATCGCCCGCAACGCCGCCGCAACGCCCGTCGCCGTCGCGGTACCGAAGGGCTGAGCCGTTACGGGCCGGGTGGCGCAGCGTTCGCGCTGCTCAGATAATCGAGCGCGACGCGCGCGAACGCACGCTGCCCCATCGGTAGCGCCGACTCGTCCACGAAGAAGAGCGGCGAGTGGTTGGAGGCCGCCGACAGCAGGTTCTGCTCGCGCGGCGTGATGCCGACGAAGAAGAAGAAACTCGGCACTTTCTCTGCGAAGAACGCGAAATCCTCCGCGCCGGTCATCAGCGGCACCGGTCGTACATTGGCCGCTCCGGCGACGCTGCGCAGCGAAGGCAGCACACGCTCTGTAAGCGACGGATCGTTGCGCACCACCGGGTTGTGGCCCGAATCGAGCGTAAAGGTCGCGGTCGCTCCGCTCGCCTCGGCGGTGTGCGTCACCAAGCGCTCGATGTTCTGCAGGATCGTCGCGCGCTGCTGCGGATCGAAGGTGCGGATGGTGCCGACCATCTCGACCTCGTCGGGGACGATGTTGTGGCGGATACCGCCCTTGATCGCACCGACCGTGACGACCGCCGGGTTCGCCGTGATGTCGGTCTGGCGGCTGACCACGGTCTGCAGCGCGTTGACGATCTGTGATGAGACGACGATGGGGTCGATGCCGCCCCAGGGGCGCGCGCCGTGGGTCTGACGACCCTTGACGACGATGCGGTAGGAGTCCGAGCCGGCCATCAGCGGGCCGCCGCGATAGCCGATCATGCCGGTGGGCATGTTGGCGAAAACATGCAGCCCGAACACCGCCTCGGGCTTGTGCCGCTCGAGCACGCCTTCCTTGATCATCAGCGAGGCACCCCCCTCCTCGCCCGCCGGGGCACCCTCTTCGGCAGGCTGGAACAGGAACACCACCGTCCCCGGCAGCTCGGCACGCACCGCTGCGAACGACTCGGCGATGCCCATGAGCATGGCCGTGTGCGTGTCATGGCCGCAGGCGTGCATCACACCGATGGTCTCGTTGCGGTAGGTGGTGGTGACGCGCGAGCGGAACGGCAGATCGCCCTGCTCGGTGACGGGCAGCGCGTCCATGTCGGCGCGCAGCGCGATGGTCGGACCGGGCTTGCCACCCTTGAGCACACCCACCACACCGGTCTTGGCGACGCCGGTCTGCACCTCGAGGCCGAGGCGCTGCAGGTGATCGGCCACGATCTTCGAGGTGCGGAACTCACGGTTGGAGAGTTCGGGGTTCTGGTGGAGATCGCGCCGCCAACCGATCATCTGCGGTTGGCCCGCTGCGAGTACCGCGTCCACCTTGGCATTCAGCGCTTCATCCGCCAGGAGTGCCTGCGGGGACGAGACGGCGGCGAAGAGCGTGAGCGAAGCCGCCACGGCAAGTGCGGGGCGGCTTGAGCGGCGGACGGACATGAGGACCTCGGGCGCAGCGTTGAGGGATGCCGACCCACGATACACCCGATCAGGCGAGCCGCAAGACCTCGTAGATCGAGACACGACCGCGGCGCTCGCCGACAGCGAGGAACCGGCCATCCGGCGACCAACGCAGGCACGAGGGTTCGGCCTCGGTGAGATGCGCATCGAGCGCCCCCGGCGTCTTGCCCGGTAGCCATAACGACAGGCGCCAGTCGCGACCGATGCTGGCGAGCAGATTGCCGTTCGGTTGGAATGCGAGCGCGTCGATGCGATCGGTATGACCGGCAAGCTGGAGCGGTCGCGAACCCTCGGGGCCTCGACCGCCGAAATCCCACAACACCAGTTGATCGCCCGCCGCAGTGGCGAGCCAGCGTGAGTCGCCGCTGAAAGCGATGCAATCGACCTTGCCGGGATAGCCGCGCATCTGTGAGTCGCGGCTGGTGTTGAGGTACCAGAAATGTACCGATCCGTCCTGCGTACCACAGACGAGCACCTTGCCGTTGTCGCTGTAGGCCAATGCCACACACGGCGCCTCCCAAGCGTACTTGCGAAGCTCGAAACGCGGCTCGATGCGGTGCACGATGACACCGCCATTGACGGCAGCCGCAAGATCACGCCCTGGCCGGTCCCAGCCAATCGCCGCGATGCCCGCCTCCAACGGCGGCAACGCGTGTGCGAGCTCCAGCGTCGATGTCCAAAGATTGAGCTGGCGTCCCGACGCCGTGGCGAGAGTGCGTCCGTCGGGCGCCCATGCGATCGATGTGAGGCCGAGTGCACGCGGCCGCTGCAGGGCGAGCTGCTGACCCGCCACACCTTCGTGCAGCCTGAGCGCTCCGTCCTGGCCGCAGGAGACGAAGTTCTCGCCACGCGGCTGCCATGCGACCGACAGCGCGCCGAGCGGGTGTTCGCCGACCTCGCGGGCCTGTAGTGCGCGACTGGCTGTGCCGGTTGATGATCCGCCGGGCCGTGTGATGAGGAATACTTTGCCCTCGCCGCCTGCTACCGCCAACCGTCCGCTGTCGGGAGCCCATGAGAGATCGGCCACGAAATCATCGAGCACCACCGCGCCGCGGGTCTCGAGCATCGCTGAGGGTCGCTTCATCGGCGGAACGCCCCGCGCAGGCTCACGCGACAGAGGACTCGAAACCGGCCTCGATCTCCTGCCGGTCGAGGTTGCGGCCGATGAAGACCAAAGTATTGATGCGGGGTGCGCCGAGCGGCCATGGCCGCTCGAGCTGACCGTCGAACATCATATGGACGCCGTGGAACACATACCGACGGTCCTCGCCCGCGAGCGCGATGACACCCTTCATGCGGAAGATGTCTTCGCCGCGGCTCTTGAGGAGATAAGAGATCCAGTCGTTGAACTTGCCGGGGTCGACGGCGCGCGGGTCGCTGAGACCGATCGAGTGGATCTCGTCGTCGTGATGATGGGACGCAAAGGCACGCTGTACCGACGGCGCATGGCCAGCGAAAGCGAGACCCGCCTCGGCGGGGCCGTGCTCGCAGAACACGGC
Organism: Klebsiella pneumoniae; assembly: GCA_945860725.1. GTDB lineage: Bacteria > Pseudomonadota > Gammaproteobacteria > Steroidobacterales > Steroidobacteraceae > UBA964. The sequence continues at coordinate 16,677 of CAMAQZ010000008.1, read as the reverse complement.
CACCATACTGGGTTGCGCCGATTCGAGCACCGCGCCGCCGCCCGCATGCGAGATGTCGATGCGGTACGGCGCGGCGGCGGGACGCAGTGCGCCGCCGCACGCGACCACGACGGGCGCTTCGGCGAAGGCACGCACCGCAGGTTCGATGCAAGCCGCCAACGCTGCATCATCAATACCAGCGGCAGCCAACACCACGAGCGCCAGACCATCGCCATGGCCATGGCCGTGATGGTCGTGGTCGTGGTGGCCGTGGTCGTGGTGGCCGTGATCGTGATGACCGTGATCGTGATGGTCGTGGTGGCCGTGATCGTGGGCATGCGGCGCTTCGCCACCGACCCGCAGTTCATGGCGGCCGGCCGGCAAGGCATAAAGCCCCGCCCACTCGAACGGATATTCGGGTTCGAGGAACGCCGCGTCGACGGCAAGCGCACGCTCGAGATCGAAGGCGCCGATGCCGAGCACGGCCTCGATCGGCACATCGGCATTGCGGGTGCGGTACAGCCGCGCCGTGCCATTCATGCCCCGCACGCGCCGCTCGATGCGCCCGAGCGCCGCTTCACTGACGAGATCGGTCTTGTTGAGCAGCACCACATCGGCGAACGCGAGCTGCTCGGCTGGTTCGTCCATCTGTTCGAGATGCTGCTCGATATGGCGTGCATCGACCACCGTGACGATGGCGTCGAGCACGAACTGGCGCTTGAAATCATCATCGAGGAAGAAGGTCTGCGCGACCGGTCCGGGATCGGCCATGCCGGTGGTCTCGACGATGATGTGATCGAACCGGTCCCGGCGCTTGAGCAGCTGACCGAGGATGCGCAATAGGTCGCCGCGCACCGTGCAGCAGATGCAGCCGTTGTTGGTCTCGAAGATTTCCTCTTCAGCGCCGATTACGAGTTGGTGATCGACACCGACCTCGCCAAACTCGTTCTCGATGACGGCGATGCGCTTGCCGTGCTGCTCCGTGAGGATACGGTTGAGGAGGGTCGTCTTTCCGGACCCGAGGAATCCTGTCAGCACCGTGACAGGTATGCGTTCCGTGGCAGGCATGATGGACACATGATACCGTACGGAATGAGCCGTACTGGCACAGAAAATCCTGCCGTGCACGATCATGCCGCCTGCGTCGAGCAGGCGGTCTCCTCGGCGGTCGCCCTGTGCGGACGACAAGGCCTCAACCTGACACCCGTACGACGCCGGGTGCTCGAGATCGTCTGGCGCTCACATGGTCCGATCGGCGCTTATCAGATCCTCGCCGAGCTCGCCAAGGAGCGCGAGAAAGCCGCACCGCCTACCGTCTATCGTGCGCTCGAGTTCCTAGTCGGCGCGGGCCTCGTGCACCGCATCGATTCACTCAACGCGTTCATGGGTTGTGATGAGCCGGGACATGCCCATGTCGCGCAATTCCTGGTCTGCCGGGCCTGCCACCGCGTCGCGGAGATCGACGATCCTGCCTTGCATCGCGCGCTCGCCGAGAAGTCGCGCGCGATGGGGTTCCGGATCGAGCCCACCTCGCTCGAGATCAAGGGGCTGTGCGGAGAGTGCGCTGAGGTCGCGGGCTGATCCAGCCGCTGCGCGAGACAATTAGCGCGCGATCAAGACGATCCCGAGGACCAGGAACGCCACGCCAAGCAATCGCAGCACCGACACCGGCTGTTGAGCGAAGCCGAGCCAGCCGTTGTGATCGACCACCAGCGATGCGACCATCTGCCCCGCGACGGTCAGCGCCAAGAGCAGTGTCGCGCCAAGCCTTGGCCCCGTGAGCGTCGCCACCGTCACATAAGCGGCGCCTAAAAATCCGCCGAACCACGCCCAGAGCGGCACACCTGCCACCTGCTCACGACCAGGCAGGTCGTGTCGCATCAAGACGAACGCGCCCAAGGCAAGCGTCCCGACGGCAAAATTCACCAACGAGGCAGCGACCGGGCTGCCGAACGCCCGGCTCAACGCCATGTTCATCCCGACCTGGATGACGAGGCCGACGCCGACGGCGAACGCGAGCAGTGTGGGCAGCAAACGCATGGGGAACTCCGGGGAACAGGATCAGGACGGATAGCGGGTGGCAAGCCACGCCCGGCCGCGCGGACTACGCAATATCCGCAGCACCACGGCCCAGAACAACCGCTTGCGCCAGGGTACATGCCGCGGCGGGATCACGGCCTCGATAACGGCACGGACATCCTCGTGGACCAGCGGCGCAATCGCGAAGGGCTTCAGCATCGGGGCAGGATAGCGGCTAGGCGCGCGGCCGTAAAACCCGGCGCGACGACCACCCTGCGGGAGTCAAGGCGGGTTGTTTGATCTTATCCTCAAGGTTGTCGGACCAAGGTCCATCGACAACCCCACCGAGAGGTAGCACCATTATGACGAAGCAAACCCGCCAGATCGACCGTCGATCCTTGCTCACCGGTGCGCTCACCGGCGCCGCTGCGGCCAGCATGGCCACCCTCGCCGACCAAGCAGAAGCGCAGTCCACGACCACCGGCGCCCGGGCGCCCCGCGACGGCGAAGTGAAAGCGGCGCAGCGCGGCAAGTACGAGACCGTGCCGCTCAAGCAGGACTTCGTCAACGTCGCAGCGATCCAGTCGCGGCTGCTCACCATCGACACGCGCGACAAGGCGCGCACGCTCAAGCGCAACATGGATCGCGCGCTGCACCTCATCGACCTCGCGCAGAACTCGCCCGAGGAGTGGGGCGGCGAGCGCCGCTGGGGCTCCAAGGTCGATCTCATCTGCATGCACGAGTTCCCGATACAGGGTTTCCAGCCCTGGACACGCAAGGAGCTCACCCAGATCGCCTTCGAACTTCCGGGACCCGAGGCCGCGACTATCGGCGAGCGCGCCAAGCGCTACGGCTGCTACATCGCTTTCGGCTGCTATGCCAAGCTCAAAGATTGGCCGGAGCATGTCATCAACATGTCCGTGCTCGTCGGTCCGGACGGCGGCATCGTCGACATGCAATGGAAGGCCCGCAACGTACTCGGCCTGTTCGGCGATCAGGCGCTGATCGGCACGACGGTCTACGACGTGCTCGACCGCTATGTCGAGATGTACGGCTGGGACCGCACGCTGCCCGTCGCGCGCACCGATATCGGCAACCTCTGTATGACCGCGGTGGGCGCCGAGCCGATGCTCTACACCTGCCTCGGACTCAAGGGCGCCGAGATCCTCGTACTGTCGGTCACCGGCGGTAGCAATGCCGAATCCGCGATCAACACCGCGCGCGCCAACCGTCTCTACACGGTCGGCGTCGGCAACGCAGTCTCGCCCGACAACATCGGTTTCCCAGAGGCCTCCGGCACCGAGGACGGCGGCACGGTGATCGTCGATCCGCGCGGCACGACGCTCGCCAAGACCGACAACCATCACGAAGACATCATCACCGCGCGTATCCCGATCGCGGACTTCCGCAAGACCCGCCGTGTGCAGGAACTACCGAAGGCGCTGCTGTTGTCGGTGCTGCAGGCCTATGACCCGGTGTTCCAACCGAACGCGTTCGCGGGCGCGTTGCCCGCGACCTACAAGGAAGCCGGTGAGCTCGTACGCAAGCGCATGGGGATGAAGTGACGGTCGAGCGACCGCTACCCGCGCTGCTCAAGGTCTGGCGCCTCCGGGATCTCGCTTGGATCGCGAGCGGGGTAGCCCTTATGTTCCCGGTATTGACGATACTGGGACACGACTTGCTCGACCTGCGATGGGGCGCAGCGGCCTGGCGGACGGCGCTCGTCGCGCTCGCCGGTGCGGTCATCGCCGCCGCAGGGATCGAATGGCATGCACGGGCGGCGTTCGCCCGGCTCTCGTGGACCCACCTGCCCGAGGAGGGTGTGGTGGTGCATCAGGGCGCCTGGTGGCACAAAGAGATCTGGCTGCCCGTGTCACGCCTGCAGCACCTCGATGTGGTGCGCGGCCCGATCGAGCGGGCGTATGGACTCGCGACACTGGCGTTGTTCACGGCGGGCTACCATCAGTATTGCGTCAGGCTTGAGGGGCTGGACCCGGAACGCGCGCTCACACTGCGCGATACGCTGCTCGCGGAGATCCGCGCGCAACGCCTGCGCGTCGAGCCATGACCGACACGCTGCCCGCCGGTCGCCTGCATCCGTGGTCCTGGGTGTTCCATGCGATACGGGCGTTACGCGAGGTCGCGCTGCCGGCGTTGGTCTTCATGGTGGTCGGGCGCAAAGATGCCTTCGGACCCCTCGTCGTGGGCGCGGTGGCGGCGATCATGTTGGTCGCTTGGGGCATCCTCCGCTCGCGCACTTTCCGCTACGAGCTGTTGGAGCGCGAGCTCTTGGTGCGCGAGGGTTTGTTCGTCCGCGAGACACGCCATGTGCCGTTCGCCCGGGTGCAAGCGGTGAACGAGCGCCAAGGACCGCTGCACCGTCTGCTCGGCGTCACCGAGCTGGTCCTTGAGTCGGGCGCGGCGGGCAAGCCCGAGGCGGTGATGCGTGTCCTCAGCGTCGCGGAAGCGGCGCGTATCGCTACCATGCTGCGAACTGTCACGGCAGCGGACAGCGCGACACCGGCGCACGCCTCACCGGGCGTCGTCGCATCACCCGCTGCACCAACGACCCAGGAGCTGCTGCGCATACCGACCGACGAGCTGATCCTGCACGGCATCATCTCGAATCGCGGCTTTGTGGTGATCGCCCTGGCGTTCGGCATCATCAGCCAGAACAGGGACCTGCTCGATCTGCTGCCGATCGACTTGAAGCGGCTCATGAAAGACAGCGCCGACACTGCGGCCGGCGTCGACGCCGGCGCGATCTTGGGCATGCTGCTAGTGCTGCTGCTCGGGTTCGCGGTCCTCATCCGCCTGCTGTCCATCGCGTTCGCGCTCTTCACACTGCATGACTTCACGCTTCGCCGCGCCGGCGACCGCCTGCGCATGAACCGCGGTCTGCTGTCGCGCGTGGATGTCAGCGGTCGGGTATCGGGGTTCCAGCGCATCGTGCTCGAGCAATCATTGCTGCACCGGGCGTTCCGACGCTGCGTCGTGAAAGTGGATCTGGCAGGCGCCTCCCTGCCCGGGACCTCGGGGACCGCGAACAGCCGGCTCGACACGCTCGCGCCGATCGCGACGCCGGATAGGGCTCGATCGCTGCTGCACGAACTCGTCCCCGGCCTCGACCTCGAGGCGTTGCCCTGGCAGCCACTGCATCGCAGCGCGGCCGTACGACGATGGCAAAGGACGATGTGGTGGCTGCTGCCGACGCTCGCGCTCGTCGTCGCGGCGGCGGGGCTCATCCCGGGGCTGCCCTCTGCCGCCCTGCCTGGCGCTCTGGTCGCGGCCACGCTCGCCCTCGGTCTCAGCGTGGTGTACGCCTGGCAGTGGGCGCGATGGTCGGCCTGCGCGGCGAGCGGCGGTGTCATCGCCTTCCGCAGCGGCGCTTGGGCGAGACACTGGTCGCTGGTGTTCGACGACCGCGCCCAATCGACGGTGCTGCGCCGATCGCCACGCGACCGTCGCGAAGGGACGACCAGCTTGGCCGTCGATGTACAAAGCATGACCGTCAGTCATGCACTGCACATCCCCTACCTCGATGCCGCACTCGGGGAGCGGCTGAACGCGCGGTTCTGGCGAGCGGGCACCTCCGCCCCGCTGCCCGCCGACGCGCACGCGGGCAGCGGTCTGCGGTAACCTTTACCGCATGACTCATCCCGCCGCCGTAGCAGCACTCGCCGCCCTGCAGACCCGCATCGGCCAGGAAGTCCAGGTCAGCGACTGGCTGCCGATCATGCAAGAGCGTGTCGACGCCTTCGCCGAGGCCACCGGCGATCATCAATGGATCCACGTGGACGCGGCGCGCGCGCGCCGCGAATCGCCGTTCGGCGGCCCGATCGCGCACGGCTACCTGACGCTTTCTTTGCTGGTGATGCTGCGCGACTTGGTCGATCCCGCCAAACAGGTCCCAGGTGTCCGCCAGGTCATCAACTACGGCCTCGACAAAGTGCGCTTCCCCGCGCCGGTACCGGTCGGCGCCCGGATCCGCGCGCGGTTCGTGCTGCTCACGGTGTCGGAGCTAAAGCCTGGCGTATTGCAGGCGACCGAACGCTGCACGATCGAGATCGAGGGCGGCGCAAAACCTGCCTGCATCGCTGACAGCGTGTTCCTGCTGCAGTTCTGACTCATGTCCGCGGTGTTCCTCGATTTTGGTACTGTCGGCGACGACCTCGATCCCTCCTCCCTGCGCTCGGCGGCGCCCGGGCTCGTGTTGCATGCGCATACCCAGCCCGAAGAGATCGCGACACGCATCGCAAACTGCGAGGTGGTGCTGACCAATAAGGTCCGCCTGCCCCGCGAGCTGATCGAGGGTGCAGGGTCGCTGCGGATCATCGGCCTCACCGCCACCGGCACCAATAATATCGACCTCGCAGCGGCGCGCGAGCGTGGTGTGGCGGTCTGCAACATCCGCGATTACTGCACGCCCTCGGTGGTGCAACATGTGCTCGGCGTGCTGCTGCACCTCACGCACCACCTCGCCGAGTACTCGCGCGAGGCTGTGGACGGCACCTGGGCGCGCGCCACGAGCTTCGGGCTGCTGCACCACCCCATCCGCGAACTGCGCGGTCGCATCTTGGGCATCGTCGGTTGGGGCGCGCTCGGCAGCGCCGTCGCACACGCCTGCGAGTCGGCGCTCGGCATGCAGGTGATCGTCGCGAACCGACCGGGCGGCGTGGCGCAACCGGGCCGCGTCGACCTCGATGAGTTGCTGGCGCGCGCCGATGTGGTCTCGCTGCATTGTCCGCTCACGCCGCAGACCACCGCGCTCATTTCGGCGGCGCGACTCGCGCGCATGAAGCCCGATGCGATCCTCATCAACACTGCGCGCGGCGCGCTCGTCGATGTCGCGGCGCTCGCCGCCGCGCTGCGCGCCCGACGCCTCGGCGGCGCCGCCATCGATGTATTACCCGAGGAGCCTCCCGTGGGCGGCAGCCCGCTCTTTGCGCCGGACCTCGCGAACCTGATCGTGACCCCCCACATGGCGTGGGCAGCCCGCGAGTCCCGTCAACGCTGCCTCGACGAATTGGCGTCCAACATCGAGGACTGGCGTCGCGGCGGGATGCGCGGCCGAGTGGTCTAAAGCGCCTCTTTTTGAGGTGCCTTTTGGGGTAGAATAGAGGGCCCGCATTGGGGTCACCCCGTGGATACCCTGCCTATCATGACTCGCGTCACCCGCGTCTCGAGCCCCCTCGTCCTGCTCGCCCTCATCGCAGTCGCTGGCTGCTCAAAGGGCGACCCGGCAGCGGGCGGTCCTGGCGATCGCCCGATGGGCCGCGGCGGCTCGCCGCCCGCCGAGGTGCTGGTTGCGACCGGTCAATTGCGCCCGTTCGGCATCGTCATCGAAGCGGTCGGTACCGCACTCGCCCGCGAATCGGTAGACATCACGGCCAAGGTCGGCAACACCGTCACCGCCATCCGCTTCCAGGAAGGCCAACGCGTCGCCGCCGGTTCGGTATTGGTGGAGCTCGACCGTGCCCAAACCGCCGCGGCGTTGGTGGAGGCCGAAGCCGGCCTCATGGAGAGCCGCAACCAGTTCAACCGCGGGCGCGACCTGTCGGTCACCCAGGCGTTGTCGCGCGCCCAGCTCGACCAATTGGAGACGGCGGTCAAGACCGGCGAAGCCCGCGTCACCGCCGCTCGATCGCGCCTCGCCGACACCGTGATCCGGGCACCGTTCGCGGGGCGTACCGGTCTGCGCCGCGTGAGCCTCGGCAGCCTGGTGAGCCCGGGCACGGTGATCACCACCCTCGATGATTCTTCGGTGATCAAACTCGAGTTCACCGTGCCGCAGTCCCTCCTCGGCAGCGTCGAGCGAGGACTCCCCATCGAGGCGGGCGCCGACGGCTTCGGCGAGCGCAGCTTCAAAGGCACGCTCACCACACTCGACTCGCGCATCGATCCCGTCACGCGCTCGATCACCGTACGCGCCGAGCTGCCCAACGCCGACGGCGCGATCAAGCCCGGCCTCTTCATGACCGTGCAACTGCGCGCCAAGACCGTGCCGACGCTGATGATCCCCGAAGAGGCGCTGGTGCCGGAACAAGGCCGCACCTTCGTCTTCGTGGTGCGCGACGGCAAGGCGCAACGCCTGGAGGTGCGTACTGGCGGTCGCGAACCGGGCAGCGTCGCAGTGCTCGAGGGCCTCACCACGCAGGATGCGGTCATCGTCGAAGGCACGCAGCGGGTACGCGACGGCGGCGAAGTCGTCGCCAAGCCGCGCGCCTGACTCCGCAGGATCCGCCATGCACATCTCCGAGTTCTGCATACGGCGCCCCGTCTTCGCGACGGTGCTGAGCCTGATGCTTGTCATCTTCGGCTTGGTCTCGCTCGAGCGGCTCTCGGTGCGCGAATACCCGGATATCATGCGGCCGGTGGTGTCGATCAGCACGAGTTATCGCGGCGCCTCCGCCAATGTTGTCGAGAACAAGATCACGCAGGTCATCGAGGATCGCGTCGCCGGTATCGAAGGCGTCATCAAGCTCGAATCAGACAGCGAAGACGAGCGCTCCAGCATCCGGGTGGAGTTCGACGCCTCGCGTGATATCGACGCCGCAGCCAACGATATCCGCGACCGCATCGGACGCGTGGTCGCCCAATTGCCACCCGAGGCAGACCCGCCGCAGATCACGAAATCCGATGCCTACGGCGAGTCGGTGATGACCCTCAGCTTCAATTCCGATGAGATGACGCAGCTTGAGGTCACCGACTACGCCGAGCGTTATCTTGTCGATCGCCTCTCGACTGTGCCGGGTGTGTCGCGGGCCACCCTGTCGGGCGCGCGGCGCGCGGCGATGCGTGTCTGGATCGACCGCCAAGCGCTCGCGGCTCGCTCACTCACCGTCACCGACATCGAAGGTGCGTTGCGGCGCGAGAACGTCGAATTGCCTGCCGGCCGCCTGGAGTCCCGCACCCGCGAGTTTGCGCTGCGCACCGAGGTCGGCCTCGACAACGCGGGGGATTTCCGCAACCTCGTCATCGGCCGCGGCCCCGCAGGGCACCTCGTACGCCTAGGCGAAGTCGCCGAGGTGAGCGTAGCGGCTGAGAACGATCGCACGATGATGCGGACCAACGGCCGTACCGGCATCGGCATCGGCATCGAGGCGCAGTCCAAGGCCAATGTGCTCGATGTGGTGCGCGGCGTGCGCGCCGAGATCGACCGCGTCACGCCCACCCTGCCGAAGGGCGCCTCGCTGCGCATCGCCATCGACAACGGCATGTCCATCGAGGCGGCGCTGCGCGAGGTGCTGATCGCTGTCGCGTTCGCGTTCGTCTCAGTGCTGCTGGTCATCTACGGCTTCCTCGGAACTTTCCGCGTCACGCTCATCCCCGCGCTGACCATCCCGGTCTCCGTGATCGCCGCATTCATGGCGCTATATGGGCTCGGTTATTCCATCAACGTGCTCACCCTGCTCGGTGTGGTGCTCGCCATCGGGCTCGTGGTCGACGACTCGATCGTGGTGCTCGAGAACATCCACCGCCGGGCCGAGATGCACGAACCGCCGATGGTCGCGGCAATCCGCGGCAGCCGCGAGATCGGCTTCGCCGTCGTCGCCACCACCCTGACGCTGGTGGCGGTGTTCGTGCCGATCTCCTTCCTGCCGGGCGAGAACGGCCGCCTGTTCCGCGAGTTCGGGCTCACGCTCGCTGCGGCGGTGCTGTTCTCGGCGCTGGTGGCGCTGACGCTGACACCGATGCTCGCCTCACGACTGCCAGCGGAGGGCGATGGCCGCCATAGCCGCATCGCCGGTGCCATCGAACGCTTCTTCACGGCGCTCTCTGCATGGTATGGACGGACGCTGCGGCAGTTGATGCGTCGCCCCGGCGTCATCGTCGGCTTCGTGCTGGCGCTGCTGCTGTTGGGCGCCGTCACCTTCCGCAGCCTGCCCGCCGAGTTTGCACCCGCCGCGGACAGCGGCCGCGTCATGGTGGTACTGACCGCCCCCGAAGGTGCGAGCTTCGAGTACACCGAGGAATACGGTCGTCGCCTGGAAGCGCTCGCTGAGCAGGAGGTCGAACGGGGTGGCATCCGCCGTGTGACCTTGCGGGTTCCCGGCGGTTTCGATGGCAGCACGGGCTCCGTGAACTCCGCGCGCCTCATCCTCACCCTCGAAGACTGGGGCGATCGTGACCGCTCAGCCCAGGACATCGCCGCCTCGCTACAGCGCTCGGTCGCCAAGCTGCCCGGCGTGCGCGCCAGTGTCCTTGCCCCAGGGGGACTTCGCGGTGGCTGGAACCTGCCCGTGCAGGCGGTGATCGGCGGCCCGGACTACGAGCAGCTCGCGGAGTGGTCCGCCAAGATGACGCAGCTCGCGGAGGGCAATCCGGGGCTCGTCGGCGTCGACGCCAGCTTCAAGCCACGCAAGCCGCAGATCCGCGTCGCCATCGACCGCGACCGTGCGGCCGATCTCGGCGTGTCGCTGCAGACCGTCGGTCGGACGCTCGAGACCATGCTCGGCTCGCGCATCGTCACCACTTTCATCGACCGTGGCCGTGAATACAACGTGTTGCTGCAGGGGCGTCCCGACGAGCGCGCCACCGTCACCGACCTCACCAACTTGCAGGTCCGCTCCGATCGCACTGGGGCGCTCGTGCCGCTGTCATCGATCGTACGACTGACCGAGGCGGCCGGCGCCACCCAACTCAGCCGCTTCAACCGCCAGCGCTCCGTCGAGATCCGCGCAAGCTTGGCCGAAGGCTATTCGATGGGCGAGGCCGTGCAGTGGTTCGAAGAGGTTGTAGCAAAAGAGCTGCCGTCCTCTGCCACGCTGATGTGGGACGGCGATGTCGCGGACTTCATACGCAGCGGCGGCCAGATGTGGACCACGCTCCTGTTCGCCGTGATCATCGTGTTCCTGGTGCTCGCGGCACAGTTCGAGAGCTTCTTGCATCCAGCCATCATCATGGTCACCGTGCCGACCGCGCTGCTGGGCGCGGTGTTCGGGCTGCAGCTGCACGGCATGAGCATCAACATCTTCAGCCAGATCGCGGTGATCATGCTGATTGGCATCGCCGCCAAGAACGGTGTGCTGATCGTCGAGTTCGCCAATCAACTACGCGACCGCGGCATCGAGTTCTCGCAGGCCGTGGTCGAGGCGGCCGTGGTGCGGTTGCGTCCGGTGCTGATGACCAGTCTCTGCACCGCATTCGGTGCGATCCCCTTCCTGTTCGCAAGCGGTGCGGGCGCTGAGCAGCGCGAGCCGATCGGCGTGGTGGTGTTCTACGGCACGATCGTCTCGATGGTGCTCACGCTGTTGGTGGTGCCGGCGGTGTATTCGCTGGTGGCCCGCCGAACGCGTTCCACGCAACACACCACACGACTCGTCGATCGCATGTTGGGTGGCGCACAAGCGCCGATCGACGGCTGACCCAGCACTTTTCGTCAGCCGATCAGAGCGTCGGGTTGGGCAAGGCGTGGAAGGCGTGCCGCAAGCGCTCGCCCCGCATCCGCGATGGTGCACCGTCAACTCACCAGATCTTCCCGCCGATATATTTGCCGGCCGCAGGCAGGTGCGGGAAGAACTCGACCGAGGCGAACGCGCCGTGGCGATGATACGGATCGTTCTCGATGATCTCGCGGGCACGCAACAGGCTGGACGTGTGCAGGCAATAGAGGCTACCGACAGGCCGCGTGCCCCCCTCGTCGTAGAGCGGCCCGGCGATGTTCAGTTCGTCCATCACCGTCTCGATGTAGGCCAGGTGGTCGACGGTATAGGCCGCGCGGACCGCAGGGCCCTGCGCCCCATCGCGGCAGATCACGACGAAAGCAGGCTTCTCGGATCGGGAAGACATAGCGGGATGCTCCTTATCGGGAAACAAGAGAGGGAGAGGATACCAAGCCGCCCGTCTTCCTTTGAACTGCGCCGTGTACTCGGGCGATCAGGCAGCGAGCCCGACCTCCCCCGGTACGCCTTCGTGGGCGAGCACCGCCGCGACCGCAGCCACCACCGCTGCGATGCGCACCGCGCTCTGGATCGCCTCGCGCGAGACCTCGTGCTTGCGCAGCAGTTTTTCGTGCGACTCGATGCAGAGACCACAACCGTTCACTGCCGACACCGCGAGTGAGTAGAGTTCAAAGTCGAGCTTGTCGATGCCTGGGTTACCTATGATATTCATCCGTAATCGCGCCGGCAGGGTCTGGTATTCCGGATCACCGACCAGGTGCAAGAAGCGGTAATACACATTGTTCATGCCCATGATCGCCGCTGCCGCCTTGGCGCCGTTCACGCCCGCCTCGTCGAGTTCAGCGCGGGCCGCCGTCTCGATGGCGCGGGCGAAGACGGGCTGCCCGATGGCGACGGCGCAAGCAAGTGCCGTACCCCAGAGCTGCCCTGGCGTGAGCCCCGGCGCACCCTGCGGGGACAACACCGAACCGAGGTTCAGCTTCAGGTCCCGCGCATAGTCCGGCAGATGATCGCGGATTTGCTCGAGGGTCATGATCAGGCCACCTTCAGGGTGTCTTCGCCCTTCTGCCAGTTGCAGGGGCAGAGCTCGTCGGTCTGCAACGCATCGAGCACACGCAGCACTTCCTGCGGTGAGCGGCCGACGCTGAGGTCGGTGATGTACACGAAGCGCACGATGCCCTGGGGGTCGACGATGTAGGTGGCGCGCTGCGCGACACCAGCCTCGGCGTCGAGGATGCCGAGCGAGGTCGTGAGTTCACGCTTGATGTCCGAGAGCATCGGGAACGAGAGATCCTTCAGCTCGTCCTTGCTGCTGCGCCACGCGAGGTGCACGAACTCGCTGTCGGTGCTGACGCCGTACAACTGCGCGTCACGGGCGGCGAACTCCTTGTTGATCTTGCCGAACGCGGCGATCTCGGTCGGGCAGACGAAGGTGAAATCCTTCGGCCAGAAGAACACGATCTGCCACTTGCCGGCAGCAGTGCGGTTGTCGAAAGGCTTAAAGGCGGTCTTGATGTCGTTGCTGACGACACCGGTGAGCGCGAAGGAAGGGAATTTCTGTCCGATACCGATCATGATCTGGGCTCCTGAGGATCCATTGGGAAGAACGCGGAGCGCAGTGTCGGGCCTCTCGCCTCGACTCTCCAATCGATTGATGCGATGATTTCGATAGACAGTCTGTATGGATCGCCGAGGCAGGGGGTTTCGTGGCCGACATCAAACTCAAGGACCTGCGCTATCTCGTCGCCGTCGCCGATACCGGGCACTTCGGCAAGGCCGCCGAGCGCTGCTTCGTCAGCCAACCGACCCTGTCGGCGCAGTTGCGCAAGCTCGAGGAGTACCTCGGCGTCGTGCTCATCGAGCGTCAACCCCGGCAGGCGCTGCTGACCCCGGCTGGCGCAGAGATCGTGGCGCGCGCACGGCGCATCGTCGAAGCGAGCGACGAGGTGGTGGAGATCGCTCGCACCCACCGAGACCCGCTCGCCGGCCGTCTGCGCATCGCCCTTCTGCCGACCATCGGCCCCTACCTCTTGCCCGGGATCGCCCCTCGCCTGCACAAAGCCTTGCCGCGTCTGGAGCTTATGTTCTATGAGTACCAGACCGCACCCATGCTCGAACGCCTGCATGCCGGTGACATCGATATGGGGGTGCTGGCCTTGCCGGTCGGTCTCGACGGCCTCGTCGCACAGCCGCTCTACGACGAACCGTTCGTGGTGGCAGCGCCTGCCCGGCATCCGCTCGCCGCGCGTAAAGAGGTGCGCATCGAGGACCTGCGCGGTGTCACGCTGTTGCTGCTCGAGGACGGTCACTGCCTGCGCGACCAAGCGCTCGATGTCTGCAACCGGGTCGCCGTGCAGGAGAACCAGAACTTCCGCGCCACCAGCATCGAGACACTGCGCCAGATGGTGGCGGTCGATGCAGGGGTCACCCTGCTGCCGGAGCTCGCGACGCGCGGCGCCTACGCCACGGCGCGCGGCGTCGTGGTGCGACCGTTCGCGAAACCTGCGCCGGTGCGGCGCATCGGTGCGATCTGGCGCAAGAGCAGTCCGCGCACCGCGGCGCTCACGGCAGTCACCCGACTCATCGCGGAGCATGCGCTGTGACAGGACCGACACTGCTCTGGCTGCGGCTCGACCTGCGGCTCGAAGACCACCCTGCGCTGCAGGCTGCGCTCGCGCGCGGGCAACCGGTGATCCCGGTCTTCATCTGGGCGCCACACGAAGAGGCCCCGTGGGAGCCAGGCGCCGCGTCACGCTGGTGGCTGCATCAATCGTTGGCGGCGCTGCAGGCGGCGCTCGTCCGCTGCGGCTCACAATTGATCCTGCGGACCCTCGCGCCGGGAGGATCCTCGCTCGAGGCACTGCGATCGTTGATCCGCGAGACCGGTGCCACGGCTGTCCATTGGAGCCGTCGCTACGAACCCGCCGTCATCGCCCGCGATCGCACGATCAAAGACACGCTGCGCGGCGAGGGCGTCGAAGTGCGCAGCTTCAACGCCGCGCTCCTCACCGAGCCCTGGGATGTACAGAACCTCAGCGGCAAGCCCTTCCAAGTATTCAGCCCGTTCTGGCGCAAAGTCTCCGCCACCCTCGAGTTGCCACCGCCCGCGCCTGCCCCGCGTCGCGTCCCCGCGCCAGCAGAGTGGCCGGACAGCGTGCCGCTCGACTCGCTTCGCTTGCAGCCCGCGATCGCCTGGGCCGGTGGATTCGCCGACGCTTGGCAACCGGGCGAAGCGGGCGCGGCTGCGAACCTCGGCCGTTTCCTCGACGGCCCCGTGGTGAACTACGGCGAGAGCCGCAATCTGCCGGGCATCACCGGCACCTCGCGCCTCTCGCCGCACCTGCACTTCGGCGAGATCTCGCCGCGGCAGGTCTGGCACGCGGCGCCGCAGTGGCGCACGAGCCAATTCATGGCGGAGATCGGCTGGCGCGAGTTCGCGCATCACCTGCTCTACCACTACCCCCACACCCCCGACGCACCGCTGCGAGCCGACTTCGCGCGCTTTCCATGGCGCGAGGACGCCGCGCACCGAGACGCCTGGCAGCGCGGCCGCACCGGCATACCGATGGTCGATGCAGGCATGCGTGAGCTCTGGCACACCGGTTGGATGCACAACCGCATGCGCATGGTGGTGGCCTCGTTCCTCGTCAAAAACCTGCGGCTGCACTGGCTGGAGGGCGCACGCTGGTTCTGGGACACGCTGCTGGATGCGGACCTCGCGAGCAACACGCTCGGCTGGCAGTGGGCGGCGGGTTGCGGTGCGGATGCCGCGCCTTACTTCCGCGTATTTAACCCGGAGAGTCAGGCCGCGAAGTTCGATACGGCCGGCGATTATCAGCGCCGCTGGGTACCGGAGGCGGCGGCGGGCCCGCTCGGCGGCTATCCCGCGGCCATCGTCGACCTCAAGGCGTCACGCGTGGCGGCATTGGCGGCCTTCGCCGAGATGCGCAAGGGCTGATCCGGCGACCCCCGCGCTCAGCGCAGCCACCACAGCAGCGCTCCGACGCCGAACGACGCAGCGTTGGCGATCAGAGAGGTCAATACCGAAGTCTTCAAGCCGATCGGCAGCAGCGCACGCAGCCACAGCGCTTCGACCGCGACCACCACCGCCTCGATGACCGCGATGCCGAACGTGTGTTCGTCGGGTGACAACGCGCGCGCCGCGCGCCATGCGAAAGGATGTGTGACGAGCGAAGCCAGCACGATGACGGTGACCGAGCGCGGCCACGCGACGACGACCGAAGCCCTGCGCAACAAAACGATGACGACAGGCAGCTCAGCGGCGAGCGTCAGCATCAAGGCGCTGCCTTGATCCATCAGAGGCGGAGCACGGAACCGGACCGACGGAGGCTACGCACAGGGCAGCACGCCGCACTCACTGCCGGACTTTCTGCCACCCACTGACTTCCTTGTAGCGACGCTCGATGGGTTCGGGGGAGACGCAGTTGACGACCTCGCGTTGAGCGATGTGCCAGCCGCGGAAATAGAAGCGCGGCGCGGATTCCGTGATACGCGCGCAAACGCCTACATCGCGCACCGGCGTGCCATCGACCGTGAGCAGGGCGGTGCAGGCGGCACCGATCCCGCGACCCTGACAGAAACGGTCGTGGGGGGGTTGCGCCGCTGGCGTGCAGCTGAAACCCCGACTGCGTGCGATGGCGGCACCCTCGGGGGTTTCGCAGAAATACGCCGGCAGAACGAAGCCCTCGGACGGCAGACCACGCGCAAGGCTCACCTTCGCGGTGCGCTCACAGTGCAGGTCGATGCGGGTGCGCGAACTGTCGATGCCGTTGCGACAGATGCCCGCGCCACCTCCGGCGAGTGCCGTAGCCGGCATCTGACAGGCGTCGCCGACGCGTCGCCCGGAGCAGAACTGGTCGGCCCGATCGAAAGCCTGCGGATTCTTGCGCAGGCGCTGTTCGGTCTCGATGGCCTGCAGCGGCAGCACATCGGCAGAGGCGCCCGGCACCACGGCTGCGAGCACGACCCAGAGCACCAACCAGAGCACGACCGACCGCAGGCCGCGCCGATCAGACCAAGGCGGCATCGGTGTCTATCACGCTCGCAGCCCCATCGACGACAACCCGCGCCAGCCCCGCGGCGCCCGGCAAGGCGTGCGTGGCATAGAAGTGCGCCGTAGCAATCTTGCCGCGCAGGAAGTCCGTGTCGGTTGAACCCGCCGCGAGCTGGCGCGTGGCGATGGCCGCGGACTTCGCGAGCAACCAGCCGCCGAGCACGAGCCCGGTCAGACGCAGCAAGGGCACGGCCACGGCTA
>CAMAQZ010000007.1 GCA_945860725.1 Klebsiella pneumoniae | reverse complement strand
GGCTGGCTCGTGATGCTGTGGGGCGAGGGGCTGCTGCCCGCGTTCCAACGGCTCCTGACCGGCGGCTGAGGGCAGGGACACGCCATGCTTCGGATCGGCCTCACCGGCGGCATCGCGAGCGGCAAGTCCGCCGCGGCCGCCGTGTTCGCAGAACTTGGCGTGCCGGTCATCGACAGTGATGTGATCGCACGCGAGGTCGTCGCGCCCGGCTCCCCCGGCCTCGCCGCGATCCGCGCCCGCTTCGGCGAGGGCGTGCTACAGGCGGACGGTCAACTCGACCGCCGTGCGCTACGCGCGCAGGTTTTCGCCGACCCCGCCGCCCGGCGCGAGCTCGAAGCCCTCACCCACCCCCTCATCCGGGAACGAATGGCGGCCCAGTCCGCCGCCGCCGGCGGTCCGTACCAAGTGCATGCCATCCCGTTGCTGGTCGAGGGCGGCGCCCGCCGACCCGGCATCGACCGGGTGCTGGTGATCGACTGCCCCGAGGAGATCCAGGTGGCACGCGTGATGGCCCGCGATCGGGTGGACGAGACCGGGGCCCGTGCGGTCCTCGCCGCCCAGGCGAGCCGCGCCCAACGGCTTGCTGCGGCCGACGACGTGATCGTCAACGACCAGGGTCTAGAGGCCCTGAGGGATGCCGTGACCGACCTGCACCGACGGTATCTCGACAGCGCCGCCGTTTACGACGCCCGCAACCCTGCCGCAGAATAGCGTGATGACCGAGGAACCCGCCGCGACCGGCGAGCCACTCCCTGTGCCAGCGCCTGTGCACGAGGGAGGACAGCTCGTCTTCGAGCAGCCGCTCAACGAGCGGATGCGCGCCTTCCTGCGCATCGACTTCCTCTACACGCAGGCCGTGTTCCACGCCAACTCACGCAGCCAGTGGGGCAGCCGCGCCGCGGTGACGAGCATCCTCGATATCCTCGCCATCATCACCCGCACCGACACCCGCGCCGAGGTCCTCAAGGAACTCGAGCGCCAGACCATGGCGTTCAATGATTACCTGCGCCGACCCGGGGTCGACACCGACCGCCTGCAGGGACTGGTCGCCAATCTACAACGCCTGCGCAACGAACTGCTCGGCGCCGGGTCCGCCTATCTACAGCCGCTGCGCGACTCCGCGTTCCTCGCCGCCGTGCGCCACCGCAGCAGCATTCCGGGCGGCAGCTGCGAGTTCGACCTGCCGGATTTCTATTTTTGGCTGAGCCAGGCACCCGAAGTGCGCGAGGCGACGCTCAACAAATGGCTCTCCATGCTGCGCCCGCTCTGCGACTCGATCGCCGAACTGCTGTGGCTCACGCGCCAAGGCGGCCGATCGCGGCGCGAGACCGCCGTGCACGGCGTGTTCCACATCACCTTCGAGCGCGAGCACCCCGTGCAGCTGCTGCGCGTGGTCGTGCCAGCGGACCTTCGCATCTACCCCGAGATCAGCGGCAGCCACTACCGCTCGAGCGTGCGCTTCGTGCTGTGGCAAGGCCCCGAAGAGCGCCCGCGCCAAGCGCAGCAAGACATCCCCTTCGAGATGATCTGCTGCGGGTGAGGCGGCTAATCCGCCCCTAACCCGATCGCCTGCGCCGCGAACGCCCACTGGTCGGCGAAGTCTTCGATCTGCATCCAGGTCGGTTTGCCGGCGCCGTGGCCGGCGCGGGTCTCGACGCGCAGCAGTACGGGCGTGGCGCAGCCTTGAGCGCGCTGCAGTTCGGCAGCGAACTTGTAGCTGTGCCAGGGCACGACGCGATCGTCACGATCCGCCGTGGTCACGAGTGTCGCAGGATAACAAACGCCGGCCTTCACGTTGTGCACCGGCGAGTAGGCGGAGAGCGCGCGGAACTCCTCGACGTTCTCGGAGAGTCCGTAGTCCGAGGACCACTGGCGCGCGTTGGCGCTCGCGGTGTGGTAGCGCAGCATGTCGAGCACGCCGACGCCGGGCAGCGCTGCGGCGAAGAGATCGGGTCGCTGCAGCATCACGGCGCCGACCAGCAGGCCGCCGTTGCTGCGCCCGGAGATGGCGAGCCGCGCAGGCTTCGTCCAACCGTCACGCACCAGGAACTCAGCCGCGGCGATGAAGTCGTCGAAGACGTTCTGCTTTTTGAGCTTCGTGCCCGCTTCGTGCCAAGCCTCACCGTACTCGCCGCCACCGCGCAGGTTGGCGACGGCGTAGACGCCGCCCATCTCGAGCCAAGCGAACACGGTGGGCGAGAACGACGGCGTGAGCGACACATTGAACCCGCCGTAGCCGTAGAGCATCGTCGGCGTGTCACCGGTCTTCACGAGATCCTTGCGGTGGGTGATGAACATCGGCACGCGGGTGCCGTCTTGGCTGGTGTAGAACACCTGCTTGGTGACATAGGGCGAGGTATCACCCGCGATCTTCGGTTCGCGCCAGGTGCTGACCGCCTGCGTGCCGATGTCGAGACGCAACACGCGGCCCGGGGTGAGGTAGTCGGTGTAGGCGAAGAAAGTCTCGGTGTCCTTGCCGTTGCCGCCGAAGCCGCCAACGGTGCCGAGAACGGGTGAGGCCACCTCGCCGAGCGGTGCGCCATTGCGGTCGAAGATCCGCGCGATGCCGCGCGCGTCCTTCACATAGGTGGCGATGATCTTGCCGCCGACGAAGTTCGCGCCGTCGAGCGCGATGTCCTGCTGCGGGACGAGCTCGCGCCAGCGCGTGGGCGTCGGGTCCTTGAGATCGACCGCGATGATGCGGCCGCGCGGTGCGGCGTTCGTCGTCTGCACATAGGCCGTGTCGCCTTCACTGCCGATGATGTCGTAGCGCGCGTCCCACGCGCCGAACAGGCGGCGCGCTGCGGCGGCGGGGTCGCGCAGGTCGATCACATCGACACCGTTGGCACGGTAGCCGTCGAACAGCGACACGAAGAGCCAACGCCCATCGTCCGACACCGACGCACCGGGCACGCGACGCGGATGGTCGGTGACCTGGTAGATCGCGCGGTCGGCGGACTGCGGCGTACCCATCTTGTGGAAGTGCACCACAGGCTGCGCCTGATCATCGCCGCGACCGGCGTCGTCGGTGCGCGCCGGATAGCGGCTGTAGTAGACACCCGCGCCGTCCGGCGCCCAGGAGAGGCTCCAGAACTTGGTCTGGCGCAGCTCATCCGGTAGCTCAACGCCGTCGGCGACGCGGCGGAACTTCCAGATCTCCCAGTCGGTCCCGCCGTCAGACAAAGAATAGGCGACCACTTTACCGTCGGGCGAGGGCTCGAAGCGTGCGAGCGCGACCGTGGCATCGCTGCTGGCGGCGTTCGGGTCGAACAGCACCCGCGGCGTCGCGGTCAAGGAGTCCGCCACATACAGCACGCTCTGGTTCTGGATGCCATCGTTGCGGACGAAAAAATACTGGCCGCCCTTCACGCGCGGCAGACCGACGCGCTCGTAGTTCCAGAGCTGTGTCAGACGCTGCTTGAGGCGCTCGCGCTGCGGCAGGGCTTCGAGCCAGGGCTGGGCGAGCGCGTTCTGCGCATGCACGAACTCGCGGGTCGCGGGGGCCGTCGGGTCTTCCATCCACCGATAGGGGTCGGCGATGGTCGTACCCTGGTAGTCATCGACCACCGTACCGCGCTCGGCAGCGGGATAGGCGGGGGCAGCAGAAGCGGTCGACAGGGTCAGGGTCATGGCGAGGAGCGCGAATCCGAGGGAGGGGGACAGAATGTGGCGATGCAGCATGTTCCTCTCTACACTCCGGCGTTGCCGGGCGAGCCGATCAGGCGCCCATATTACTGGACGGATACCGCCCATGCCGAATCGCTCGCCCCTGACGCTCATCGCCCTCCTCGCCCTCGGCGTCCTGCCCGCCGTCACGGCCGCTGCGGAACCGCCCGAGCGCCTGACCCTCGAGCGGCTCTTCAACGGCCCGGATCTTGCCGGCGCCTCGTTGCGCAGCGCCCGATTCTCGCCGGACGGCAAGCTTGTCACCTACCTGCAGGGCAGCGCCGAGTCCAAGGACCGGCTCGACCTCTGGGCCCACCACATCGCCACAGGACGCAACGCGCTGCTCGTCGACTCGCGCAGCCTGGTCGCCGACGAAGGGACGCTCTCGCCCGAGGAAGAGGCCCGCCGTGAGCGGCAGCGCACCGTCGCCCTCGCTGGCATCATCGACTACCAGTTCTCGGCCGACTCGCGGCTGCTGCTGATCCCGATCGCCGGGGATCTCTTCCTCTACGATCTCAAGGCGCCGCGCGCTGGCCCTGCGGTGCGCCGCCTGACGCGCACGGCGGCTGCGGAGACGGACGCGCGGTTTTCGCCCCGCGGACGCTATGTGAGCTTCGTGCGTGCGCAGAACCTCTATGTCATCGAGGTCGCCACCGGTCGCGAGATCGCGGTCACACGCGAAGGCGCGGGGCTCGTGTCCTTCGGCATGGCTGAATTCATCGCCCAAGAGGAGATGGACCGCGATACCGGCTACTGGTGGTCGCCCGATGAACGCATGATCGCGCTCACGCGCGTCGATGAGTCGACCGTGGACGAGGTCGAACGCTTCGAGATCTACGCCGAGACGGTGCGGCTGATCCGCCAGCGTTACCCCGCAGCCGGCCGTCCGAACGCACGCGTGGATCTTTGGGTTGCGACCTGGGCGGACGCCGCGGACGATGCACCGACCTTGCGCGAACTGCCGGCCGCCGCCGCAGGCGACGGCTACCTCGCCCGCATTGCCTGGTTCCCGGATTCGCGTGCACTCGCCGTACAGCGCCAGACCCGCGACCAGAAGCGCTTGGAACTGCTTAAAGTTGATGTGGCCCGCGGCACCGCGCAGCAGCTGCTCGAGGAACGCAGCGACACCTGGGTGGAACTGCACGACGAGCTCACCTTCCTGAAGGGTCAGCCTGCCTTCCTCTGGGCGTCCTATCGCGGCGGCCACAAGCACCTCTATCTCTACGATCTCGACGGCAAGCTGCTGCGACCTGTCACCGCCGGCGAGTGGATGGTGGTCGGTGATTCGCGCGAGCGCGCCATCGAGGGCGTCGATGAGGCGAAGGGTCTCGTCTATTTCACCGCCAACCGCGACACCCCCATCGAGCGGCATCTCTACGCGGCGCCGCTCATCGGACCATCCAACACCACAGGCATCGAAGCACGCATCCGCCGCCTCACCGAAGGCGCGGGCTGGCACTCGGTGTCGATGGCCGCCGATGCGCAGCGTTGGCTCGACACCTTCTCGACGCCCGACACGCCGCCCTCGCTCACGCTGCGCCACACCACCACCGGCCACACCACCACCGGTAAGCGTCCATCGGTGTTGGTCGCCAACGCACTCGGCGCCGGTCACCCGTATGCGCCCTATCTCGCAGCGCACCGCAGCCCCGAGTTCGGCACGCTGCGCGCGGTCGACGGGCAGGTGATGCACTTTACGATGCTGAAGCCGCTCGGCTTCGACCCCGCGAAGCGCTACCCGGTGATCGTCGAGGTCTACGGCGGGCCCGGCGTGCAGCGCGTGCAGCGCGCCTGGGGCGGCTACTACCGGCAATACCTCGCACAGCAGGGCTTCGTGGTGTTCATGCTCGACAACCGCGGCTCCGGCAACCGCGGACGGGCCTTCGAGACCGCGCTCTACCACCGTATGGGCAGCATCGAGATCGAGGACCAAGTGACGGGCGTGGACTACCTGCGCAGCCTGCCTTTCGTAGATCCTGCGCGCATCGGCGTCTGGGGCTGGAGCTACGGCGGCTACATGGCGCTGATGGCGATGGTGCGCGCACCAGAGCACTTCGCGGCAGGGGTGTCCGGCGCACCGGTCACCGACTGGCGGCTCTACGACACCCACTACACCGAGCGCTACATGGGTGTGCCGGAGGCAGGGTCGCCCGAGAGCAACCCCGAGGGCTACCGCGACGGCAATGTCATGACGCACGCCGCGGCGCTCAGAGGACCGCTGCTGGTACTGCACGGCATGGCGGACGACAACGTGCTCTTCACGCACAGCACCGCGCTCTTCAAACGCCTGCAGGACCTCGGCAAGCCCTTCGAGGTGATGCCCTACCCCGGCAGCAAGCACGCACTGCTGCGCTTCCCGACCACCGGGCTGCACGGTTACCGCACGATCAGCGATTTCTTTGTGCGCGAACTCCGTCCGGAGCGGCCGTGAGAAGCCTGCACCCGCTCTTCGAGAGCAACCGCAGCTGGGCCGACGAGGTCAAGGCGCGTGATCCAGACTTCTTCCGGACGCTGGTCGGGCAGCAATCCCCCAACTACCTCTGGATCGGCTGTGCCGACAGCCGCGTACCCGCCAACGAGATCGTGGGGCTGCTGCCCGGCGAGCTCTTCGTGCACCGCAACGTCGCCAACATCGTCGTGCACACCGACCTCAACTGCCTATCGGTGCTGCAGTATGCGGTGGATGTCCTCGATGTCGAACATGTCATCGTCTGCGGCCACTACGGCTGCGGCGGCGTACAGGCCGCGCTGCGCAACAGTCGGCTGGGGCTCATCGACAACTGGTTGCGCCATGTCCACGATGTCATGAAGAAGCACCGCGCGCGGCTCGACGAGCTGCCCGACGAGGCCTCGCGGCTGCGCCGGCTCTGCGAACTGAACGTGATGGAGCAGGTGCTGAACGTCAGTGAGACCACCATCGTGCAGAGCGCTTGGGACCGCGGCAAGGCGCTCGAGGTCCACGGCTGGATCTACGACCTCCACGATGGCCTGCTGAAGGATCTCAGCGTCTGCGTGAAAAGCCCGGCCGAGTTCGACGAGGTCTACCGCTCGGTGCTCGAGTCCTGAGAGGCTTCGACCCGACCTGCATCGTGGGCGACGGCGGCAACTCGCGCCTCGGACTCCCGTAATCGCAGCCGGGCGGCGACGAGAAGCTCATGCGTCTGGATCAACGCGAGTTCTGCATCGAGCCGCTCGATCAAGGACAGCCGGCCGGCCTCGTAGCCTTGGGCGGCGAGATGCGCGAACAATTTTGACGAGGGCAGGCCGCTCACGGTGAGCGCATCCACTTCGAACTTGGCCGCATCACGCTCGGCGAGTCCCGCCTCACGCTCGGCGACGAGGTCTCGGGCGGCACGCTCGAGATCGAACTCAGCCCCCTGCAGCGCGGCACGCGCTTCGGCGATGCCGCCCTCGTTGCGATCCCAGAGCGGCAACGGCATCGAAAGACCCAGCAACCAAGCACGATCGCTGCTGGGCGCGTCCTCGGATCGCCGCGTGCCGATGGTGGCTTCGAGCCCGCTGAACGGAGCGCGCCGAGCGGCCTCGATCTCCGCCCTCGCCTGCTCAACCCGCGCGCGGGCGACGACGAGTCGCGGATGGGTGGGCACCACATCAGACGCCACATCAGACGCCACGTCAGACGCCACATCGAACGCGGTATCCGGCGCCGCATCGAACCACGCCTCGTCGAGCGCTGCTGTCACCGTCGCCTCGCGCCAGTGCGCGGCGAGCGCGCGCCGTTGCGCGAGCGCCGCGGCCGCACGGCGTCTCGCGTCGGCTTGCATGCCGGCGGTCTCGACCTCGACCCGGGCGCGCTGCAGGTCGGACTCGAGACCGGCTGCATGACGCCGCTCCACGGCGGCGCGTGTCTGCGCACCGAGCGCAGCGCGCTCGCGTGCGATACCCGCAAGACGGTCGGCTGCGATCGCCTCAGCATAGGCGATGGCGACATCCCGCCGCAGTTCGAGCGCCGCGAGCGCGAGCGCCGCCGTGGCGGCCTGCTCGTCCGATTGCGCAGCACGCACACGCGCTCCACGCCCACCGCCCAGCGGCAGTGGCTGCGACAACGACACCGTGGACTCGGCTGCATCGAAGTCCCGGTATGGCCCACGACCGAGGACATTCTCGACCTCGACCGACAGCGTCGGGTTCTCCCATGCGCGTGCCTGCCGCGCGCGTGCCGCCGCCCGTTCGCGCTCCGACACAGCAAGCAGGGTTGCCGATCCCTCTGACAAAGCCCGCGCCAGCGCTTGCTCCAGCGTGAGCACCGTCGTCTCGCCCGCTGCGACGGCGGACATCACCGACACGGCACACAGCACAAGGACCCGCATCGATGCGGACCGGTGATCAGTGATGGTCGTGGGCATTTCCTTCCTGGCTCTTCTTATCGGCGGACTTCTGCTCGGACTTCTGTCCGCTGCGAGCCATCCCGGACGAGTAGCGCATCTGCACCGGCGCGCGGCTTGGCGCCTCGACGCGGAACAACAGCACCCAATCGCCTGTCGGCACCGGACGCCCGGTCAGGATGCCGGACTTCGACGCGGTGATCGGCACCGCGGTGGTCTTGCCGCCCGAGAGGAGCGTGGCGGTGTAGCGACCTTTGGAGGTATCGACGATGCCATGGGTCGCCTTGTCGTGCAGATGCAGTTCGAAGCGATCTTTTTGGAAGATCAGATGGGTGTGGTAACTGCCCGCCGTCATGTCCCATTGCTGGGCGAGTGCTGAGCTACCGGACAGGGTGAGGACGAGTGCTGCAAAAACAGCCTTGGGGGTCGAGATACGCATCAGTAAGCCTCCGCGGGGTTGCCCGCATCAAGTGTATGGTCACCACGCAGCCGCGCCAGTGCGGCTGCACCGAATCGCTCGATGAGCACCGGTGTCACCACTGCGTCGAGCAGCGTCGCGGTGATGAGTCCGCCGAAGAGCGTGACGGCCACCGGGTGCAGGATCTCCTTACCCGGCTGGTCACCGCCGATCATGAGCGGCAATAGTGCGACGGCCGCCGATACCGCCGTCATCAGCACCGGCGTCATGCGCTCGAGACAGGCGCGGCGGATGGTGGCGCGATCGAAGGGCTGACCCTCACGCAACACAAGATTGAGGGTGTGGCTGACCTTGAGGATGCCGTTGCGTGCGGTGATGCCCGCGAGCGTGATGAAGCCCACCATCGCTGCGACCGAGAGGTCAAGACCTGCGATCGCGAGGGCGACGACCGAGCCGACCAAGGCGAGCGGCACATTGCCCATGATGATCAGCGCGAGCGCGGTCGAGCGGTAGCGCGAATAGAGCACGAGGAAGATGAGCCCGAGCGATATGACCGACAGCAGCCCGATCGTGCGCGAGGCCTGTTGCTGCGCCCGGAACTGTCCCTCGATCGAGATCGAATACCCTGAGGGCAGCGTCACGGAGCTCAGCCGCTGCTCCATCTCGGCGACCACCTCATCGACCCCCGCACCCGCGATATTGCCCGAGACGACGATGCGCCGACGCCCGTCCTCACGCTGGATCTGGTTGGGCCCGTCCGACTCCTCGACACGGGCGAGGTTCGAAAGCGGCACAGCGCCCCGCGGCGTGTCCACCAGCACCTCCGCGAGACCCGCGCGGGTGCGTGCGGTGTCAGCCAGCTGCAGCGAGACGGCAAAGCGCTGCGGACCGTCGATGACCTCTGCGACGCGCTCACCACCGGCGAGCAGGTCCACCTGGCGAGACACGGCCGCCGGCGTGACGCCGTAGAAACGCGCGGCGTCCTCATCGACCCGCACATGGATCTCAGGCGCACGGACCTGACGCTCGAGCCGCAGGTCGACGAGCCCCGGTACGCCCGCGAGCAACTGTTCGGCCTGCGTACCGAGCGCCCGCAGCGTGTCGAGGTCATCGCCTGCGATCTTGACCACCAAGGCCGCTTGCACACCGGAGAGCAGATGATCGAGGCGATGGCTGATCGGCTGGCCGATCGATACCGATCCCGGCAGTTGTCCGAGCCGGGCGCGGACCTCGTCCACGACCTGCGCACGATCGCGATCGCTCTCCTTGAGATTCACATCGATCTCGCTCATGTGCACGCCCTCGGCATGCTCATCGAGCTCGGCGCGACCGGTGCGCCGGCTCACCGACACGACCTCCGGGATTCCTTTCAACGACCGCTCCGCAACGGCACCCAGCCGCTCCGATTCGATCAAGGCAATGCCCGGGTTGAAGGCGAGCGAAATCACCAGCGAGCCTTCGTTGAACGACGGCAAGAACGCCTTCGGCAAGCGCCACGCGCCGATCGTGCCGATCAGCACTGCGGCCGCCGCCACCGCGAGCACGAGCCGACCGCGGGGCAACGCGAGGTCGAGCAACCGCGAATAGGCGTCCTTCAGCGTGCGCACCACCCGCGACTCGGGCCGCTCGAGGATCTGCAGCGAGGGCAGCAGGTAGTAGCACAACACCGGCGTCAGCGTGACCGACACCACGAGGCTCGCGAGGATCGAGACGATGTAGGCAACGCCGAGCGGCGCAAACAGCTGCCCCTCGATGCCGCTCAGGGCGAACAGTGGCACGAACACCAGCACGATAATCAAGGTGGCGTACACGATACCCGAGCGCACCTCGACGCTCGCATCGGCAACCACCTGCAGTACCGATCGCGGCTGTGCGGCGATCCGGTTCTCGCGCATCCGTCGCAGGATGTTCTCGACACCGACGACGGCGTCATCCACGAGCTCGCCGATGGCGATCGCGAGCCCGCCCAAGGTCATGGTGTTGATGGAGAGGTCCGCGAGCCAGAACACGATCGCGGTGACGATCACCGACATCGGGATCGCCACCAGCGAGATCAGCGTGGTGCGCGTGTCCATCAAAAATAAGAAGAGCACGATGCCAACGATCACCAACGCCTCAAGGAGCACCGTGCGCACATTACCGATGGAGCTTTCGATGAAGGTCGCCTGCCGGAACTGCACCGCGAGCGTCGTCACCCCCGGCGGCAAGGTGCTGCGGAGCGACACAAGCGTACGCTCGAGTTCGCGGGTCAACGCGAGGGTGTCGACACCCGGCTGCTTCTGGATGCCGAGGATCACCGCAGGCTCGCCCCCGAATCCGGCGCTGCCGCGACGCGGACGCGCCGCGAACCCCACTTCCGCGACCGAGGACAACAGCACCGGCACGTCGTCGCGCATCGCCACCACGAGTCCGCCGAGCGCCGCGGGATCACGCGCGCGACCGAGGGTGCGGATCACGAACTCCTGCGCACGATCGTCGATGAAGCCGCCGCCACCATTGGCCGAGAAGCCGCGTACCGCCGCCTCGATGTCATCGATCGTGACGCCGAGCTGGCGCATGCGCGCGGGGGACGGCGTGACGCGATACTCGCGCACCAGCCCACCGAGGGGGATCACCTGCGACACGCCCGGGACGGCGAGCAAACGCGGCCGCAGCACGAAATCAGCGGTCTCGCGCAGCACCATCGGATCGGCGTCCTCACCCGCGAGCGCCACCAGCATGATCTCGCCCATGATCGAGGAGATCGGGCCGATGCTCGGGCGGATGTCCGCGGGCAGCGAAGATTGAGCGCTCGCGAGACGCTCGGCGACGAGTTGCCGCGCCCGATGGATGTCGGCGTCCCAATCGAACTCAACATAGAGGAACGACAGACCGAGGCTCGAGGTCGAGCGCACGCGCGTAACGCCGGGCAAGCCCTGCATCGCCACCTCGATCGGTACGGTGACGATCTGCTCGACCTCCTCCGCGGCAAGCCCGTGCGCCTCGATCTGGATGTTGACCGTCGGGCGGTTGAGATCGGGCAGGACATCGACATTCAATTGCGGTACGACCCAGACGCCGAGCCCGATGAGCAGCACCGAGGCCGCGAGGACGGCGACGCGGTGGCGGAGGCTGCCGAGGATGAGGTGGTTAAACATGGGTTCGACTCAGCGGATCTGGCCGATGAGCGACGCACCACGCACCACCACCCGTGCCTGCGGCGCGATGCCCGCCAGCACGACCACGCGGTCGGCCGACACCTGCTCGATGCGCACCGGCCGGGGCATGAAGCGTTCGGCACCCAGCTTCTCGAACACCACATGCTCACCGTTGGGCGCGCGGATCACTGCGGCACTCGGCAGGACGAGGCCGCGCACCGTCGCGCTGCGCTCGAGGAACACGGTCACGGGGCGGCCCGCGACGAGACCGGGCGCCACACCGATCAGATCGAGCCGCACCGGTACAGCACCGCCGCGCGTCTGCGCACCGACGCCGACCAGACGCGCCTCGAGCGTGCCGCCGTCGCGCAGCGCGACGCTGGCACGCAAGACACTGCCGGCGGTCAAGGGCTCGAACGCCAGCGCCGCCACGGACATGCGCGCCGGATCGATGATCGTGAGCAGCGTCTCACCCGGCGACACCACACTACCCGGAGCCACATCGACGGAGGCGATCACGCCGTCGATGGGCGCGACGAGGATCTCGCTGCCCATCGACAGCGGCGCGCGCAAAGCCGTGCGTTGCGCCACAAGGCTCTCGAGCCGGCTGCGCTGGGTCTCGACCTCCGCGCGCGACACCACACCCGTGAGACCCTCGAGCCGCGCGAGATCAGCCCGCGCCTGCGAGAGTTCGGCCTCCACGCGCGCCGCCTCGGCGGCGGTCGCGGCACGCTCGCCGCCCGAGCCACTCGGCGTGAGACGCAGCAACACCTGCCCACGACGCACCCGGGCGCCGAGCTCGGGCCATGAGCCGCCCTCGCCTGCGACCCGTCCACCCTGCAAAGTCTGCAGGACAGCGCTCGCACGCGGATCGCCGACCAGTTCGCCAGCGAGCTGCAGTGAACGCGACACATCCCCTTCCTGCACCCGCACGGTGCGCACTTCCAACAGGCGCTGCGTGGGCTTCGGCACGAATACGCTGCCGTCGGCGAGCCGCGCCGGCCGGCTGCCGGTGGTCGCTGCGAGCATCGGCGCAGTGGGCTCATCAGCGTGCTCGTGACCTTCATGCGCATCGAGCGGCGCAGGCTGCAATGCCCAGATCGCCGCGAACAGCACCACCCCGACGGAGAGCGCGAGATGATCGCGTCGACGCGCCCGAAGACGCAGCATCACAATCGCTGCGCCGACCGCAATCAGCAAGCCGAGCAGCCAGCGCCAACTGTGTTCCAGCGCGTGCACGATGCGCGAGGTGAGCGGCTCGGCTGGCGGCGTGGCGTCCGTGAGCGTACCGCCCAGCAGATCGTCGCCGAAGGCAGACTGGATCGAGAGCGCGAGCGCCGCCGACGCGCCGGGCGTCAACGGCGTGATGGGGACCCTGTACTGACCAGGGGTTTCCTCCTCGGCGACGACTTCCGCCGACTCCCCCACCGTCACCACCACACGCGCGCCTGTCACCGGCTCGTTCGTGTCGTAGCGGTCGAGCCAGATGTCGAGGTGGTCGCCGTGTGACTGCACGACCGCCTCGTAGCGCTCCGAGAGGAGTTCGATGACCGTACGGCCGGCGGTATCGCCCGCCGCTGCCGAGGCGGCGACCGTCGCGGCTACAGCGCCCGACTCCTCGTCGGCGTGCACATGCCCGTCGTGCGCGAGCGCAGCGCTGGTCGCGATCAACGACAGACAGACGAGCGCCGCACGCAACCTTTGCAGCACGGCAGACTTCGGAGGAGGACAGAGAGCACAGGACATGGCAGACCTCGGACACGGCAACTTCGGACGAGGCCCCGTGAGGGACCGGCATTCGACATCAGCGGTGAGATCGGCCTAGATCTGCAGACGAGCGGAGCGGCCGGCGATAGCACCGGCGAGACTGCGCATCGAGTATTGATCCGGCGCGTTGGCGCCGTACGCATCGAGGCGTGACGGCAGCAATTCGGGCAGCGGGGCCGCGATGCCGCCAGCATGGACGAGCAGACCACACGACTGGACGACCGGCTCCCACGCTGCCGAGTCCGACGAAGCGTTGACGGATTCGTCGATCGCCGGCAGGTGTTCGGTGGCCGCCGGCTTCGTGGTTGCCAGCTTCGTGGTCGCCGTCGCATCCGCGGTTGACTCGCAGTGGCTGGCTGCCGCGACCACGCGCGATCCTTCATCGCCCGCGAGGCAATAGGCGAGCGGCCCTGCGAGCGCCGGTAAGGCGAACGCCACGATCACCAGCGAGATGATCACTCGCGGTGCACGGGCGGCAAAGGCTCGGAGTCGGCGCAGCATCCCGCCACCGTACCGAAGCCGCGGCGGCGGGTCAACCGTCAGGGGAACTTGATCTTGCCCGAGGAGGGCATGCCACCCGCGTCCGGCACGACGATGCGCGAGGCGGACTCGCGGCGCATCTGCTGCGCCTCCTCGATGGCGTCCTCGAGCGCTTGCTTGACGGCATCGGGGAACTTCTCGATCGCCGAGGCGAGATCCGGCGCGTCAATCTCGAAGCCGAGCGGCAGCACGCCACCCGGGGTCATGAGCTGGGTCTGGCCGAGCCAGAGCACCGGCCGCGCAGCATCCGGCGAGCCGTCGGCGAGCACGGGCACAAGACGCCGCAGCGTACCGGCGCGCCGATCCGTGTACGTCTCCTCGCGGTAGAGGCTGTCCTGGTCGATCCTGATGTCGGGCAATCCGAGGTCCTGGGTGCTCATGGTCGGCTCCTGGCGAATGATTCGTTGAGGCTGTCAAGGGTCGCGGGCGCACCGTGCTGGCGGATCAGCGCCTTGCGGCGGAAGAATCGGAGATATCCGGCTGCGCCCATGCGCGAACCGCCAAGCCCGGACAGTTTAAAAGAATGTTTCTCGGCCTCGTGGCACATGGCGGTGAGCGAGCCGTCGTTGAGGCTGATGCCGCCGGCATCAAGCTGCCGTCCGATAGCCTCGGCCTCTTCGAGGGTGCCAGCGATCACCGCCGCGGACAACCCGTACTCGCCATGGTTAGCGAGCGCGATGGCCTCCTCAACGGTGTCGAAGGGCATCACGGGGATCACAGGGCCAAAGGTCTCTTCGGTCATGATCGCCATCGAGTGATCGACATCGACCAGCACCGTCGGTCTCAACCACTTGCCGCCGTGGTCCAAGATCTCGCCGCCGCAGAGCACGCGCGCACCTTTGGCGCACGCATCGGCGAGCTGCGCCGCGACGGTATCGGCCTGCGGGCCAAAGATAAAGGGTCCGATCGTGCCCGCATGGATGTCCGGCCAGTTGGGCTCGACGCGCTGCGCCTTCGCGACGAGCCGCTCGATGAAGGGCGCGACGATGCGACGATCGACATAGACGCGCTCGAGGCTCTGGCAGGCCTGGCCGGTGGCGAGACACGTAGCGCGAAGCGCGACATCCGTGGCGCGATCGAGATCGGCGCTCGCGGTGACGATCAGCGGATCGTTGCCGCCGAGTTCGAGGAACGCCGGCACGAAATGCCGCGCCGCGTTCTCGGCGACCTTGCGGCCGGTGGCGACGCTGCCCGTGAAGCAGACGACATCCGCGGCGGCGACGAGCTGTTCACCAGTCTCGCGGCCGCCCGGCTGCAGGCGGAACACCGCAGCGAGCTCAGGGACGGCGGCGATGCTCTGCATCGCGGGGATCGCGAAACGCGGCGTCACCTCGCTCGGCTTCACGAACACCGCACAGCCGGCGAGCAACGCAGGCACCGCATCGATGAAGCAGAGCGCGACCGGGAAGTTCCAGGGGCTGATGACGCCCACCAGCGGATACGGCACATACTGCGAGCGGTAGCTGATGGTGGGCAGCGTCGCAGAACGGAAGTCCTCTTCCTGCGCAAGAGCGGGTGCCACCCGGCTCCAGCGGTCGATCATGCCCAGCACCGAGTGGAACTCGCTGACCGCGAGCAGGTGGCGACCGGTGTCGGCAGCGAGCGCGGCGACGATCTCGGTCTCGCGTGACAGCCATTCTGCGCGCCAGCGGCCGAGCACCTCGATGCGATGGGCGAGCGGCGCCGCAGCCCACGCCGGCTGTGCCGCTCGCAACCCCATGAGCATCGCCGTCAGCGCGGCGGCCGATGGGGCTTCGAAACAATGATCAGGGCGTCCGGTGCGCGGGTTGCGGACGGCGAAGGATTGCACAGGATCGGCGACTGCCATGGCGGTCATCTTGCAACAGCGAGGCGTCGCTGCAAAGTCTCGATGAACGGTCGGTCCGCTTCGAGGATGTCCTCGGCGTCGAGCGCCGCGGGCGCGACCCACTTCAGGCGTTGACCGTCGAGCGCCCGCGCGACGCCGACGAAGTGCGGTACCAGGAAGCAGCGCAACTCGATGCAGCGGTCAGGATAATCATGGCGCAGCGTGAGCAGATGTTCGGGCGGGCCGGCCTCGCGCGACAGATCGATATCGAGCTCTTCGGCGAGCTCGCGCGCGAGGGCGATGAGATCGGGCTCACCTGCTGCGACCTTGCCCCCGGGGAACTCCCAACGACCGGCCAAGTGCTTGCCGGGTGGGCGTTGGGCGATGAGCACCGCACCGGCTCGATCAACGACCGCCGCGGCCACGACAGGCACGGCCGGCACAGCCGGCACGATCGGTCGCGCGGCGTCGCCTACTCCAGCTGCCCGTGACACTGCTTGTATTTCTTGCCGGATCCGCAGGGGCAGGGCTCGTTACGGCCGACCTTGCGCTCATTGCGCACGACGGGCGCCTCCTGCGCATCATCGACCGCAGCCGCGGCAGCCGCCTCGGCGGACGGCGCAACCGCCAGAGGCGACTGAGCCTCCGCGTGCTGCAGTTGCAAGGCCGCAAGCAACCGTCGCTGCCGCTCTTCCTCTTCGCGCTGCAGATCGGCTTCGCTGCGCACATCGATGCGCGCGAGCACCGAGGCGGTATC
The DNA here is from genome assembly GCA_945860725.1 of Klebsiella pneumoniae. GTDB lineage: Bacteria > Pseudomonadota > Gammaproteobacteria > Steroidobacterales > Steroidobacteraceae > UBA964. The sequence continues at coordinate 43,711 of CAMAQZ010000007.1, read as the reverse complement.
GAACTTCACGCGATCGAGCATCGCACTGAAGAGCTCGTAGGCCTCGCGCTTGTACTCGTATCGATAATCTTTCTGCGCGTAACTGCGCAGGTGGATGCCTTGACGGAGGTAATCCATGCCGGCCAGATGCTCGCGCCAGTGCTGGTCAAGCGTGCGTAATACGACATCTTTTTCGAGATGCTGCGCCAACTCGGGACCGAAACGGGCGGTCTTGGTGTCGTAGGCGGCGGCCACGGCATCCTGCACGCGCCCGCGCAGCGTCTGCTCGTCCATGACCGGCTCGGCGACGAGCCAGGCTGGCGGGTCGATATCCACGAAGAAATCCTTGCGCAGACCGTCGCGCAGACCAGCGAGGTCCCAGTCCTCACGCGGCACGTTGCGCGGCACGGCCTGATCGAGCAGACGGTCGACCACATCGGCTTGGATACCACGCACGGCGGTGCCGAGGTCGGTCGCACCCATGATTTCGGTGCGTTGCTGGTAGATGACCTTGCGCTGGTCGTTGGCGACATCGTCGAACAACAGCAACTGCTTGCGGATATCGAAGTTGTGCGACTCGACCTTGCGCTGCGCGGTCTCGATGCGTCGGCTGAGCATGCGACTCTCGATGACCTCGCCTTCCTGCATGCCGGCGGCCGACAGCAATCGCTTGGTGAAGTTCGGGTCGCCGAAGATGCGCATCAAGTTGTCTTCCATCGACAGATAGAAGCGCGAGGAACCCGGGTCGCCTTGGCGGCCGGAGCGACCGCGTAGCTGGTTGTCGATGCGCCGCGACTCGTGGCGCTCAGTGCCGATGATGTGCAGGCCACCGGCGGCGAGCACGGCGTCGTGACGCTGCTGCCAAGCGCTGCGCGTCGCCTCGCGGACAGCCTCGTCCGCCTCGGGCGGCAAGGCGTGGAGCTCGGCTTCGAGGTTTCCGCCGAGGACGATGTCCGTGCCGCGACCTGCCATGTTGGTCGCGATCGTGATGGCAGCGGGACGGCCGGCCTGCGAGATGATGTGCGCTTCGCGCTCGTGCTGCTTGGCGTTGAGCACCTCGTGTACGACACCTTCCTTCTGCAGGAGCCCGGAGAGCAGTTCGGAGCTCTCGATCGAGGCGGTACCGACCAACACCGGCTGCTGGCGCTCGACACAATCGCGGATGTCTTCGACCACCGCCCGGTACTTGTCGTCCTGGTTGAGGAACACGAGATCAGGGTGGTCTTTGCGGACCATCGCGCGGTGGGTCGGGATGACCATCACCTCGAGCCCGTAGATCTGAATGAACTCGGGCGCTTCGGTATCCGCGGTGCCGGTCATGCCCGAGATTTTTTTGTAGAGCCGGAAGTAGTTCTGGAAGGTGATCGATGCGATGGTCTGGTTCTCTTCGCGGACCCGCACGCCTTCCTTGGCCTCGACCGCCTGATGCAGACCCTCGGACCAACGGCGTCCCGGCATGGTGCGGCCGGTGAACTCATCAACGATGACGATCTCGCCGTTGCGCACGATGTACTCGACGTCGCGCCGATAGAGCGCATGAGCGCGCAACGCGGCGTTCAAATGGTGCATCAGCCGGATGTTGGAGGGGTCGTAGAGGCTCTCGCCCTCGCGCAGCAAGCCCGCGCCGATCATCAGCGCTTCGACGCTTTCGTGACCGGCCTCGCTGAGGTGCACCTGGCGCTGTTTCTCGTCGACCGCATAGTCGCCGGGGCTTTCAGGTTCGTCGCCTCCGGGCGGCGCCCCCTGCATGCGCTCGAGGCGCGGCACCAGACGGTTGATGGCGACATAGGTCTCGGTGCTCTCCTCGGCCGGCCCCGAAATGATGAGCGGCGTGCGCGCTTCGTCGATGAGGATGGAGTCGACCTCGTCGACGATCGCGAACGAGAGCGCGCGCTGCACACGGTCATCCAGACGGAACGCAAGATTGTCGCGCAGGTAGTCGAAGCCGAACTCGTTGTTGGTGCCGTAGGTGATGTCGCAGGCGTAAGCCGCGCGCTTCTCCCCCGTCGACTGCCCATTGCGGATCACACCGACGGTCAAGCCGAGGAACCGGTAAATGGGGCCCATCCAATCGGCGTCGCGCTGCGCGAGGTATTCGTTGACCGTGACGATGTGCACGCCCTCCCCCGGCAAGGCGTTGAGATACGCCGGCAGGGTCGCCATGAGCGTCTTGCCCTCGCCGGTGCGCATCTCCGCGATGCGACCGCGGTGCAAGGCGAGACCGCCGACCAGCTGGACATCGAAATGCCGCATCCCGAGGGTTCGACGAGCCGCCTCGCGCACCACGGCGAAGGCCTCTGGCGCGAGCTTGTCCAAGGCCTCCCCGGCGGCGAGCCGAGCGCGGAACTCGGCGGTCTTGGCACCGATCGCCTCGTCGGACAGGGCTTGCAGCGCCGACTCGAAGCCGATCGCGGCGAGCGCCTCACGCAAAGAGGCCTTGACGAGGCGGTCGTTGCGACTGCCGAAGAGGCGGGTAAGCAGGTTGAGCACGCGCGGGGAACCCCAGGAAAAAGGAGCAATATTCTACGGGGTTATGCGGCCGACACGCAGAATTGCAAGTCTGGGGAGGTGCGCGGGCGGCCGCCTGACGACCCAAACCCTGAAGGATCAGCCCCCGATATAGGCCAACGGGTTGACGGGCGCCCCGTTTCGCAGAACTTCGAAATGCAGATGGGTGCCGGTCGATCGCCCCGTGGAGCCCATCCGGGCGATCTGCTTGCCACGGCTGACCATCTCCCCGACCCGCACGTTGAGCTGTGAATTATGGGCGTAGCGGGTGACATAGCCGTCGCCGTGGGTGACTTCGACGGTGATCCCGTAGCCATCCTTGACGCCCGCGAAACTCACCACACCCGCGCCGACCGCGATGATGGCATCGCCGTGGTTGCCCGCAAAATCGATACCTTTGTGCAGCGCGGAGTGCCCGGTGAAGGGGTCTTGGCGCCAACCGAACCCGGAGGAGCGGAATCCGCGCAACACCGGCAGACCGTCCGGAACGATCTGTTCGCGCAGTTCTTGACGCAACAGCACCCGCTCGATCGCGCCGAGCTGGGAAGTGCGCTGCTCGAGACGACCTTCGAGATCGTCGATGAGACGGGTGATATCGGGCGCTTGGACGGGCTGGCCGGACTCCTCCTCCGGGCCACCGGTCGCAGGCGCGGTACCGAAATCGAACTCGCGTGAATCGAGGTCGGCGAGATCGGCGACGCGCTTACCGAGTACATCAAGCCGCAGGATATGGGCGTTGACCTGACCGATGCGCGCCGCGAGCGCATCGACGCGCTCCTGCAACTGCTGGCGCAGATCGGCCACTTCCGTCTTTTGCAGGAGCGCCGCGCGCGCGCGGCTGACCGGGTTGCCGCCGAGGAATTGGACGCGCTGCCCGAGCGAGATGCCCGCGAAGAAGACACTGCCGAGTAGCATCATGACGCCGCATACCGTCACGCCCAGCATCAGTCGGGAGGAGAGCTCAACCCGAACGACACCCGATGCCCGCTGCCAAAGCAGCGACAGGCTCACTTTCGAGGCTCCGTAGGGGAAGCCGAGCGGAACCCGCAGTCCGCCGTCTTGGACGATGGCATAGTTACCCCCGATGTCCTGAGCGAGGCCAGCCGATCCCGGCTACCCGAACGATAAAGAGCCGCAACTATGCCGAAACCCCCCGAACGACACAACCCATCGAAAGTCATCCGCCGGCCATTGCGCCAGCGTCCCGGTAAAAAACCGAATAGTATCAATGACTTGCTTGCTGGGAGCGGGCTCCTGCAGCAAGCCATCCGGCGTCAGACGGGGCGCGAGGCGTTCTGGCGCGAGTTCCTGGGGGGGCGACTATCGCCCGAACTTGCCGCGCGGGTCACGCAGATCGTCGAGCGCGAGGGTGGCTTGACGGTATACGCCGAGTCCGCTGCATGGTCCGCACGCCTGCGATTCGCGATCGCGGAACATTGGGAGGCCGTGCAGGCCGCGAGTCCCGGCATCAGCCGTTGGGCGGTGCGGGTTCAGCCCGCCGCTGCGAGGACGGGCGCACGCACATAGGAGATCGGCGCGTCTTCCGGACGCTCGAAGACCACTGCCTCCCAGGCATCGGTGTCTGCGAGCAGCGTGCGCAACAACCGGTTGTTGAGTCCGTGACCGGACTTGAAGCCGGTGAACTCGCCGATGAGGCTGTAGCCGAGCAGGTAGAGGTCGCCGATCGCATCGAGGATCTTGTGCTTGACGAACTCGTCCTCGTAACGAAGACCACCCTCGTTCAATATCTTTGAATCATCGAGCACGATGGCGTTCTCGAGGTTGCCGCCGAGCGCGAGGTTGCGCGAGCGCATGTACTCGAGGTCGCGCATGAAGCCGAAGGTGCGGGCGCGGCTGATCTCCTTGAGGAACGAGGTCGTCGAGAAATCCATCGTGGCGCGCTGCGCACGGCGCTTGAAGATCGGGTGGTTGAACTCGATCTCGAAATTGACCTTGAAGCCGTCGAACGGGTCGAACTGCGCCCACTTGTCGCCGTCCTCGACGCGCACGGTCTTGCGGATGCGGATGAAACGCTTGGGGGTACGCTGCTGTTCGATGCCCGCCGACTGCAGCAGGAACACGAACGGACCGGCGCTGCCGTCCATGATCGGCACTTCGGGCGCGCTGACCTCGACCAAAGCGTTGTCGATGCCGAGACCGGCGAACGCGGAGAGCAGATGCTCGACGGTGGAGACCTTGGCATCGCCATAGATCAACGAGGTGCCGAGCGTGGTCTCGCCGACGTTCTCGGCGCGCGCGGGGATGTCGACCGGCTCGGGCAGATCGGTACGCCGGAAGACGATGCCGGTGTCGGGCGCCGCGGGGCGCACCGTCATCAGTATCTGCTTCCCGGTGTGCAGACCGACGCCCGAGGCGCGGATGATGTTCTTGATCGTACGCTGGCCGACCATGGTCTCTCCCCGCTCTGGAACGGACACCCGCGGACCGCAGGCGCCAGCCGTGGCGGCAGCGCGGAATGTTACCGGAAAGTGACGGGCTCAGTCGGCCTGGCGGCGCAGGAAGGCCGGGATGTCGAGGATCTCCTCGTCAGCCGACGGGTCGTCGTGGCGCAGCCCATCACCCGCCGCTGCGGCGAGCCGGTTGATCGCCGGTTCGTCGAGCTTGGAGTAGTCGCTGGTGGCGACCGCGACCGGCCGACGTGCCGCCGCGATGCGCAGGCCCGGGGTGGTGGGCGCTGCCTGGGTGCCGAACGCACCGACACCGCGGCCACCCGCCGACGCGGCGGCGACACCGGCCGCAGCCGCTGCTCGAGGCTGGGCGATGGGTGCTTGGAGCACCGCAGGCTGAAGACGACCCAGCCCGGTGGCCACCACGGTGACGCGCAGTTCGTTGCTAAGTTCAGGGTCGATGACCGTGCCGACCACCACCGTCGCGTCCTCGGAAGCGAACTCGCGCACGATGTTGCCGACCTCCTCGAACTCGCCGATGGAGAGGTCGAGCCCGGCGGTGACGTTGACCAATATGCCGCGCGCACCCGCGAGGTTCACATCCTCGAGCAGCGGCGAGGAGACCGCCATCTGCGCAGCGACCCGGGCGCGATCCTCACCGCTGGCGAAACCCGAACCCATCATGGCCATGCCGGTCTCGCCCATAACGGTGCGCACGTCGGCGAAGTCGACATTGATGAGGCCGGGGCGGGTGATGAGGTCGGCGATGCCCTGCACGGCGCCCTGCAGCACGCTGTTCACGCTCTTGAAGGCATCGAGCAGCGTGGTCTTGGGACCGAGCACAGTGAGCAGCTTCTGGTTCGGGATCGTGATGAGGGAGTCGACGGTACGGGCGAGCTCTTGCATGCCCTGGTCGGCGACCATCGCGCGCTTGCCACCTTCCATGTTGAAGGGACGGGTGACGACGGCGACCGTGAGGATGCCCATCTCGCGGGCGATCTGTGCCACGACCGGTGCCGCGCCAGTGCCGGTGCCGCCGCCCATGCCGGCGGTGAGGAACAGCATGTCGCAGCCCTGGATCATCTGCACGATGCGGTCGCGGTCTTCCATGGCGGCCTGACGGCCGACCTCAGGGTTCGCGCCGGCACCGAGGCCCTTAGTGATGGCCGAGCCGATCTGCAGCGTGGTCTTGACCGAGGAGTGCTTGAGCGCCTGCGCATCGGTGTTGATGCACATGAACTCCACGCCCTCGATGCCGCTGTGCACCATGTGCGCGACGGCGTTTCCGCCACCCCCACCGATACCCAGCACCTTGATGACTGCGCTCTGGCTGTATGCGTCCATGAGTTCGAACATGCGGCGTCTCCTGTTTGCTGGATTCTATTATCAAAAATTGCCTTGGAACCAACTTTTCATCCGATCGAGCGCCGATCGCGTACCGCCGGCGATACCACCGGTGCGTCGGCCGGGCGTGTAATGGTCGCGTGCATAGAGCAGCAAGCCGACCCCGGTCGCGTGGATCGGCGAGCCCGTGACATCACCGAGGCCGCGCACACCCGTCGGTATGCCTAGGCGCACGGGGCGATGGAAGATCTCTTCGGCGAGCTCGATAGCTCCTTCCATGCGGGCGCTGCCGCCGGTGATGACGATGCCCGCCGCGACCGATTCATCGAAACCGCTGCGGCGCAGCTCCTCGGCCACCAGGCCGAACAGCTCGGCATAGCGCGGCTCGACGATCTCGGCCAAGGTCTGCCGGGTCAGGCGACGGGCCGGCCGATCACCGACGCTCGGCACCTCGATGGTCTCCTCTGAACGGGCGAGCTGCGAGAGCGCGCAGGCCCAACGCAGCTTGATCTCCTCGGCATTCACCGTCGGCGTGCGCATCGAGATGGCGATGTCGTTGGTGACCTGATCGCCCGCGATCGGGATCACCGCGGTGTGCCGGATTGCGCCATGCGAGAACACAGCGATATCCGTGGTCCCACCGCCGATGTCCACCAAGCAGACACCGAGGTCCTTCTCGTCCTGCGTGAGCACCGCATAGGACGATGCCAACGGTTCGAGCACGATGTCGTCGACCGCCAAGTCGCAGCGCTGGATGCACTTCACGATGTTCTGCGCGGCGCTCTCGGCGCCGGTGACGATGTGCACCTTGGCTTCGAGCCGCACGCCGGACATACCGACCGGCGCCCGGATACCCTCTTGCCCATCGATGATGAACTCCTGCGGCAGGACATGCAGGATCTTCTGGTCGGCTGGGATCGCCACCGCCTTGGCAGCGTCGACCACGTGCTCGATGTCGGCTTGCCCGATCTCCCTGTCGCGTATAGCGACCACACCGTGCGAGTTGAGGCTGCGGATATGACTGCCCGCGATGCCGGCGTAGACCGAGTGGATCTCGCAGCCGGCCATCAGTTCGGCTTCCTCGACCGCACGCTGGATCGACTGCGTGGTCGACTCGATGTCCACCACCATGCCGCGCTTGAGGCCGCGCGAAGGCTGGGTACCGATGCCGATGAGCTCGATGCTGCCGTCCTCGGCGATCTCACCGACCAACGCCACCACTTTCGAGGTCCCGATATCGAGTCCGACGATCAACTGTCTGTCCGTCTTGCGTGCCATAATTTTTCGTCAGCCCTCAGGTGTTTCGTCGTCGTCATCCATCGCCGCCACGCGGGTGCCGTTGCGCCAACCGGTGGCGAAACCGTTCGAGTAGCGCATGTCCACATACGCGATCTCGGCGCCGCGCTGCGCGACCAGCTGCAACGCAGCCGCCGCGAAGCGCTCGAACCGTGCCTCGATGTCGCGCCGACCGAGCCGCACGCTCACGCCGTTGTCGAGGTCGATCTCCCAAGCGCCACGCGCATCGAGGCGTAGGGCCGCGAGCCGTACGCCGCCCTCGGCAAGACGGCCTTGTATGGTGAGATAACGCTGCGCGACCACACCCTCGGACCCGAGCGGCCCGGACAAGCGGGGCAACTCGACCGGCACGAAGCGCGCCTCGGAGATGAAGAGTTCACCGCGCGAGTTCAGCAGCCCGTTGGCGCCCCAGCGCGCGGCGGCGACCTGCTCGGAGAGGTCGACCTTCAGGCCGGTCGGCCAAGCCCGCGCCACGCTCGCGCGATCCACCCAAGGTAGCGCCTCGAGCGAACGGCGCACCGCATCGAGGTCGGCGGACACCAACCCCGCCCCCTGCAGGCGCTCACGCACCGCCTGCTCCACCTCGAGCGGCGAGACGCGCTGGAAGCGGCCTTCCACCGCCACCGTGGTCACCGGTCGATCGAGCGCTTGCTGCAACAACAGCGCGAGCAGCGCGATCGCGGCGAGTCCGACGACGCCTTGCACTGCGCGACGCCAATCCACGGTCGGCCACTGCCAACCGCGCTCTTCGCTGCGTCGACGGTTTCGGGGGCGGTTGCCGATCATCGCGGTCTCCTCACGAAGCTGGTCTCGAGCACGCGCCAGACGAGTGCGGGGAAATCGATGCCGGTCGCATGCGCCGCTTTTGGAACGAGACTGGTCGCGGTCATACCCGGCACGGTGTTGATCTCGACCAGCAACGGCCGGCTGGTGGCGTCCATCATGAAATCCACCCGACCCCAACCCTCGCCGCCCGCGGCGGCGAACGCGCCGAGCGCCAGCGCTCCGAGGTGACGTTCGGTCTCCGGCGCGAGACCGGACGGACAGTGGTAACGGGTATCACCGGAGAGGTACTTGGCCTCGTAGTCGTAGAACGTGCGCGCGGTCTCGATGCGCACCGAAGGCAACGCCTGGCCTTGCAGTAAACCGACGGTGTACTCGGCGCCCGGGATGAAAGCCTCCGCAAGCACCACGCGGTCATGCGCCGCAGCGGCGGCGTACGCGGCGGGCAGCGCGGCGGCCGTCTCAACGCGCGAGATACCCACCGACGAGCCCTGGGTCGAGGGCTTCACGAACAGCGGCAACCCGAGCTCAGAGAGCGCGGCATCGAAGTCGCCAGGTCCGCGCAGTTCAACGAAGTCCGCCGTGGCGATGCCGACCGCCGCGGCAAGCCGCTTGGTGCGCGCCTTGTCCATGCACACCGCCGAGCCGAGCACGCCGCTGCCGGTGTAGGGGATGCCAAGGCATTCGAGCGCGCCCTGCACCGTACCGTCCTCGCCACCCGGCCCATGCAACGCGATCCACGCGCGGGCGAAGCCTGCCGTGACGAGCGTAGACAATGATCGCTCGCGCGGATCGAACGCCTCTGCCTCGACGCCGCGCGCCCGCAGCGCCTCGAGCACCGCCGCGCCCGAGCGCAGCGACACTTCACGTTCGGCAGAGTCGCCACCCTGCAGCACGGCGACCTTGCCAAATCCGCGCGCATCGGTCACCTCGTGCATCGCAGAGATATCGTGCAGCAAGCGCATCAGACCGCCTCTCCCACGATGCGCACTTCGGTCTGCAGGCGTACACCCGCATGCTGCGCGACCTCGTGCTGCACCAAGGCGATCAACTGTTCGAGGTCAGCCGCGCTCGCCTCACCCTCGTTGAGGATGAAGTTGGCGTGCTTCACCGACACCACGGCGCCGCCGATGCGTCGACCCTTGAGCCCAACGGCCTCGATGAGCCGCGCCGCGTGATCACCCGGCGGGTTCGTGAAAACCGAACCGCAGCTCCATTCGCCGATCGGCTGCTGGCGCTTACGCTCCACCAACAGATCGCGGAGGGAGTCGGTGCTGGCGTCGGGTTGCGCTGCAAAGCGCAAGGACGCCGCGAGGAACGCCTCGTCCGCGACCGGCGGCTCGACGTGTCGATAGGACACTCGGTACTCGGCGGCATCGCGGCGGCGGATCGTCCCGGAACGATCGATGACTTCCACGCCGGCGACATGCGCCCAGGTCTCACCGCCGTAAGCACCCGCATTCATGGCGAGCGCCCCGCCGAGCGTGCCCGGGATACCGACGAAGAAACCCGCCGGACCGAGCTGCCAACGCGCGCATTGACGCGCGATGCGGGCGCAAGGGACACCGGCTTCGCACCAGACCGTGCCATCGTCACGCTGCTCGAGCGCGGACAGCGCCCCGTGCACCGAGATGACTGCGCCACGCAAGCCGCCATCACGCACCAACAGGTTGCTGCCGAGGCCCACCCAAGTGATGGACATGCGCGCAGGCAGCACACGCATGAACTCGGCGAGATCGCCACGGTCACGCGGCTCGAACCAGAGTTCGGCGGGGCCACCGACATGCCACGAGGTGTGCCGCGACATCGGCTCATCACGCAACAAACGACCTGCGAAGCGCGCCAACAGCGCTTCGATGTCGATGCTGACAGCGGGAGATCGTGCGCTCATGCCCCACCCTCGCCGGCGAGCCGCTGCGACAGACCGTGTGCCGCTGCGCTGATGCTGCCAGCGCCCATCGCGAGTACCACATCACCGCCGCGCAGCAGGTCCCGCAAGCTGTCGGCGAGATCCTCCACACGCGGCACGAACACCGGTTCGATTGCACCGCGGCTGCGCACCGCGCGGCAGATGGCGCGACCATCGGCGCCTGCGATCGGCGCCTCGCCCGCGGCGTACACCTCGGTCACGAGCAGCACATCGGCAGTGGAGAGCACCGCCGCGAAGTCATCGAGCAGATCGCGGGTGCGGGTGTAGCGGTGCGGCTGAAAGGCCAGCACGATCCGCCGGTCGGGATGCGCCTGGCGCACCGCATCGAGTGTGGCGCGGATCTCGGTCGGATGATGACCATAGTCGTCGATCACCGGTACGGCGTCAGCGTCCACCGTTATGCTGCCGACCCGTTGCAGGCGCCGATCGACGCCTTGGAACTGGGCGAGACCGCGCTGGATCGCGGCATCATCGATGCCGAGCTCAGTGGCCACCGCCACCGCCGCCAAAGAATTTAGAACATTGTGGGCTCCCGGCAGGTTCACCGTGATATCGAGAGGCGCCGCGTGACCGGGGCGCAGCACCTGATAGCGGGTCTGCAGACCGCGGCGCTCTATTTCGACCGCGCGCACATCGGCCTGCGGGACGGTGCCGTAGGTGACGATCGGCCGGCCGACCCGCGGCAGGATGCTGCAGAGTTCGGCGTCGTCGGCGCAGAGCACGGCGAGACCATAGAACGGTAAGTTGTGCAGGAAGTCGACGAAGCTCTGTCGCAGCCGCGAGAAGTCGCCGTCGTGCGTGGCCAGGTGGTCGTTGTCGATGTTGGTGACCACGGCGATCAGCGGCTGCAGGTGCAGGAACGAGGCGTCGCTCTCGTCGGCTTCGGCGACGAGATATCGTCCAGCCCCGAGGCGGGCGTTGGTGCCCGCGCTCTTCAGTCGACCACCGATGACGAAGGTCGGGTCTTCGCCGCCCGCGGCGAGCACGGAGGCGACGAGACTCGTGGTAGTGGTCTTGCCGTGCGTACCCGCGACCGCGATCGCCGAACGGAAGCGCATCAGCTCGCCGAGCATCTCGGCGCGCGGCACCACCGGCACCCGCTGCGCCAGCGCCCGAGCCACCTCAGGGTTGTCTTCGGAGACGGCGGTCGAGACGACGACGACATCGGCGCCGCTGACATGCGAAGCGTCGTGGCCCTGGAAGATCCGCGCGCCCAAGCTCGCAAGCCGCACGGTCACCGCATTCGGCTTGAGGTCGCTCCCCTGCACCGAATAGCCCAGGTTCAACAGCACCTCGGCGATGCCGCCCATGCCGCTACCGCCGATGCCGACGAAGTGGATGGTGTTGATCCGGCGCATGCGCTCCATCGTCTTCATGCCAGTCCCCCTGCGGCGAGCACGGCCGCAGCCATCGCAGCGGTGGCCTGCGGCTCGGCGGAGCCTTGTGCCCGCTCCGCCATCATCCGCAACGCCCCGCGATCGGCACCCAGCCGCTCGAGCTCCGTCGCCAGACGCTGCGGCGAGAGTTCGGACTCCGGCAGCAGGGTTGCGGCGCCGCGCTCCACCAAGTGCTTGGCATTGCGGGTCTGGTGATCATCGACCGCCGCAGCGAACGGCACGAACAGCGCGGCCACCCCGGCGGCCGCGATCTCGGAGACGGTGAGCGCGCCTGCGCGGCACACCACGAGGTCGGCCTCGGCGTAGGCTGCGGCGATGTCATCGATGAAGGGCTCGACGCTCGCGGGCACCCCGGCGTCTGCATAGCAGCGGCGCGCGCTTTCGAGTCCACGCGCGCCGGCTTGATGACGCACCTGCCATCGGCCCGACGGCAGCATCGCGAGCGCAGCCGGCACCGCGGCGTTCAAGCGCGCGGCACCTTGACTGCCGCCGATCACCAGCAGCCGCAGCGGCCCGGTGCGTGCGCCGTAACGGACGGCGGTTGCGGGCAATGCGAAGAACGCTGGGCGAACGGGGTTGCCGACGACGAGGGCACGACGAGCGGCCGGGAAGCTGCCCGCAAAAGCCTCCAGCACCGGACGGGCGAGACGGGCAAGCACACGGTTGGTGAAGCCGGCGACGGCGTTCTGTTCGTGGATCACCAGCGGCCGACGCAGCAGCCATGCGGCGAGACCGCCCGGACCGGTGACATAGCCCCCGAGTCCGACCACCACTGCGGGACGCTGTCGACGCACCGCCGCGATCGACTGCCAGAGCGCACGCAGCACCGTGAACGGCGCGCGCAGCAGCGTCACGAGACCCTTGCCCCGAATCCCGCCGACCGAGATCCATTCCACCGGTATGCCCGCCGCCGGCACCAGACGGGCCTCGATACCGTGGCGGGTGCCCAGCCACACCACCTCACAGGAGCGCTGGCGGAGGACCTCGGCCAACGCGAGCGCTGGGAATACATGCCCACCGGTACCGCCCGCCATGATCATGACGCGTCGCCCGCTCATGGCCGCGCGCCGTCGGCGAGCAACGCATCATCCTCGGCAACGCTCCGCGCGGAGCCGCCCCGCAGCGCCGCAGCCGCCGGTCCACGCGCCGCGTTCGCCGCTTCATGGAACACCCGCAGCAGCAGGCCGACCCAAGCGAGCCCGGCCAGCATGCTCGAGCGGCCATAGCTGATGAACGGCAGCGTCAGCCCTTTGGTCGGCAAGGCACCCATATTCACGCCGATGTTGACGAAAGCCTGCAAACCGAGCCAGATCCCGAAGCCGGCGGCGATGTAGCACTGGAACTTCAGGCCACCGTCATGGGCGAGCTTCGCGATCCAGAGCGCACGGCAGGCGAGCAGCGAGAAGAGCGCCAGCGTCAGCAAGATGCCGAGCAGACCGAGTTCCTCGGCGAGCACGGCGAACACGAAGTCGGTATGCGCCTCTGGGAGATAAAAGAGCTTCTGTACGCTCTCGCCGAGCCCGACGCCGGTCCATCCGCCACGACCGATGGCGATCAGACTCTGCACCAACTGGAATCCGCTGTTGAACTGGTCCGCCCAAGGATCGAGGAACGCCAGCAACCGGCGGACGCGATAAGGCTCGAGCATCGCGATCGCCGCCATCATCGCGGTCACGACGAACGACAGCCCGATGACATCACGGAGCCGGGCACCGGCGATGAACAGCACGCCGAACCCGGTCGCGACCAGCACTACGGCCGCACCGAAATCAGGCTCGAGCAACAACAAGCCGGCGATCACCGCCAACACCGACAGCGGCTTGACCATGCCGATCAGGGACCCTTGCAGTTCGGCTTCCCGTCGCACCGCGTAACTTGCCACCCAGACCAGCACCATGATGCGGGTTAATTCGCTGACCTGCAGGTTGAACCCCGCGATGCGCAACCAACGGCGTGCGCCGTTCACCGAGTAGCCGATACCGGGGATCGCCACCAGCACCAGCAACAGGATCGCGAGGAACAGCAGCAGCGACGACCATCGCTCCAGCCATTCGCTGCGCACCGCGAACGCGACCATCGCGACGAGCACGCCGACAGCGACCATCAATGCCTGGCCACGCAGGTACTGCAACGGATCGCCGCCATCACGCGCGGCGATGGACATCGAGGCCGAAGTGACCATCACGAGACCGAGCAGCAGGATGACCGATAGCAGCCCAAGGGTGACGAGATCGATGTGGATCTGCGCGGCGCGCCCACCGCTGCGGGCTGGCAGGGACAGTGTGCTCATGTGGGCAAGCTCCCGACCGCAGCCGTGAACACGTCACCGCGGTGCGAATAGTCACGGAACATGTCGAGGCTCGCACAGGCGGGCGACAACAGCACCGTGTCGCCGGCGAGCGCCGCCTCGGCGGCGACCGCTACCGCCTCCTCCAGCGTGTCGCAGCGGCGTACCGGGCAGATCCCCTCGAGCAGGTCGGCGAGACGTGGCGCATCGCGCCCGATGAGCACGGCGAGACGGGTGCGGCCGGCGAGCGCAGCGGCGAGCGGCGTGAAATCCTGACCCTTGCCATCGCCACCTGCCACCCACACCAAGGTGCCGGGCAAGCCAGCGACGGCGGCGAGTGTCGCGCCGACATTGGTACCCTTGGAATCATTGATGAAATGCACGCCTTGTCGGTCGCGCACCCACTGTGAACGATGCGGCAGACCGGTGAAGCGGCGCAACGCGCAGAGCATCGCCGCACGCGGCAGGCCGATCGCATCCCCGAGCGCGATCGCCGCGAGCGCGTTGGCGGCGTTATGCAGACCGGCAAGACGAAGCTCCGAAGTCGGCAGCAGACGCTCGCCTTGGCCATGCAGCCAATCCTCGCCCGAGGCCGGATCACGCGACAGCCGATAGTCGGCCGCAACCCCTTCGTCGATCGAGAAGCTGAGCCGTCGCTGGCCCGGCGACGGCATCGCTGCAGTCCACGGGTCATCAGCATTGATCACGGCGGTGCCGCAACGGCGCAGGATGCGTGCCTTGGCGGCTGCGTAATCCGCCATCGAGGCGTAGCGGTCCATGTGATCGTGGCTGAGGTTAAGCACCCCTGCGGCGGCGAGCTCCAAAGAATGGGTGGTCTCGAGCTGGAAGCTCGACAGCTCGAGGACATAATGCGCTGGTGCCGCCGATCCGAGCAGGTCGAGCGCCGGTGTGCCGAGATTGCCGCCGATGCAGACCGGCAGACCTGCAGCCTCGACCATCTGTCCGACGAGCGTGGTGACCGTGCTTTTGCCGTTGGTACCGGTGATGCCAGTGACCGGGACGCGGGCCTGCTGCGCTCGCGCGAACAGTTCGATGTCACCCACCAGCGTCATGCCGCGCTCGGTGGCGCTGCGCAGCATCGGCTCTGCAAGCGATACACCGGGCGAGACGACGACCAGCCCGGCGGCGGCCAGCAGCGCTGGATCAAACCCGCCGAAACGGCAGATCGCCTGCGGGGCGAATGCGGCGAGCTCGGCGCTGCCCGGAGGATGCAGACGGCTGTCAGTGACGGCGAGCTGCCAGCCGAGCGCGGCCAGATGGCGCGCAGCGGACACGCCGCTGCGGCCAAGCCCCACGATGAGCGCGGTCCGAGCGGCTGCAGGTGCGGTGTCGTTCATCGCAGTTTGAGCGTCGCGAGACCCGCGAGCACGAGGAAGAAGGTGATGATCCAGAAGCGCACGATGATCTTCGGCTCCGCCCAGCCCTTCTTCTCGTAGTGGTGGTGGATGGGTGCCATGCGGAAGATGCGCTTACCGGTGAGCTTGAAGGAGGCGACCTGGAGGATCACCGAGGCGGTCTCGAGCACGAAGATGCCGCCCATCACGAGCAGCACCAGCTCTTGGCGCACGATCACGCCAATGGTGCCGAGCGCAGCGCCGAGCGAGAGCGCGCCGATATCGCCCATGAACACCTGCGCAGGGTAGGCGTTGAACCACAGGAACCCGAGACCGGCGCCGACGAGGGCGGCGCAGATGATCAACAGCTCACCCGCCTGCGGCACAGCCGGGATGGCGAGGTACTGCGCGAAGACCGCGTTGCCCGACGCATAGGCGAACACGCCGAGCGCTGCGGCCACCATCACCGCCGGCATGATCGCGAGCCCGTCGAGGCCGTCGGTCAGGTTCACGGCATTGCTCATACCGACGATCATCAAGTAGGTGAGCAGCACGAATGCGGCGAAGCCGAGCGGAAGCGCAAAATTCTTGAAGAACGGCAGGTAGAGCGTGGTGTCCGCGGGCGACTGCGCCGTGTACCAGAGCACGAGTGCGACGGCGAGACCGCCAACCGACTGCCAGAAGTACTTGTAGCGCGCGATCAGACCAGCCGGGTCCTGGCGAACGATCTTAAGGTAATCGTCCCAGAAGCCCACCAAGCCGAAGAGCACCGTGACACCGAGCACGATCCAGACGAAGCGGTTGCCGAGATCCGCCCAGAGCAGTGTGCTCACGATGATCGCGACCAGGATGAGCAGGCCGCCCATGGTCGGCGTACCCGCTTTCTTGAAGTGCGTCTGTGGCCCGTCGTCGCGCACCACCTGTCCGACCCGCAGCGCAGCGAGCCGGTCAATCATCCACGGACCGGCCAGCAACGCGATGGTCAACGCCGAGACGGCGGCGAGGATCGCGCGCATCGTCAGGTAGGTGAACACGTTGAAGAACGAGAGGTCTTCGGCGAGCGTCCTCGACAACCAGAGCAGCATTTCAGACGACCCCTTCAGCGATGTCGGCGGCGGTGTGGGCAGCGATGTGAGATGCAGCGACGACATCCGGCAGACCTGGCAGCAGCGCATCGACCACGCGCTCGAGGCGGTTGGATCGCGAGCCTTTCACGAGCACCCGGACATCGGCGGCCAAGTCAGCGCGCACCGCCGCCGCCAGCGCCGTGGCATCGGCATGCTCGCTTGCACCCTCGCCGAAGGTCTGGGCAGCACGCGCAGCGAGCGGGCCGACGGTGAACAGACGTTCGACGCCGTGCGTCCGCGCATAACGACCAGCTTCGGCATGTGCCTCGATGGCGTACTCACCGAGCTCGCCCATATCGCCGAGCACCAGCCAACGACGACCTTCGAGCGCAGCGAGCACATCGATCGCGGCCTGCAACGAGGACGGATTGGCATTGTAGGAATCGTCGATGAGCCAGGCGCCCGCGATAGCCGGTCGCAGCACGAGCCGACCCGCCACCGAGCGCATGCGCGCGAGTCCCGTTGCAACCTGATCGAGGGTCGCACCGGCCGCCATGGCAGCGGCGGCAGCGCCGAGCGCATTCATCACATTGTGGCGTCCTGCAAGCTGCAAGCCGATCCGCACTTCGCCCTGGGGCGCGAGCAATGTGAAGGTGGTGAGGAACCCGTCGGCGGTCGCCTGCGTGCGGATCTCGCGGGCGCTGAAGTCGGCCCTGGCGCCGAGCCCGAAGCTCACCACCCGCGCCACCGTCATGTCGCGCCAGAGACCACCGAACTCATCGTCGGCGTTGAGCACGGCGATCCCGTCGCGACCGAGCGCAGCGAACAGCTCGCCTTCGGCGCGCGCGGCGCCTTCAAGGCTGCCGAAGCCCTCGAGATGTTCGGCGCCCGCATTGGTGACGATGCCGATGGCCGGCGTGGCAAGGGCGGCGAGCGCGGCGAGCTCCCCGGGGTGGTTGGCGCCCATCTCGATGACCGCGTGGCGTTGGTGGTCTTCGAGTCGCAGCAGCGTCAGCGGCAGGCCGATGTGGTTGTTGAGGTTGCCGCAGGTGGCGAGCGTGGGGGCGAGCTCGCCCAAGATCGCGGCGATCATCTCCTTGCAGGTGGTCTTGCCGTTGCTGCCTGCGACGCCGATGACCGTGCCGGTGTAGCGCGCGCGGCATGCGGCCGCCGCACGCTGCAGGGCGACGAGCGCATCCGGGACCAGGATCACAGGCAGCCCGGCGGGACCTGCGCGCTCAGCCACGGTCCCGGCGGCGCCTGCGGCCGCTGCGGCACCGAGGAAATCTGCGCCGTCGAAGTTCGGGCCGCGTAGCGCGATGAACAGCTCGCCGGCGACGATGCGGCGCGTGTCGATGCTGGCGCTCGACCATGGGCTGTCCTCGCCGATGAGCTGCCCACCGCAATCGGCCGCGAGCTGCGACAGCCGGCGCATCAGCCTTGCTCCATGGCTGATGGCGCGAGACCGAGCGCAACGCGCACCTGCTGTGCATCATCGAAAGGGCGGCGTTCCGCGCCGATGATCTGGTAGTCCTCGTGGCCCTTGCCGGCCACCAGCACGACATCCTCGGCGCCCGCCGAGGCGAGTGCCGCACGGATCGCCGCAGCGCGGTCGTGAATGATCTCGGCGTACCGGCCGGCCGGCAGACCGGCGACGATCTGAGCAGCGATCTGCTCAGGTGATTCGGTGCGCGGATTGTCATCGGTGACGACGATGCCGTCTGCGAGATCGGCGGCGATGGCCGCCATCTGCGGGCGCTTGCCGCGATCACGGTCGCCCCCGCAGCCGAACACCAGGATCAAGCGTCCCCTGCAGTGCAGCCGTGCTGCGGCCAGCGCCTTGGCGAGCGCATCGGGCGTATGGGCATAGTCCACGACCACAAGCGGCCGGCCCTCGGCGCCGATCGCCTGCATGCGACCCGGCGGCGCCGTCACCCGCGCAAGCGCCTCGAGGGCTGCCTCGGGCGACACCTCGAGCGCGAGCAGCGCCGCGAACACAGACAGCAGGTTGTCGATGTTGAAATCCCCGACCAACGGCGCCTCGATCACCCGCGGCAAGGCGCGATCAGTCCCGGCGGGCATCTCGATCTCGAAGGCGAGTCCGCGCGCCGAGCGGCGTACGGCCGTCGCCGCCAACAGTTTCGCCCCGGGATCGAGCGCCAGGCAGCGCGCGGCGGCGGCGCGCCCGGCGGCGGTGCGACAAGTGAGCCAAGTGCGGCCGCGACCGGCTTGGTCCGTGGCGAGCGTGGCGCCGAAACCATCGTCGACGTTGAACACACGATCAGCGAGACCCGGCATGTCGAACAGGCGCGCCTTCGCCGCACCATAGGCCTCGAAGGTACCGTGGTAATCGAGATGGTCGCGGGTGAGGTTGGTAAACACCGCCGAACGGAACCGCACGGCGGCGGCGCGATGCTGGTCGAGCGCATGTGACGACACTTCCATCGCGACCGCACTCGCGCCGGCTGCGCGAGCGGTGGCGAGTTGGCGCTGCAAGGTCACCGCATCGGCGGTGGTGTATTCACCGGCGATCACATGATCGGGCGGCGTGCCCACACCCAAAGTCCCGACATAGATGCAACCACCGGCGTGGTCGCGCAGCGATCGCAGTGCATCGAGCGCCTGCCCCAGCAGCCAGGCCACGGTGGTCTTGCCGTTGGTGCCGGTGACGCCGGTAATCGACAACGCCGCCGACGGCGCGCCGAAGAACCGGTCGGCGATGGCGCTCGCCTGATGCGCCAGTCCGTGCATCGGGGCCATCCACACGCCCGCTCGCGCGGCGGGCGGCTCGATCCCAGGCGCCGGCTCCCAAAGAATGGCGCGAACACCGCGGGCGAGCGCAATGTCGAGCGTCGCAAGACCATGGGTGCGTCGACCCGCACAGGCGAGAAATAAGCCGTCGCGCTCGACGGCGCGACTGTCGAGCGACAGATCCGAGACCGTGAGGCCTGCCGGCGCGTCGGCGTGACCGGCGCACAACCGTGCCATCTCGACCGGCGCTCCGGGCAGGACGCTCATCGTTGCGCACCGTTCTGGGCCGCAGTCGACCCACCGCGCTGCGCGATGGTGGTCGGCGGCACAGCATCCGCCTCGGGCGGCAGATCGAGACCAGGCTCTCGTTGCGGAGCGAACTCCGGGATCTGATCCACCGGGGCGTCGAGCGGCGCATCGGGCGCGACCGCCAATAGCCGCAACGCACCACCGACCACATCCGCGAACACCGGCGCGGCGATATCGCCGCCGTAGTAGCCGCCGACGCTAGGCTCATCGATCACCACCACTGTGGCGATGCGCGGTGCACTGACCGGCGCAACCCCCGCGAACACCGACACATAGCGGTTAGTGATGTAGCCGCCGGCGCTCGCCTTCCACGCCGTGCCGGTCTTGCCGGCAATGCGATAGCCCGCCACCGAAGCCTTGCGTCCACTGCCCTGGGTGACGACTCTCTCCATCATGTTCACGACATCACGGGTCACTTGCTCGGGCAGCACGCGCGCGCCGGGTACGGGACCGGTCACCGGCGTGAAGGCGACCGGTCGGTGCACACCGAAAGACCCCAGGGTGGCGTAGGCCTGCGCGAGCTGCAGCGGCGTCACCGAGAGGCCGTAGCCGTAGGAAATGGTCGCCGTGCGTATCGGCCGCCAGTGCGCCCACTGCGGCAGCAAGCCAGCGGACTCGCCGGGATAACCGCTGGTCGTCACGCGACCGAAGCCGACCCGCGACAGCGTTTGATGCACCGTCTCGGGACCGAGCTGGATCGCCATCCGCGCCATCGCCACATTGGAGCTACGCGCGAGGGCCGTGGAGAGGTCCACCGCGCCCAGGTTGTTCTTGTCGACGATGGTCTTCCCACCGACTTTGTAGAATCCGGGTGAGGTATCGACAACGCTATCAGCGCGGTAACGCCCGGAGGCGAGCGCAGCGGCCACTGTGAAAGGCTTGATCGCGGAGCCGGGCTCGAGGAGGTCGGTGACCGCGCGATTTTTGTACAGCGCCGCTTTCATCTGCAGGCGATCGTTCGGGTTGAAGGTGGGCTGGTTGACCATCGCCAGCACTTCGCCGGTCTGCACATCGAGCACGACCACCGACCCTGACCGCGCACGATGCGCCTGGATCGCCGACTTCAGTTCCCGGTAGGCCAGATACTGGATGCGCATGTCGATCGACAGGCGCAAGTCCTGGCCCGGGCGCACCGGACGGATGCTCTCGATGGTCTGCACCGTGCGTCCAAGGTTGTCGCGGATCACGCGTTTGGCGCCGTCATGCCCCGAGAGCCAGTGGTTGTAGAAAAGTTCCAACCCTTCCTGTCCGGCGTCATCGAGATCGGTGAACCCGAGCACATGCCCCGCCACCTCGCCGGCCGGATAGAAACGGCGGTACTCGCGCTGGAAGTGCACACCCGGGATCTCGAGCGCACGCAGGCGCTGCGCCTCGGCAGGCGGCAGTTGACGCGCGATCATCAGAAAACTGCGCTGCAGGTTGGAGGTCACGCGGCGCGTGAGCTCCTCCGGATCGCGCCGCAACGCGCGCGCGAGCCGCGAGATCTCATCGCCGGAGCCCGCCAGTTGTGCAGGGTTGACCCACAAAGAATCGACCGGCGTGCTGACCGCGAGCGTCTCACCGGCACGATCGACGATAGCGCCGCGATGGGCGACGATGGTGGCGACGCGCACGGTGCGCTCATTGCCCTGCCCCATGAGGAAGTCCCGCTGGACGAACTGCAGGGTGACCGCCTTCCATACCAGTGCCAAGGCGATGCAACCGAAGACGGCGACAACGAACGTCGCCCGCCGGTCGAACGACGGTGCCGAGGGCTCGGATTTGCGGGTGAGACCGGACGCTGCAGCGGCACGGCTGTGGCTACGCTCACCGCGCCGCGGGCTGCGGGAGGAGAGAGATCCGGGCAGCCTCATGCGGACACCCTCATGGCATCACCACTTCGACCTGCGCCGGCGGCGGCGTGGTCATACGCAGCTGGGTGATCGCGACGTTCTCGACGAAAGCATGCGCCGACCAGGCGCTCTGCTCGAGCTGCAAGCGTCCGAACTCGATGTCGAGCCGGTCACGCTCGGCGTTGACCTGCTCGAGCTGCACGAACAGTTCGCGTGCGCGATGCTTGGCGTGGATGGCGCCGGCTGCGGAGGCGAGCACCGTGATCCACAGCAGCGGCACGGCCAGCATCAGTACGCGGCGGTTCCCCACGCTCATCGCGCGCCCCCGACGGCGATCCGCTCGGCGCACCGCAGCACCGCACTGCGCGCGCGCGGGTTACGCGCGATCTCAGCCTCCGTGGCGCGGCGCTTACGACCGACCTCGCGCATCCGCGGCTGCGCCGACGCCGGGATCACCGGTAAGCCGGCGAACACCGGATCCACTGACGAGCGCTCACGGATGAAATGCTTGACGATGCGGTCTTCGAGCGAGTGGAAGCTGATCACGGTCATCCGGCCACCCGGCGCGAGCGAATCGAACGCGCCGAGCAGCGCGGCGCGCAGTTGACCGAGCTCGTCGTTGACGGCTATCCGCAGCGCTTGGAAAGTGCGTGTCGCGGGATGTTTACCGTCGTGCCCCCGTACCGCCCGGCGCACGATCTCGGCGAGCTGCAGCGTCCGGGTGATAGGCGCGATATCACGTGCCTCCACGAGGGTCCGCGCGATGCGCTTGGCATGGCGTTCTTCACCTAACTCCGCGATCACGCGCTGCAGCTCCCGCTCTTCGGTACACGCCACGAACTGCGCGGCCGACACGCCGCGCGTAGGGTCCATCCGCATATCGAGCGGGCCGTCCTTGGTGAACGAGAAGCCGCGTTGCGGATCATCGAGCTGCGGCGAGGAGACGCCGAGGTCGAGCAGCACGCCTTGCAACGGGCGGCCGTGGGCATGCGATGCCACGATCTCGGCGAGTCGACCGAAATCGGCGTGTACGAGCTCGAGACGGGGATCCGCAGCGAAACGCAGGCGACCGGCCGCGATCGCATCGGGGTCGCGGTCGAGCGCCAGTACGGCGCCCACAGGGCCGACGGCCTGCAGCAACCGCGCCGCGTGTCCGCCACGGCCAAAAGTCGCATCCACATAGAAACCACCCGTCAACGGGGAGAGCGCTTCGAGCGCTTCCTCGACAAGTACAGGCTCGTGCCCATCTGTCTGCTCCACGCCTACACCCCGCATCGCCTCGCCCCGCACGCGCGACGCACAGACCAAAGGCCTGCACGCACGTCCCTCGTCCTTGGCGACCGCCGCCACACTCACAACGACAGAGAATCCAGCTCCGTCGACAGATCGGTCGCGGTCTCCTCGCTCTTGAGCCAATAGTCGCGGCGCTCGATCCATCGCGCCTCGTCCCACAGCTCGAGCCGGTTGCCCTGACCGATCAGCATGGCGTGCCGCGAAAGCCCAGCGAATTCGCGCAGCTCGGGCGGCAACAGCAGTCGCCCCTGACCGTCCAGATCGATCTCGGTCGCATGACCGACCATCAACCGCTGCAGGCGCCGCGAGCGCTCGTGCAGGGTGGGCAGGCTCATCAACTTGCGTTCGATCTGTTCCCAATCAGGCAGCGGGTAGATCAGGAGGCAGGGGTCACGGTCCACGGTGACGACCAGATGCCCCTCGCTGCGCTCGTGCGCGCGCTGGCGCTGCCGGGTGGGCAACACCATCCGGCCTTTCTCATCGAGCGTGACTTTGCTTGCGCCGCGAAACATGACATGTGAACGGACGGTGTCCCGCCCATTTCGCCCCACTTTCTACCACTTGCCGCCACTATAGAAATCAGTGGGTGGGGGTGTCAACGGTCTACGCGTAAAAAATTTATGTGCTGCCAACAACTTACGCGCACTCGGAGGCTGCATCAAGCAGCTCGAGCGAGCAAAGGCTCATGGGTTTCAGTGAGTTGCCCGTGAATGCTGAAATCGGCATTAGGACAGAGAAGGAGTCGGCCGATAAGCCGGGTTCTGTCGTGGGCGATCATTCCTCTGGGACGACCGTCACCGGTCGCCTCAAGCAGCCTACCCGGAAGTCACGCTCGGACACGGCGCTGCAGGTTGCCCTGCGACTTCCCTATTTGGCCTTGCTCCCGGTGGGGTTTTCCGTGCCACGTCCGTTACCGGCCGCGCGGTGCGCTCTTACCGCACCATTTCACCCTTACCTGCGTTGCCTTCCCTGACGGGGAGTTGGCGCATCGGCGGTATCTTTCTGTTGCACTTTCCGTAGGCTCGCGCCTCCCAGGCGTTACCTGGCACCGTGTCCGAAGGAGCCCGGACTTTCCTCCACATTTCGCGAGAAATGCAGCGATCGCCTGGCCGACTCCAAGGCGCACCATACCCGTCGATGGGCCGAACAACAACCAAGACTTTCTGTCCGACCGTGGGCGTGGCGCGGCTAGCGCCGCAATTGCGCGAGCCGCACCGCGAGCGCGTAAGCCTCGGCGCGCGGCACTTCGCAAGCCTCGGCAGCAAGCGCCGCAGCCTTGGAAGCCGGCAAGTGCTCGAGGGCCGCTTGCACCGTGCGCTCAAGCTGCGCCTGCGCTGCGGGCTCTCGCGCCGTCCCCGCGGCCGCCGCCACGGCGGTCGGCGCACCGGCGACGACCAGCGTGATCTCACCGCGCACCATATCGACGTCCGTGGCCGCAGTCTTCGCGAGGCTCTCGAGCGGCCCTCGGTAAACGGTCTCAAAGAGCTTGGTGAGCTCGCGCGCCACGGCTGCCTCCCGCGTCGCCCCCAACACCGCCGCGCAATCGACGAGCACCTCCGCGATGCGGTGTGGGGCCTCGAAGAACACCATCGTCCGCGGCTCATCGCGCAAGCCGAGCAGCCTTTGCCATCGCTCTGCGGCGCGCGTCGGCAAGAACCCCTCGAAGCAGAACCGATCGGTGGCGATGCCGCAGATGCTCAGCGCTGCAGCGATCGCGGTCGGGCCCGGCACGCAACGCACCGGGATCCCCGCCGCAGCCGCCGCGCGCACCAAACCGAAACCAGGATCGGAGAGCAGCGGCGTGCCGGCATCACTCACCAAGGCCACCACCTCTCCCGCCTCGAGCCGCGCCAACAGCCCCGCCTCCCGACCGCGCTCGTTATGGGCATGGAGAGACACCATCGGCTTGCGCAAGCCGAGTGCCGCGAGCAACTGGCCCGTGCGGCGGGTGTCTTCTGCGGCCACCACGTCGGCAGCTGCCAGGCTGTCGCGGGCACGCGGCGTGAGATCACCGAGGTTGCCGATCGGTGTCGCAACGACCTCCAGCCGCCCAAGTCCCCGGCGAAGCGCCGGCTCGACTGCATCAGGCACTATAATCTCGCTCCATGTGGTCCATCCGGCATGCTGCCCCCGTGAGGTTGGCACTTCAACCCCACCCTGGACGAGCCGCCCCCATGGCTTGCCTGATCGCCTTCGTCTTGACGGGCTGCGCCGCCACACCCGCACCGATCGAGCCGCCCTCTCCTGAACGGGCCGCCGCCTTCGCCGCCCGCGGCGAACACACCTCTGCCGCACGCGATTACGAAGCCGTCGCCAACTTTGCACCCGCCGATGTCGCCAACGACTTCAAGCTGCTGGCCGCCCTCGAGTGGCTGACGGCGCGCGATCCCCGCAAAGCCCAGACGACGCTCGAATCGCTCACTGACCCGCTCGATGCCCGGCAAACACTTTCGCGGGATCTGTCGGCAGCCGAGACGGCGTTAGCGCTCGGGGAGCCCGCGCGTGGGTGGTCGATCCTCGAGAAAGTGTCGCCGCCCTCCGCCAATGCGGACTTCGACCGTTATCACAGCGTGCGGCAACGCCTCGCCTTCGCCACAGGTCGGGCGCTGGCAGGCATCGGCAGCAGCCGTACCCGCGAGGCGCGGGCGCTCGATGCAACAGCGCGCACTGCGCTGCGTCAGGAACTGCTCGAGCAATTGCGGACGGCCGCGGCCGGCGGCGCGACGCTCGACCCGCGCGAGGCGGGGCGCGATGCCATCGCGCGCGGCTGGTTGGAGGCCGCACCCATCGCAGCGCGGGCGGCCGCAGCGCCTGCGAAGTCCAACGCGGACCTCACCGCCGCCTGGCGCAAGCGTTACCCGGACCACCCGGCGACCGCCGCCCTGCGCGACACCTATCTCGGTTCGCCTGTCTTGGCGGCGCGTGCTGACACCACGGCACGGCTCCCCGACCTGCTCGGCGCCGGCGCAGCGGGTGCAGCCGGCGCAGCGGGTGCAGCGAGCGCGCTGCCGAGCGTCCGGGCGCTGGTGGCCGGTACCCATGTCGCTGCGCTGCTCCCGTTGAGCGGCCGCAATGCCGGTGTCGGTGCGCAGCTGCGTGATGGCCTGCTGGCGGGGTTCTTCGCACAGCCGGCCGCCGAGCGAACGCCGCTGCGGCTCTACGACATCGCAACGCGTCCCGTCGGCGAGGCGCTGGCCGCTGCACGCGCCGCGGGCGCGGTGTTCGTGATCGGCCCTTTGATGCGGGATGATGTGTTCGCCGCAGCGGCGTTCGCCACCGCGACACCGGGCGCACCGCCGATGTTGGTGCTCAATTTCCTCCCGGCTTCGGCGTCGGCGGCCGTGCCCGCTGAGACGCCGGCCACTCTTTACCAATTCGGGTTGTCGCCGGAGGACGAATCACGCAGCGTGGCGCGTCGAGCGATCGCGGATGGCCGTCGTCGAGCCGTCGCCCTGGTACCGACCGGCGATTGGGGGGCGCGCGTGCTCGCAGCCTTCAAAGACGAATTCGAAGCAGGTGGCGGCACGCTGCTTGCGCAGCGCGCGCTGGGTGACCGCGATCTGGGGCCGGCGGTACGCAGCACGCTCGGCATCGACGCGAGCCGCGCGCGGCATCAGCGCCTTCAGTCGCTGATCGGCTCATCGCTGGTGTTCCAGCCACGCCGACGCGGCGATGTGGATCTCCTGTTCGCGCCCGGCCAACCGGCCCTCATCCGTCAACTGCGCTCTCAATTGCAGTTCGAGGCGGCGGCCGACATCCCCATGTACTCCATCTCGGACGCTTGGGACGGCCGGGTCGATGCGGACCTGAACGGCCTCACCTTCACGGATATGCCCTGGATGATCGCACCCGACAGCGGCCGCAGCGCCACGCTGCGCAGCGAGACTGAAGCGGCCTACGGCGACCTGCGCGGTCGTGGCCGGTTGTTCGCGCTCGGCCACGATGCTTGGCTCGTACAGGAGGGGCTGCGCAACGGTCGCTTCAGCGCCCGTAGCGGCGAACTCGAAGGCGTCACCGGACAACTCGTGCTCGATGATTCGCGCAGCGTCCGACGCGGCCTGCGTTGGGCGGAAATCCACAACAGCACTCTGCGCTTGCTGGATGGCACACCCTGATCGGGGCGAACTCGGACGATCGGCCGAAGATCTGGCGGTCGCTCACCTCGAGGCCGGCGGCGCGCAGATCCTGCTGCGCAACTTCCGTCGTCGCACCGGGGAACTCGACATCATCGCGCAGCAGGGCAGCACATTGCTCGTGGTCGAGGTGCGGCTGCGCAGCCGCGCTGACTACGGAGGCGCGGCGGCGAGCGTCGATGCCATCAAGCAGCGGAAGATCATCCGCACCACCGAGCAACTTCTGCAGACACGCCGAGACCTCGCCCGTTGGCCGGTGCGCTTCGATGTGGTGGTGGTGACGCCAACGCTAGGCGGACCCACATCACCTGAAGCGCCGACGGAATGCTCCGGCGCATGGCAGGTCGAATGGATCCGTCATGCCTTCGAAGCGCGGCACTGACGCGCGAGCGGACGCCCTGCTTACTTGACGACTGTCAGATTCGGGCGGCCGCGGACGGGGCTGGTGGGGGCTGGCACCGTCGGAGCCTGCGAGGTCCGCGGCGCGAGCAGGTCGGCGGGCGGCGCGAGTTCCCCCTCAGGCGGGAACACCATCCCCTCTCCACTCTCGCGCGCGTAGATGCTGAGCACGGCCGCGACCGGGAAACGCACCACACGCGGGACACCGGAGAAACGCGCCTCAAAACTGATGGTCTCATTGCCGAGATCGAGATGCTGGGTCGCCATCAGGCTGAGGTTCAGCACGATGCGTCCGTCGCGGACATGCGCCTTGGGTACATCCACGCCCTGCAGGTAGGTGTCGACGAGCACATGCGGCGTCATGCCCGCATCGCTCATCCACTGGTGCATGGCGCGCAGCAGGTATGGACGCCTCGGCAACCGCTGGTCGTCACTCATGGAGTGTGCAGACTCGCGCCACCGCGGGTCATTTCACGTCGCGCCAATACTCCCGCTTGAGGAGCCAAGCGAGTGCCGTGAACAAGCACAAGAACAACAGGACCCAGATACCGAGCGACTGCCGGTAGACCTTCACAGGCTCACCCGCGTACTCGAGGAAGTTGACCGTGTCGCGCACGAACTCGTCGTACTGCTCAGCGGTCAACTGGCCCGGCTCGACGATCTCGAAGGAGTCGAAGGTGTCATGACCATCCTGCTTGACCGTCTTGAGGAGCGGAGCGCCCTGCAGGGACGACAGCACATGCGGCATCGCCGTGCCGGGCAATGCGAGGTTGTTGGTGCCGTTGGTGGCCTTGTCGTCGATGTAATAGGTCTTCAGGAAGCGGTAGACGTAGTCGCTGCCTTTGGCGCGCGTGATCAATGAGAGGTCAGGCGGGGTCTTGCCGAACCACGCCTCGCCATCGGCGGCCGCCAGCTTGGTCAGCATGTAGTCGCCTTTCTTGGAGCCTGGCGACAGCATCGCTTCGAGCTGGTCCTCAGGGATCTTGAGATCCGCCCCCATGCGCGAATAGCGGACGTACTTGAGCGAGTGGCAACCCGCGCAATAGCCCATGAAGTTGCCGGCGCCGCGCTGCAAGGAGGCGGTACTGGAGATGTCATTCCCCGGCTGCCAGTCCTGCCACGCTCCCGGCAGACCGACGCTGGCGGCGCGTGCTGCAGGCGACAAGGACAGGGCCGAGAGCACCAAGCCTGCGACGATCGAAACAAAAGCGTTACGCATGGTAGTTGACCCTCTCCGGAGCGGCCTTAGTCTTCTCGAACTTCGTGTACCAGGGCATGAGGATGAAGTAGAGGAAATAGATGGCGGTGAAGATCCGCGCCAAGATCACGGCGAGCCCGTCAGCCGGCTGCAGACCGAGGTAACTCAACACGATGAACGCCACCACGAACAGCGCGAGCGCGACCTTCGACATCCAGCCCTTGTAGCGGATCGACTTGACCGGGGAGCGATCGAGCCACGGCAGGAAGAACAGCACCACGATCGCGAGCAGCATGAGCAGCGCGCCGAGTTGCTGGTCGGGTACGGCGCGCAACATCGCGTAGAACGCCGTGAAGTACCAAACGGGGGCGATGTGATCGGGCGTCGAGAGGGCGTTGGCCACCTCGAAATTCGGCTTCTCGAGGAACAGGCCGCCGAAGGTCGGGACGAAGAAGATCACGCCGCAGAAGAACAACAAGAACACGCCTACGCCGAACAGGTCCTTGATGGTGTAGTACGGGTGGAACGGGATCCCATCGACAGGCTTGCCGCGCGCATCCAGCTTCGCCTTGATCTCGATGCCGTCGGGATTGTTGGAGCCCGTCTGACGCAAGGCGACCAGGTGCATCAGGATCAGAAAGGCGATGGCGAAGGGCATCGCGACCACATGCAACGCGAAGAAACGGTTGAGCGTGGAGTCGGCGATGCCGTAGTCGCCGCGGATCCATTCGACGAGACCGGGCCCGATCAACGGGATGGTGCCGAACAGGTTGACGATGACCTGCGCACCCCAATAGGACATGTTGCCCCACGGCAGCACATAACCCATGAACGCCTCAGCCATCAGCGCGAGATAGAGCAGCATGCCGAGGATCCACAGCAGTTCGCGCGGCTCACGATAGGAGCCGTACAACATCGCGCGGAACATGTGCAGATAGACGACGATGAAGAAGAACGACGCACCCGTCGAGTGCATGTAGCGGATGAACCAGCCCCACTCGACCTCGCGCATGATGTATTCGACCGAATCGAAGGCGGCCGTCTCGCTCGGCTTGTAGTGCATCGCGAGGAAGATGCCCGAGAGGATCATGATCACGAACACCAACATCGCAAAGGCACCGAAGAAGTACCAGAGGTTGAAGTTCTTGGGCGCGAAGTAGCCAGTCAGCTGCGATTCGACGAACTCGTCGACCGGCAGGCGCTTGTTGATCCAAGCTCGGAAACCGCCCTGCTTGGGCGGCGTGGCGTTGGGGGCGGCGGCGGCCATCAGACAACTCCTTCAGCGTTGGCGTCGAGACCGATCACCAGCAGGGTATCGGACTCGAATTTGTGCGGCGGGACCGCCAAATTCAGCGATGCGGGCGAACCGCTGAACACGCGACCGGCGAGATCGAAGCGCGAACCATGGCATGGGCAGAAGAACCCGCCCGGCCAATCCGCCCCGAGGGTCGGGTCGCCTTGGGCGAAGTACTGCTTCGGCAGGCATCCGAGGTGCGTGCAAGCGGCGTAGAGCACTAGGAACTCGGGCTTAATCGAACGACCTTCGTTCTTCGCATAGACGGGCTGCGCGGAGGCATCGGACTGCGGGTCTTTGAGGCTGGGCCCGACCTTCGCGAGACCCGCGACGGCCTCAGGGGTACGGCGCACGACATACACCGGCTGCTTACGCCAGCTCTGCGTGATCATCTGCCCAGGTTCGAGTTTCGAGATGTCGATCTCGAGCGGCGCACCGAGCGCGCGTGCGCGCTCCGAGGGACGCCACGAGGAGATGAAGGGCACCAGGGTGAAGGCGCCGCCCACTGCTGCGGTGGCTGCCGTCGCCGCCGTCAAAAATTTGCGTCGGCTGGTGTCGGCTTCGTCGGGCAGATTATCCGGGTCGCTCATCGCAAGATCTCTCCCCATATCATCTCGCAGAACTTCGCGAGGTGCTGTTAAATAAGGAACAGCGGCATTATACACGCGGTACTGTCGGCAAGCCCATTCAGCCCAGGCTGATCAGCGGCATGCGGTTTTCAACGGGGCGGGCCCGATGATGCAATGGCAAAAACCTGTGATCTTCCTCACCGGCGCCTTGGTCGGCGGACTTGCGCTTGCGTTCCTGGCAGTCCTCTGGCGTCCGGAGCTGCTGAACGGTCGCCTGGCCGCCCGACAAACGGCCCTTGCC
Source organism: Klebsiella pneumoniae (assembly GCA_945860725.1). GTDB lineage: Bacteria > Pseudomonadota > Gammaproteobacteria > Steroidobacterales > Steroidobacteraceae > UBA964. The sequence continues at coordinate 13,278 of CAMAQZ010000007.1, read as the reverse complement.
GGGGCGTCAACCGGCGCACCCCCCGCAACAGACTTGGGCCCGGGCGTGACCGCCACCCCCCCGCAGCCCAGCCCGGCACCGCTTGGTAGCTACGCCGATGCGGTCCGACGCGCGGCACCGGCGGTGGTCAATGTCTATGCCGCGCGGATCGTCACCGAACGCCTGCCCCGGAACATGCTGCAGGACCCGTTCGGTGAACTCGGTCCGCGCTACCGCCAGCGCCTCGAGCAATCGCTCGGCTCCGGGGTGATCGTCGACTCTGCCGGACAGGTGGTCACCAACCACCATGTCATCGCCGATGCCGCCGCCATCCGTGTACAGCTCGCCGACGGCCGGGAGGCGGATGCGAAGATCATCGGTCGCGATCCCGACACCGATCTCGCGCTCCTCAGGATCACGCTGCGCGACCTGCCCGCCATCGAACTCGGGCGCTCCTCGACCCTGCGCGCCGGCGACATCGTCCTCGCGATCGGCAACCCGCTCGGACTCTCCGCCACAGTGACCCAAGGCATCGTCAGCGCGACCGGTCGTGGGCAGCTCGGTGTCGCCGTGTTCGAGAACTTCATCCAGACCGACGCGCCGATCAATGTCGGCAATTCCGGCGGGGCGCTCATCAACACCCGCGGCGAGCTGGTCGGCATCAACACCGCGATCATCGCCCGCAACCTGGGGGTCGAGGGCATCGGTTTCGCGATCCCGGTGGATCTGGTGCGCGGCGTGGTGGGTGAGCTGGTGGCGCGCGGGCGGGTGGTGCGCGGCTGGGTGGGTTTCGATGTGACGAACATCGACGAAGCCAACGCCCGCGCAGCAGGTCTCGCGCGCGGTGGCGTGGTGATCCTACGGCTATATCAAGGCAGCCCCGCGCAACAGGCCGGGCTGCAGCCGGGCGATCTCATCACCCGCATCGGTGGCAAGGTGCCGGCGAGCGCGCAGGAGGTGCAGGTACGCATCGCCGCCCTGCAGCCGGGCACGGCACTGCTGATCAGCGTGCAACGCGGAGTGCAGAGCGCAGATCTGCAGTTGCAGGTTGTCGAACAACCGTTGCGGCAGCGCTGATCGGACGTCCCGGACGGTCAGCCGGGGATGCGCCGGATGTCGGCACCCAACGCCGAGAGTTTCTCCTCGATCGCCTCGTAGCCACGGTCGATGTGGTAAATGCGATCGATGACGGTACGGCCCTCGGCGACGAGACCCGCCAACACCAACGACGCCGAGGCGCGCAGATCGGTCGCCATCACCGGCGCCGCTTGCAGCTTCGGCACCCCCTTGATGATCGCGGTGTTGCCCTCCAGTCGGATCTCCGCCCCGAGCCGGCGCATCTCGAGCATGTGCATGAACCGGTTCTCGAAGATGGTCTCGATGATGGTGCCGACGCCGTCGGCGATCGTGTCGAGCGCGGCGAACTGCGCCTGCATGTCGGTCGGGAACGCAGGGTACGGGGCGGTACGCAGGTCGATGGCGCGCGGCCGCCGCCCCCGCATATCGAGTTCGATCCAGTCCGCACCGCTGGTGACGGTCGCGCCCGCTTCGCGCAGCTTCGCCAACACGGCATCGAGATGCGCGGGCGCCACCTGCTTGAGGTGCACACGGCCAGAGGTGATCGCGCCGGCGACGAGGTAGGTGCCTGCTTCGATCCGATCAGGCAGCACCCGATGGCTGCCACCGTGCAGACGCTCGACGCCGTCGATGACGATGATGTCGGTGCCCGCGCCGCGCACTTTGGCGCCGAGCGCGTTCAGACAGTCCGCAAGATCGACCACCTCAGGCTCACGCGCGGCGTTCTCGATGACCGTCTGACCGTCGGCGAGCGTGGCGGCCATCATCAGGTTTTCGGTACCGGTGACCGTCACCGTATCGAGCACCAGACGCGCGCCGCGCAAGCGCGAGGCGCGGGCGCGGATGTAGCCGTTCTCGATCGAGATCTCGGCACCCATCGCCTGCAGGCCAGCGACATGGATGTTGACAGGACGGGCGCCGATGGCACAGCCGCCCGGCAGCGACACATCGGCCTCGCCGAACCGCGCCAACAGCGGTCCGAGCACGAGGATCGAGGCGCGCATGGTCTTGACGAGGTCGTACGGCGCGACCGGCTGGCGCACGGTGCTCGCGTCGACCTCGATGTTCATGCGCTCATCGACGGTCACCGTAGCGCCCATGCGACCGAGCAGCTCGATCATGGTGGTGACGTCCTGCAGGTGCGGCACATTGCCGATCGCCACGGGCTCGGAGGCGAGCAGCGTCGCGGCGAGGATGGGTAAGGCGGCGTTCTTGGCCCCCGACACCCGGACCTCACCCTCAAGCGTACGGCCGCCTGCGACTTGCAACTTATCCATCACGGCTGCCGCTCAGGCAGACCGGTCGAGACCGGCCTCCTCGGGGGTCAACGCCTCGATGCTGAGGGCGTGGATCTCGCGGCCGACCAGCTCGCCGAGGGTTCGGTAGACCCGCTGGTGGCGGGCGATGGCTCGCTCGCCGACGAACTGCGGGGCGACGATACGGGCGGTGAAATGGGTCTGGTCATCGGACAACACCTGGACGTCGGCACCGGGCAGGCCGGTGCGGATGAGTTCAGCGACTTTTTCGGGATGCATGCTCATGGCGGTATGATGCCATCCCATGACTGATGCGCGCACGATTGCCGATCAAAGTTTGGTGGACGCCGGCCGGCGCGCCCTCGCCACCGAACTGCGTGCGCTCGTGGCGCTCGAAGCCCGTATCGACCTCAGTTTCGCGGCCGCCTGCCGCCTAGCCCTCGCCTGTCAGGGCCGGATCGTCGTGACCGGCATGGGCAAATCCGGGCACATCGGCGGCAAGATCGCCGCCACCCTCGCGAGCACCGGCTCGCCGGCCTTCTTCCTGCATCCCGCCGAAGCCAGCCATGGCGACATCGGCATGATCACCCGGGACGACCTGCTGCTCGCGCTGTCGAACTCGGGGGAGACCCCGGAGATCCTGACCTTGCTGCCCCCGATCGCGCGGCTCGGGGTGCCGTTGGTGGCGATGACCGGTCATCCGACCTCGACCCTCGCCCGCGCCGCCAAGATCCACCTCGATGTCAGCGTGCCCGCCGAAGCCTGCCCGCTCAACCTTGCGCCGACCGCCAGCACCACCGCCACGCTCGCCATGGGCGACGCCCTCGCCGTGGCGCTGCTCGAGGCACGCGGCTTCACCGCCGAGGATTTCGCGCGCTCCCATCCGGGCGGCGCGCTCGGACGGCGGTTGCTGCTGCGGGTCGAGGATGTCATGCGACGCGGCGATGACGCGCCCAAGGTCACGGCCGACACGCCTGTCGCGCTCGGTCTCATCGAGATGTCCCGTAAGGGCCTCGGCATGACGGTGGTGGTGGACGCCGAAGATCGCGCCATCGGTGTGTACACCGACGGTGACCTGCGCCGTTCGCTCGACCGACGCATCGATGTGCACGCGGCGCGCATGCATGAAGTGATGACCCGTCCCTGCCGCAGCATCGGTCCGCGCGAACTCGCCGCCGAGGCCGTCCACCTCATGGAGACGCACCGCATCACATCGCTGCCGGTGGTCGACGATGACGGCCGACTTGTCGGCGCACTCAATGTGCACGATCTGCTGCGTGCAGGCGTGGTCTGAGCATGTCCCCGGACCCCGCCGCACGGCCAAGAATGCGGCTCGCCGCCCTCGCGGCGGCGGCATTGCTGCCGTTGCTGTTCAGCGGATGCACCGGGGCGGAGACACCCGGGCCGGGCACGCTCGCCTCCAATGACGACCCCGGCTACTCGGCGCGCGATGCGCAGATCATCGAGACCGGCGCAGATGGCAAGCCGCGCTACATCCTGCGCGCCGCCGTGATCCACCAGGATCCCGCCACGGGCAGCGTCGCGCTCGAAGCGGTCGATATGACCGTGTCGCAGCCGCAAGACCCGCCGTGGCGGGTGCGTGCGGCGGAGGGAAGGCTGCCGCAAGATGCACGCTCGGTGGTGCTGGAGGGCAGCGTCCTGCTGGAAGGAGAAGCCGCGCCCGGTCAAGGCACGCTTCGCATCCGCACCGAACGCCTCGACTACGACCTCACCGCGGGACGGGTCACCGTCCCGGACGCCGTGCGGCTCGAGATGGCCGGCCGCACCCTCGAGGCGGTCGGCCTCGCGGCAGACCTCAACCGCCGCGAGGCGCAACTGCTCTCCAAGGTCCATGGCCGCTTCCAACCCTGACACTCTGGGGCGCCAGCCCAGATCCACCCGCGTCGCCTTCGCGGCGATCCTCGCGCTCGTGCTTGCGATGCCTGTGATCGCAGCGCAGCCCACCAAAAGCCGTAACGCCGAGATCGTGGTCGATGCGGCGTCGTCAGATGTCGATTACCGCAGCAACACGCTGCTCTTCCGCGATGTGGTGATCACCCAAGGTCCGCTGCGCGTGCAGGCCGAACGCGCCCGGGCGACCGGACTCGATTTCAAGGACGCGACCTGGACCTTCAGCGGCAAGGTGAAGATCGATGTCGAGGGCGGGACGATGCGGGCCGAGGAGGCCGTCGTGAACTTCATCGCCGACCAGCTGGCGCGCGCCACGGTGCGCGGCAAGCCCGCAGAGTTCGAGCAACAGCTGCAGACCGGCGGCAAAGCGCGCGGCCGCGCCGGCTCGTTGGTCTACGAGACCCGCGGCGGCACCGTGACCCTCAAGGAGAACGCGTGGCTGAGCGATGGCCGCAGCGAGATCCGTGGCCAGCAACTGGTCTACGAGATCGCGGCGCAGCGTGTCCAAGCCGGCAAGAGCACAGGCAGCGACGAGCGGGTCCGGATCGTGATCCGCCCACAGACCGCCCCCGAACCGAAGGTGACCCCGTGAGCGTGTTGCCCGTGGGCGACGGCAGTCGACGACTGATCGCCCGCAACCTCGCCAAGACCTATGGCGCACGCACCGTGGTCCGTGACCTGTCGCTCGAGGTCGGTGCGGGCGAGATCGTCGGCCTGCTCGGCCCGAACGGCGCGGGCAAGACCACCGCCTTCTACATGATCGTCGGGCTCGTGCCCGCGGATGCCGGCCGCATCCTGCTCGATGATCTCGACTTGACGCACGAGCCCATCCATCGCCGCGCCCGCGCGGGGATCGGCTATCTACCGCAAGAAGCCTCCGTGTTCCGCAAGTTGAGCGTCGAGGACAACATCCTCGCGATCCTCGAGACCCGCGCGGGTCTCGATCGGGAGGCACGACGCGCGCGCTGCGAGGAGATCCTCGCCGATCTGCGTATCGACCATGTGCGGCGCTCTCCCGGCATGGCGCTCTCCGGCGGCGAACGGCGTCGTGTCGAGATCGCGCGCGCGCTGGCCGCAGACCCGCAGTTCCTGCTGCTCGATGAGCCGTTCGCAGGGGTGGATCCGATCTCGGTGCTCGATATCCAGCGCATCGTGCGCGAACTCGCCGCGCGTGGCATCGGGGTGCTGATCACCGACCACAACGTGCGCGAGACGCTCGGTGTGTGCCGACGCTCGTACATCATCGGCGACGGCATCGTCATCGCCCAAGGTGAGGCCGAGGAAATCCTTGCCAATCCCCGCGTGCGTGAGGTGTACTTAGGTGAATCCTTCCGCCTGTAAGTGACGTCCCAGGGACGCCTCGCGAGTCTTCTCGATGCTCAAGCAGTCGCTGCAACTCAAGCTCGGCCAATCGCTCACGATGACGCCGCAGTTGCAGCAGGCCATCCGCCTCCTGCAGATGCCGACGCTCGAACTGCAGGCGCACCTTGCCGAAGTGCTCGAATCCAACGTCATGCTGGAGCAGGAGGAGCCCGAAGCCGCAGAGGCCGTGGACTTCGAGCTCGGCGCACACTTCACGGCCGCCGCGCCGCCCACCGAGGAGGCAGGCTTCACCGAACCGGTCGAAGTCGAGATCGTAGACCAACCGTGGGCCGACCGCGCCGGTACCGGCAGCGACTCCGGTCGAGCCGAGGATGACGAGGACCGCCCCCGCGACCTCGCCGACGAGCGAGGGGAGTCGCTGCGCGAACACCTGCTCGGTCAACTGACCTTGCTCGGTCTGTCCGAATCCGACCTTGAAGTCGCCGCAGCGTTGGTCGATGCGATCGATGACGACGGCTACCTGACGGAGACCTTCGCCGAGGTCGCCCTCGACCTTGCCCACCATGGACCGATCGGCGCGGTGCTTCATGACGAGGAAGAGATCGAGCGCGTCTTGCTGCTGGTGCAGAAGCTCGACCCGGTCGGTATCGGCGCGCGCGATCTCATCGAATGCCTGCAGCTGCAGTTGGCCGCGCTCACCCCAGCGACGCAGGGCCTCTCGCTCGCGCGCCGCATCGTCGATCATCACCTGAAACTGCTCGCACAGCGCGATCTTGGGCCACTACGCCGGGCGCTCGAAGCGGAAGGCTTGCAGGGCGAGGATGATGCGGCCGACGATGAGACGCTGGTCGCCGCGGTGGCCCTCGTCCGCGCCTGCCACCCGAAACCCGGTAGCCTTATCAGCGCTCTGCGACCTGAATACATCGTCCCCGATGCCATGGTGCAGCGCACCGCACGCGGCTGGTCGGTGGAGCTCAACGGTCGCACCCTGCCCCGTCTGCGCGTCAACAACGAGTACGCCGGCTTGATCGGCCAAGGTGCAGGGGGCGGCGGCCATGCCCTGCTGCGTTCGCAGCTGCAGGAGGCGCGTTGGCTCCTCAAGAGCCTCGAGATCCGCCACGACACCCTCCTGAAGGTCGCCCGCGCGGTCGTCGAGCGTCAGAGCGAGTTCCTCGCCCAGGGTGAGGAGCACATGAAACCGATGATCCTGAAGGACATCGCCGCTGCGATCGGCATGCATGAATCGACGGTCTCCCGGGTCACCTCGGGAAAATACCTGCATACCCCCCGCGGCGTGTTCGAACTGCGATACTTCTTCTCGAGCCAGGTCGAGGGCGATGACGGTGCGGGGACATCCTCCACCGCGATTCGGGCGAAGATCCGGCGTCTGATCACCGACGAATCCGCCGGTGCGCCGCTGTCGGATGGCAAACTCGCCGAATTGCTCTCGGCCCAGGGCATCCCGGTCGCCCGCCGTACGGTGGCCAAATACCGCGAGGCGATCGGTATCGCCTCTTCCGCCGAGCGCAAGCGGGACAGTTCGCGCTAACCTCATCCCTAGCAGGATGGGGCCTTACGGATAACGATCAGGAGGATCAGGCCATGCAGATCGAAGTCACCGGACGCCATGTCGAGGTCACCGAATCGATGCGCGCCTACGTGGTCAAAAAGATGGAACGCATCGTGCGTCACTTCGACCAGCTGATCGATGCCCATTGCGTGCTGTCCGTCGAGAAGCTGCGGCACTCGGCGGAGGCCACGCTGCGCGTGCCGGGCACCGATATCCATGCCGAAGCGACCGCAGCGGACATGTACGCCGCCATCGATGCGCTCGCCGATAAACTCGACCGCTTGGTGAAGAAGCGCAAGGAGAAAGCCGCCGACCACCATGCCGAGGAAGGCCGCGCCGCGCGGCACTGAGACCTCGTCATGCCGGGTATGCGGATCATCCTCGTGAGCGGCCTCTCCGGGGCCGGCAAGAGCGTCGTGTTGCACGCGCTCGAGGATGTCGGCTATTTCTGCGTCGACAATCTGCCGGCGAGCCTGCTCGAATACTTCGTCTCGCACTCGCTGCGAAACGGCGAAACGGGCGTGTTCGACCAGACCGCCATCGGCATCGACGCACGCGACAACGCCCTCAGCCCCACCGATCTGCCGAGCACCCTCGAAGCGCTGCGGCGCAGCGGTCTGCGCTGCGAACTCTTGGCGGTGACCGCAGCCGACACCGAACTGCTGCGCCGGTTCGGCGAGACCAAGCGTCGACATCCGCTCGCGCAAGCCGGCGAGTCGCTGCAGCAGGCGATCTTGCGCGAGCGCGAACTGCTCGACCCGGTCATCCAGGCCGCCGATCTCGTCATCGACACCACCCACCTCGGCGTGCACCAGTTGCGCGAACTCATCGTCCAGCGGGTGGACCACCGGCGCGCCGAGCAGCTGTCCGTAACGCTCGTGTCGTTCGGCTTCAAGCATGGCGTACCGGGCGACTGCGACTTCGTCTTCGATGCGCGCACGCTGCCGAACCCATACTGGGACACCGCCCTGCGACCGCTCACGGGGCGCGATCCGGCGGTGATCCGCTGGCTCGACGAACGGCCTGAAGTGCAGCGACTGCTCGATGAGTACGCGCAGTTCATCGGCGCCCGCATCACCGAACACCGTGCCGCCCACCGGCGCTATCTCACCCTCGGCGTCGGCTGCACCGGTGGCCAGCACCGCTCGGTCTATCTCGTCGAGCGCCTCGTCCAACGCCTCGCGCCTGAGGTGCCGGGTCTCAGCCGTCGCCATCACTCCCTCGATCTGCCGGGCCGGACATGACCGAACTCACAGGCAAGCAGGTGCGGCTCAGCGCGCTGCGCCAAGCCCTCGACGCCGGTACGCTGCGCTCGGCCGAGCGCATGGTGGCGGCGCTGCACCCCACCGAGATCGCCTCGCTGCTCGAGTCCGTTCCGCCACGACAACGCGAACTCGTCTGGGAGATGGTCGAGCGGGACCTCGAGGGCGATGTGCTCGTCGAGCTCAACGAGAAAGTGCGCCAGGAGCTCATCGACTCCATGGAGCCCGGCGAATTGGTGGCGGCGACCGAGGGTCTCGAAGTCGATGACCTCGCCGATCTCGTCGGTGATCTGCCCGAGGCGGTCACGCGCCAGGTGCTCCACTCCATGGACCAGCGCGACCGCGAGCGGCTGCGGGCCGTGCTGTCGTGGCCCGAAGACAGCGCCGGCGGACTCATGAACACCGACACGGTGAGCGTCCGCGCCGATGTCTCGCTCGAAGTGGTGCTGCGCTACCTTCGCATGCGCGGCGATCTGCCGCCCCGCACCGACAGCCTGTTCGTCGTCGATCGCGACGACCGCTACCTCGGCACCATCGCCCTGACCCGGCTCATCACCGGCGATGCCGAGGCGACCGTCGGCCAGAGCCTCGATGCGGAGGCCGCGCGCATCGACCCCTCGACCGCGGCGCACGATGTGGCCCAGATCTTCCAGGACCGCGACTTCGTGTCGGCGGCGGTGGTCGACTCGGAAGGACGATTAATCGGGCGCATCACCATCGACGATGTGGTCGATGTCATCCGCGAGGAGGCCGAACACTCGGTGCTGTCGATGGCCGGTCTGCAGGATGACGAGGACCTGTTCGCAGGCATCCTCCCCTCGACGCGCCGCCGGTTGCTGTGGCTCGGCATCAACCTCGTCACGGCATTCTTGGCGGCCGCGGTGGTCAAGACCTTCGAGGGCACCATCGAGAAGGTCGCTGCCTTGGCGGCGCTGATGCCGATCGTCGCCTCGATGGGCGGCATCGCAGGCACCCAGACCGTGACGCTCATCATCCGCGGACTCGCGCTCGGGCAGGTGCAATGGTCGAACGCCCGCTGGCTGCTGTTCAAGGAGATCGCGGTAGGCGGCCTGAATGGCCTCCTGTGGGCCTTGGTGGTCGGTCTCGTGACGGCGTACTGGTTCGGCACCTGGCAGATCGCCGCCATCATCGCCGCGGCGATGCTCATCAACCTGCTGGCCGCCGCCGCCGTGGGCGTGCTGGTGCCGCTCGCGCTGCGACGTTTCGAGATCGATCCGGCGTTGTCAGCCGGGGTGATCATCACCACCTTCACCGACTGCATCGGTTTCGCGACGTTGCTCGGGCTCGGCGCGATCTTCCTCACTTGAGGGCGGTTGAAGCCCCTCAACCTGCCGCCAAGCGCCCCGACTGGAAGTCACGGATCGCCTGATCGATCTCCTCACGGGTGTTCATGACGAACGGCCCGTACTGCACCACCGGCTCCCCGATCGGCCGGGCCGCGAGCAGCAAAGCTCGGCCGCGGCTCTGCGTCGCGCGCAGCGTCACACGCGACCGTACGCCTTGCGCTGCGCTGCCGGCGCCCACCTCGGCCGTGCCGCCCAACACCCCCCCCTGACGCGCCCGCAGCGTCGCCTCGCCGCCCGTCGCGGCAGGGACGCCGAGCGCGCCTTCGTAGACATAGCAATACGCATGGTGCGAGGCCGGAATGTCCACCGCGATGGCCGTGCCCACAGGCAGCTCGACATCGATGAACAGCGGTTGTGTGCTGATGCCCGTCACCGGACCGCTCGCGTGCCCGCCACCGAGCGACAGTTCCCCGGCGACGACCTTGGCCCGCACGCCTGTGGCGTCGACGAGTTCAGGGATGGCGGCGGCGGGGATATCCCGGTACTCGGCGGGCCGCATCTTCTCGGCGGCAGGCAGGTTCAACCACAACTGGAAGCCGCGCATCAGACCGCTTTCCTGCTGCGGCATCTCCGAGTGGATGATGCCGCGACCGGCAGACATCCATTGCACATCGCCCGCGCGGAGGTGCCCACGGTTGCCGAGGTGATCCTCGTGCAGCATGTGCCCCGCGAGCATGTAGGTCACGGTCTGGAAACCCCGGTGCGGATGGGACGGGAACCCCTTGATGTATTCGTCTGGGCGGTCGCTGCCGAACTCATCGAGCATGATGAACGGATCGAGCCGCGCGAACGGACCCTGCCCGAGGCTGCGCCACAAGGTGACGCCCGCACCGTCCGCGGTGCGTTGGGCTTCGATGACGCGCTGCAGCACGCGCACAGTGGTGTCGGTGACGGTGTCGGAAGTCATGAGGCTCGCGTAGGATACCGCTCCCGCGACCGATGCGCGCGCGAGCAAATAATCCGGACCATGGTCCCAGCTACGCCCCCCAACGACCGCCCCCCCAACGACCGCCCCCACATCGTCATCGTCGGTGGCGGTGCCGGCGGCCTCGAGCTTGCCACCCGTCTCGGCGACACCCTCGGTCGGCGCGGTCGCGCGAAGGTCACGCTCATCGAGCGCGGTCGCACGCATTTCTGGAAGCCCCACCTGCACGAACTGGCGGCCGGCTCCGTCGACCTCGATGTCCACGAGCTCGATTACCTCGCGCAGTCGCATTGGCACGGCTTCAAGTACCGCTACGGCGAGATGATCGGCCTCGATCGGGCCGCGCGCGAAGTATTGGTCGGTCCGGTGATGGACGAGGAGCATGGCGAGGAGATCGTGTCCGCTCGGCGCGTCAGCTACGATCTGTTGGTGTTGGCCGTGGGCAGCAATATCAATGATTTCGGTACGCCGGGCGTCATTGAGAACGCGATGGCCCTCGACAGCACCGCCCAAGCCGACCGCTTCCATCGTCGGCTGGTCAACGCCTTCCTGCGCGCGCACGCCCAGACCGTGCCGCTGCGGCGCGGACAACTCGATGTGGCGATCGTCGGGGCGGGCGCGACCGGTGTCGAACTCGCCGCCGAACTGCACAACGCCACGCGCGAACTGGTGTCCTTCAGCCTCGACAACATCGATCCCGACAAACACATCCGCCTGCACCTCATCGAAGCCTCACCACGCATCCTGCCGGCGCTGCCCGAGCGGATCTCGATCGCTGCACGCCGCATGCTCGATAAGCTGAACGTGGAGGTGCACTGCGACGCGCGTGTCGCGGAGGTGCTGCCGCAAGCGGTGCGGCTCGCCGACGGCCGGGTGATCGACGCCGCGATGGTGGTGTGGGCGGCCGGCGTCAAAGCCGCAGCGTTCCTCGCCAAGCTCGGCATCGCCACCAACGCCCTCAACCAGGTGAAGGTCGATGCCCGGCTACGTTCGGTGGATGACCCCGATATCTACGCCCTTGGCGACTGCGCGGCAGTCGAGTGGGCGGGGCACCCGGGACGGCTCGTGCCGCCGCGCGCCCAAGCGGCGCACCAGCAGGCGATGTACCTCGTCAAGGCCTTGCGCCGACGGCTCGCGGGCAAGACGAGTCCGGCCTGGCGTTATCGCGACTTCGGCTCGCTCGTCTCGCTTGGCGAGCACTCGACCGTCGGCAACCTGATGGGCAACTTCGTCGGCGGAAATCTTTGGCTGGAAGGACTGTTCGCGCGCTGGATGTACCAGTCGCTCTACAAGATGCACGAGATCGCGTTGCATGGCTGGTGGAAGACCTCGCTCACCACCCTCGCCCGCCTGATCGCGAGGCAGACGGAACCGCGCGTGAAGCTGCACTGACCGGTCGCAGCTGTAGCAGCGACGCGCAGCGCGGCGCGAACCACCAGCCACGCGCCCCGAAAGCCGCCCAGCGGCCGCGGTCGGAGCGACAGGCGCGAGACGGGGGCGGCGGCGCCGATGCGGGCACCGCGCGCAATCCGGTGATGGCAAGATCCGCGACCGCGGGGCCAAGGTGGTGCGCAGTGCGCGCGGAACAGGCTTTTTTTCGCATGGCATGGGGGGATACGACCCTCTGCCAAGATAACGGACAGTCAAATGACTTTCGGCAGGGTGCTCAGCGCCGCGCGGGCGCTGCGGCCGGCACCAAGGCCTGCAAAAGGTCGTCGATCGCATAGAAATGGAAGGTCCGATCGCCGGACATCGCGACCAGCAACCCACCGGGAAAGCCAGGAAGATCGCCGGTGACAAGGTCGATGCCGTCGGTCTCGCGTGCTGTGAAGGGCACATGCCCGATGAAGCGCGGCTCTTCGGGGCTGCCGGGTGATCCGGCGAGGTCGAACACCCGCAGCGCACCGGCCTGCTGGTCCGATACCCAGAGCCAAGCCCGCCCTGCAGCATCCCGCATCACCGCGCTGCCCTCGTGATCGCGCGCGAAACCCGTGAGCCCGAAGGCCGCGAGTTCGTCATCCGCATCCTCCGTCGCCGGATCGACGCGGTACTTTCGCAGACCGAAGGTTTCGTCGCTCGCGAACAGGTGCCCGCCCGTCGCATCGACCGACAGCGCCTCGATTTCCTTGCGACCGCTCCACTCGCCGAACGCACGCACGAACAGTCCGCTCAGGCGACCCGCGCCGTCGTCGACCAACCGGTACTGGTGCAGATAACCCTGCTTGGGCGCATGACGGTCCGAGCGGCTCACGGCGACGAGCAGCGCACCGTCCACCGGCCGCACCCAAGCCGCGACACCCATGACATCACGGGCGCGCTCGCCCTCGAACACCGGGATGCCCCCGCCGTCGAGCGGCTGCATGTCGGGGAGCGCGTAGACGCGCAGGCGGTTGGCGAAGCGCTCGGCGACGATGGCGACATCCACCGGCTTGCCGCCCAACATCACGCCGCGGGCGATGTCGACGTTGTTCGGGCGCAGCAGGCCGCGCACCACCCGCTCCTGCTTGATCCGGCCATCGAGACCGAAAACATAGAGCGCGCCGTCGATATCCTTGTCAGTGCCAACGATCAGCGTGCGGGCGGGATCGGCCGGATCGACCCATATGGC
>CAMAQZ010000006.1 GCA_945860725.1 Klebsiella pneumoniae | reverse complement strand
CTGTTCCAGGAGCGCGGTCACTGCCATGTCGCGCAGCGCGATGCCCCGAAAGCCCTCGAGGCCTTCGAGTGGGCCATCCGCTACAACCCCGCCCTGCCCGCCAGCTGGCAAGCGCTCGAGAAGCTCTATCGGATCGTCGGCCGGGCCGCAGACGCCGCGAACGCGGCCAGCCATGTCACGACACTCGCAACCCTGCCGCAGGCGGTGATCGCCGCGCGTGCCATGGTCGCCGACGGCGACCACCAGGACGCCGAGCGCACCGTCCGTGCGCATCTCGCCGAGCATCCGAACGATACGGAGGCGCTGCGCGTGCTCTCCATGATCGCGCGTCACTTCGAGTACAACACCGACGCCGAGGTGCTGCTCGATAAGCTGCTGACGAAGGCGCCGGACTACAACTCGGCGCGCTACGACCTTGTGCTCACCCTCGTCGACCTGCACAAGCACCAACGCGCACGCGAAGAGGCCGAGCGGCTGATGGCCGCCGAGCCGGCCAATCCGGGCGTGCGGGTGACCCATGCCGGGATCGTGATGGCCTTGGGCGATGTTCCGGGCGCCATCGAGCGCTACCGCGCGTTGTTGCAGCAGATGCCGCGCGACTCCGAGCTGCACCAGTCGTTGGGACACGCCCACAAAACCAACGGCGAGACCGCAGCGGCCATCGCCGCCTACCGTCAGGCGATCGAGTTCCGACCCGATTTCGGTGAGGCGTATTGGAGCCTCGCCAACATGAAGACCTATCGCTTCACGGAGGCTGAACTCGAGCGGATGCGACACTACGAGGCGCAGCCGCAACTGCAGCACGCCGACCGTTATCACCTCTGCTTCGCGCTCGGCAAGGCGCTCGAAGACCGCAGTGAGCATGGCGAGTCGTTCACCTATTACGCCCGCGGTAACGCCCTCAAAAAAGAGAATGGTCTATACCGCCCGGCAGCTCAGGAACGGGCCGTACGGCGCCAGATGGACATCTGCACGCCGGAATTCTTCACCGCGCGGCGCGGCTGGGGATGCCCCGATCCCTCGCCCATCTTCGTGTTGGGTCTGCCGCGCGCAGGCTCGACGCTGCTCGAGCAGATCCTCGCCTCGCACTCGCAGGTCGAGGGCACGATGGAACTCGCCAACATCCCGCGCCTCGTCGGGTCGCTGGGCAGCGGCGATCAATTCGGTGAAACCCACTATCCCGGCGTGCTGACGGACCTGACCGCCGATCAATGCCGGGCGTTCGGCGAGGCCTACATCCGCGATACCCAGGCCTACCGCAGCGCCGGTAAACCGCACTTCATCGACAAGATGCCGAACAACTTCCGCAACATCGCGCTGATCCAGCTGATCCTGCCGAACGCCCGGATCATCGACGCGCGCCGTGACGCGATGGACTGCTGCTTCAGCAACTTCAAGCAGCTCTACGCCAACGGACACCCCTTCGCCTACGACCTCGAAGACGTCGGCCGCTATTACCGCGCCTATGTCGAGCTCATGGGCCATCTCGACCTTGCCTTGCCAGGGCGCGTGCTGCGCGTGCAGCACGAGGATGTGCTGGCCGATCTCGAGGGCAGCGTGCGACGGCTGCTCGAGCACTGCGGTCTGCCGTTCGAGGACGCTTGCGTCGAGTTCCACCGCACCGAGCGGCGGGTGCACACGGCGAGCGCCGAGCAGGTGCGACGCCCGATCAACCGCGACGGCGTCGACCAGTGGAAGCCCTATGAGCCGTGGCTCAGCCCCCTGAAGGATGCACTGGGACCGCTCACGCGCGGTCCTTAGACCCGGACTCCTGACCCACCCCGCGAAAGTCGATATGATGGTTGCAGATCATCAGGGGGGCACACGATGAACGACAACCGCCAAGACACTCCGAGCGCCGCGGAGCCCGCGCGCGACGGTGCCTGGACCCGCTGGTATGTACTGCTGGTGATGGTGGGTCTCTACGCAATCAGCATCGCTGATCGATATGTCATCTCCACGCTGCTCGAGCCGATCCGCATCGAACTTCAGCTCACCGACTCCGGCATCGCGTTCCTCACCGGCACGGCGCTCGCGCTGTTCTATGTGCTGTTCGGCTTCCCACTGTCGTGGTTGATCGACCGCTACAGCCGGCGCAATATCATCGGCATCTCGGTCATCGTCTGGTCGGCCATGACGACGGCCAGCGGTCTCGCCATGAACTACTGGCAGTTGCTTTTCTCCCGCATCGGCGTCGGCGTCGGTGAAGCCGGCGGCACCCCCGGGGCGAGCTCCCTCCTCTCCGACTACTTCCCGGCGTCGCAGCGGCCGATGGCGCTGACCATCTTCGCGCTCGGTGCCTCCATCGGTGCCTGGATCGGCGCCGACGTCGCCGGCCAGCTCGCCGAGGCCTACGGATGGCGCCACGTGTTCCTTTTGCTCGGCATCCCGGGCGTCGTCTTCGGATTGCTCATCTTCCTGACGGTGCGTGAGCCGAAGCGCGGCCAGCTCGACCTCAATAAATCAGAGGTCACACCGAGCTTCGGCGCAACGTTCAAGTACCTGATGCAGCAGCGCTCGGCCGTGCACGTCATGCTCGGCAGCGCGCTCACAGCCCTTTGGGGTTGGGGTCTCATCTGGTGGACTCCCACCTTCCTGGTGCGCAATTTCGGGATGACCGCGGGCGAAGCCGGCATCTTCACCGGGCCGATGCATCTCATCGGCGGCAGCCTCGCCACGCTCTTCACTGCATGGCTCATCGCCCAGCGCTCCATGATCGATCCGCGTCGGGTCGTCTGGCTGATGGGTATCGTCGTCGGCATCGCGACGGTGGTGTCCTATTTCATCTATACCAGCCAATCGATCGAGACCATCCGGGTCTTGCTCTGGATCTTCATACCGTCCATCTACTTCTACATCGGTCCGTGCTTCGGGTTGCTGAACAATCTCGCCGAACCGCGCATGCGCGCCATGTTCTGCGCTTTCACGCTGTTCGTGGCCAATGTGGGCAACCTCATCATCGCACCGCAATTGGTCGGGTTCCTGAGCGACCACTACGCCGCAGGCGGCATGGACAACGCCCAATCGCTGCGCACGGCGATGCTCTGGCTGGTGCCGACTGGGTTGTGGGCGACCTTCCACTACTTCTGGTCAGCGCGACAGATCGTCACGGACCAAATCCGCGCGACCGGCATCGACCCGCTCGCGGAGGCCCGCGCGTTGTGAGACTGCGCCCTGTCAGACCGCACATCCCGACAAAATTCGCGTGGGCGGGCGTCCTGTTGTCAGCGCTATTCTCGGTCGGAACCGCTTCAGCCCAAGGCACGCTGCGTATCATTACTTGGGCGGACTATGTGCCCGCAGATGTCGCGGCGCAGTTCACGAAAGAGACCGGCATCAAGGTCGAGGTCACGCTCTCCAACAACGAGGAAATGATCTCGAAGCTCCGCGCCACGCGCGGTGCGGGCTTCGACCTCGCGCAACCCTCACAGGATCGCATCCTCGGACCGCAACAGGAGTTCGGGATCTACAAACCGATCGACCTCACCCAGGTGAAGGTTGATCTGATCCAACCCGACCTGCTCGCCACGGTGCGACGCAACGCGACGGTCGGCGGCAAGCTCTACGCGCTGCCTTATGTATGGGGCGCCGAAGGGATGGTCGTCAACACCCAACGGACGAAGGTCGCCGACTATCTCGACCTCTGCCGCAGCGATCTCAAGGGTCGGACCTCGGTGCGGCTGCGCCGCCCGACGCTCATGGCCTTCGCCTTCGCCATGGGCAAGGATCCGTTCTCGCTCTACGGCGACCCCAAGGCCTATTCAGCGCTGATGGACCAAGTTGGCGCGCGTCTCATCGCCTGCAAGCCGAACTTCCGCTTCTTCTTCGACAACCGTGACCAGCTGCTGAACGGCATGCGCTCGGGTGAACTGCACGCGGCCATGATGTGGGATTCGGGCGGCTGGAAGCTCGCCCGCGAGAACCCCGCCATCCAATTCATCGCGCCGAAGTCGGGCGCGCTCGGCTGGCTCGACACCTACACGCTGCCCGCGCGCGGCAAGAACGAGGCGGCCGTCTACGCCTGGATCAACTTCACGCTGCGCCCCTCGATCGCCGCCCGCATCGCGAAGAACATCGGCAACTTCTCGGCCGCGAGGGGCGCCGAACCGCTCACGGATCCGCAGCTGCGCGCCCAGTTCGCAGAGAGCTTCCCGCGCGGTTTCAAAGATGTCCGTTGGTATCCCGCGATCCCCCCGGGACTCGAGGAGATCGAGGGTCGCGTGCTCGACCGTATCAAGGCCGCGAAGTAAGCCCACGCTGATGCCCACTTCGCAGGACTTCGACCTGGAAGCCAAGTCCGCGCTGAAGCGATTTGGTGCGCATACGGCAGTCGACTCGCTCTCCTTTGGCGTCAAGCGCGGCAGTTTCTTCTCCATCCTCGGCCCCTCGGGCTGCGGCAAGACCACCTTGCTGCGCATGATCGCGGGCTTCATCGAGCCCGATGGCGGGGATATCGAGATCGGCGGCCGCAGCCAGCGGGGCGTGGCACCCAACCGCCGTTCCGTCAACATGGTGTTCCAGCAACTGGCGCTCTTCCCGATGATGAACGTGGGCGAGAACGTCGCCTACGGACTCGCCAGACGCGGAGTCGGGCGAGCGGAGCGAGAGTCGAAGGTCAGGGCGATGCTCGAGCGCGTCGGCCTGCCGGGCGCTGAGCGCAAGCGTACCGACGAGCTCTCGGGCGGCCAGCGCCAGCGCGTCGCCATCGCCCGCAGTCTGGTGCTGGAACCCACGCTCCTGCTGCTCGACGAACCGCTCGGCGCCCTCGATCTCAAGCTGCGAGAGCGCATGAAGATCGAGCTCAAGCAGTTACAGGCCGCCTTCGGCACGACCTTCGTCTACATCACCCACGACCAATCAGAGGCCTTAGTGCTCTCCGACCAGGTCGCGGTGATGAACGCCGGCCGCTTCGAACAGGTCGGCAGTCCGCAGCAACTTTACTACTCGCCCGCCACGCCCTTCGTCGCGGGTTTTGTCGGCGCCAACAATCGTATCGAGGGCCGCGTCAGCGCCGTCCACGGCGCGCTGGTGGACGTCGCCACCCCGGAGGGCTGGGTGGTGCGCGCCCAGACGCAGACCGGCCCTGGCGGCCGCAAGCCGGGCGTCGGCGATGTCGCCAGCGCCTTCGTGCGCCCCGAGGTGGCCGTGCTCGGCCGCAGCGCCGCCGAACTCGACCTGCCCCCGGCCGCGGCTGCGGCACCCGTGCATGAGGGGGTGGTGGAGAGCCTGCTGTTCGACGGCGCCAACTCGGCCGTGCTGCTGCGCGAGGCGAAGACCCGCGCCGAGTTCCGCGTCGCGCTGCCCCAGACCGGCCGCTACGCTGACCTCAAGGTGGACGAGCACGTGGTGTTCAGTTTCGCCCCCGATCGCGCTGTCTGCTTTGCGACCGGCGGACATGGTTGAGGGCAGCGGCACACTGACGCGGCGCCTTCTGCTCTGGCTGCTGCTCGCCCCAGCACTGGTATGGCTTTTGGGGCTCATCCTGCTGCCGCACCTTGACCTCGCGCTGCTCTCCTTCCGCGAACGTACCGGTCCCGGCGAATACGCCTATAGCCTCGCCCAGTACCGGACCTTCTTCGCCGAGCCGCTCTACTGGGATGTCTTTGTGCGCACGGCGGTCATCTCGCTGATCGCGACCGCGATCACGCTGCTCATCGCCTTCCCCATCGCCTGGACCATCGCCAAACTCACGCACGGCCGGGTGAGCGCGCTGCTGTTCGCGGTGTGCCTGATCCCGTTCTGGGTCAGCGAGACCGTGCGCACGCTAGGCTGGATGATCCTGCTGCGCGAGACCGGCGTGCTGCCGGGGGTCCTCGTGTCGCTCGGCGTCACCGACGCACCGGTCGAGCTGCTCTACCGCGATGCGACCATCCTGGTCGGCCTCGTCTACACCTCGCTGCTGTTCATGGTGGTCCCGTTGTATTCGAGCCTCGAGAGCCTCGACGACTCGCTGATCGAGGCGGCCTACGATCTCGGCGGCAACGGCTGGACGGTGCTGCGCACGATCGTCATCCCGCATGCGGCGCCCGGCATCACCGCGGGCTGCATCGTCGTGTTCATGCTGACGCTCGGTAACTACCTCACGGCCTCGTTCCTGGGTGGCAAGAACTCGCTGTGGTTCACCGAGCAGATCTACACGCAGTTCATCACCCGCTTCAATTGGGAGCAGGGCGCGGCCTTCGGCTTCCTGCTGCTCGTGCTCTCAAGCCTGATGGTCTGGATCGGCCTGCGGTTGAGCGGCCAAAAGTTCGCCGACGTCATGAGCCGCAGCTGATCCATGCGCCTGCACCACCGCACATGATCCCCTCGCTCCCCCGCCCGCTCTGGCTGCGCATCGCGACGGTCGTCTTCGTCGCGGCCTTCCTCGTGTTCCTCTTTCTGCCGCTCGCGACCGTGGCGGCCTTCGCCTTCAACGACGCGGCTTACCCCGCGCCGCCTTGGCAGGGCTTCACGCTCGACTGGTTCACGGGCGACGAGACACAAGGCCGCACCGGTCTTTTCAAAGACCAGGAACTCATGGGCAGCATCCTGACGAGCCTGCTCGTCGCGGCCTGGGTGACGCTGCTCTCGGTGGTGGTCGGTACGACCAACGCCTTCCTTATGGAGCGTATGCGCTTCCGGGGTCAGGGCCTGCTGTCGTTGATGATGCTGATCCCGCTCGTGATCCCGGGCGTGATCCTCGGCATCTCCATCCTCGCCTTCGCGAGCCGGGTCGCCGATCTCTTGGGGGATGTCTTCGGCTGGGAGGCCGAGTTCCTGCGGCCGGGCCTGCCGTTGGTCGTGCTCGGCCAGGTCTCCTACCTGATCGCCATCTCCACCCTCACGATCAGCGCGCGTCTTAAGCGCTTCGATCGCACGCTCGAAGAGGCCGCCTACAACTTGGGCGCCTCACGCCCCGCCGTGCTCGCCACCATCACCCTGCCCTATCTGCGGCCGGCGATGATCGGTTCGGCAGCGATCGTGTTCCTCATGTCCTTCGAGAACTTCAACACGACACTGATGCTGGTGGGCGCCGACTCACCGCTCACGGTGATGATGTACGGCCGCATGCGTGACGGCGCGACGCCGGTGCTGAACGCGGTGAGCGTGTTCCTGATGGTCGCCTCAGCTGCGATCGCGCTGCTGCTGATGCGCGGCGGCGCCCAAGGGCGCCGCTAGGCCTTCAAACGCAGGTTCTGCGGATCGTAGAGCGGCTCGACAGCGACCACCGCACGGCGGCGTTCGCCCAGGATCTCGACCGTGAGCTCGGTGCCCGGTGTCGCAAGGTCAGTGCGCAGGTAGGCGAGCGCGATGCTCTGCTTGAGCCGGTAGCCGTAGCCGCCCGAGGTCACGAGCCCCACCTGCTCGTCGCCCTTGAACACGATGGACACCGCCGCCGCATCGGCATCGGTGGCATCGACCAGCAACGGCACGAAACGCTCGCGCGGACCCGCCGCCGCCTCGCGACGCAGCGCCTCGACGCCGATGAAGCCACCCGGCTTGTCGAGCTTCACGAAGCGATCGAGCGAGGACATGAACGGCGTGTACTCGGTGGTGAGGTCACCCTTCCAACCGCGGTAGCACTTCTCGAGACGCAGGCTGTCCATGGCGTATAGCCCGAAGTCGTGGATGCCGAACTCTGCGCCCGCCTCCCACAACAGATCGTAGACCGACAGCACATGTTCCGCAGGGATGTGCAGCTCCCAGCCGAGTTCACCAACATAGTTCACCCGCATCGCCGTCGCGCGGGTGTAACCGATCTCGATGTCACGCACCGAGAGCCAAGGGAACGCGGCGTTCGAGAGGTCGGCGCGGGTGAGCTTTGCCAGCACCTCGCGCGAGCGCGGCCCGACGAGGATCAGCGTGCCGTAGCGCGCCGAGAGGTTGTCGAGGCGCACGCCCGCAGCCGGCAGGTGCTCACGCAGCCAGTGCTCGTCATGACGCTCGCCCGCCGCGGCGCTGATCAACCAGAAACGATCCGGGGCGAAGGTGGTGAGCGTCATCTCGGTGACGATGCCACCGTTCGGCGCGCAGAAATAGTTGAGCGCGGTACGCCCCGCCTTCGGGACGACGCCCGTCACCATGCGATCGAGCCATTCGGCTGCGCCGCCGCCCGTGACTTCGAACTTGGTGAAGCCCGGAAGATCGAGCACGGCCACGCGCTGTAGCACCGCCGCGCACTCGCGGGCGACCGCGGCATGCCATGCAGGCCTGCGGAAGGAGACCTCCGGACCCACCGGGTCGCCGGCTTCCGGAAAATACACCGCACGTTCCCAGCCGCCGCGCGCACCGAACTTCGCGCCCTTGTCGCGCAGACGCGGGTACGCGGGTGAGGCCTTGGCGGGCCGGCCTGCAGGCCGCTCTTCGGCGGGATAGCCGATGCCGTACTCGTGCTGGTAGGTCTCGAGTGCCTTGGCGAGCACGAAACGATCGTTGTGGCAGTCGAGGTAGCGGCGCGAGTCGAGCGGCCACATGTCCCATTCGGGCTGGCCGAGCGCGACCCACTCGGCAATGAGTTTGCCGGCGCCGCCCGCCTGGGCGATGCCGAAGGTGAAGGCGCAGCAATGATAGAACCCCGGTAGGCCCGGCGCCGGACCGAGCAGCGGGTTGCCGTCCGGCGCGTACGGGATCGGCCCGTTGATGACACGCTTGACGCCGACCGTGCCAAGGATCGGCACGCGCTCGCAGGCGGCCTCGATGTACTTCTCGATGCGACCGAGATCGTCGTCGAACAACTGATTCGCGAACTGGTCCGGGAGACCGTCCAGCCAATGCGCCTTGGCGTCCCACTCGTAGGGGCCGAGGATGAGGCCCTGCCGCTCTTGGCGCAGGTAGTAGCTGACATCGGGGTCTCGCAGCAGCGGCAGCCGCTCGGCGCCGCGCGCCACGAGCTCGGGGATGTCTTCGGTGATGAGGTACTGGTGCGAGAGCGTGACGATGGGGAGATACGCACCCACCATCGCGGCCACTTCGCCACCGCGGTAGCCCGCCGCGTTGATCACCTTGGGCGTCTGGATGACACCCTTGTCGGTGGTGATCCGCCACTCGCCGGAAGGCGTGCGATCGATGGCGGTGACGCGGGTCTGCCGATAGATGGTCGCGCCACCGTCGCGCGCGCCCTTGGCGAGCGCCTGCGTGAGCTGCGCGGGATCGATATCACCGTCGTAGGGGTCGAAGAGGCCCGCCTTAATATCGTCGGTGGTGATGAACGGGTGCCGCTCGCGGATCTCAGCGGGGCTCAACATCTCGAACTCGATGCCCTGTGCACGCGCCTGCGACACCACATGCTTGAACTCGTCCACACGGTCCGCGGTGTGTGCGAGCCGGATGCTGCCCGTGATGTGGTAGTTCATGTCGTAACCGACACGCGCGCCCAACTGCGAGTAGAGCTTGGTGCTGTGGCGCTGCAGTTTAATGAGGTTCCAGGAGGTGGAGAAGTTCGGACAGTTGCCCGCCGCATGCCAAGTGGAGCCCGCCGTGAGTTCGTCGCGCTCGATCAGCACGGCGTCACGCACGCCGAGCTGCGTCAGATGATAAAGCGCGCTGCAGCCGACCGAGCCGCCGCCGATGATCACCACCTCAGCATGGGTTTTCATGTGTCAAAGTCCTCAGGATTTGATGCGTTCGCTCTTGGGGTCGTACCAAGGCGCAAGTTGTGCGCGGGCCGCGTGACGCACGCCCGCGACCTCGATCTCCCAACGACCGGCGGCGAGCCAATCGGGTGTGACGCCCGCATCGCAGTGGACATAGCCCATGCCGATGGAGCGGCAAATGCGATGCCCCCAAGCGCCCGAGCGCGTGGAGCCCACGATGACGCCGTCCCGGATGATCGGCTCCTCGTGATAGAGGAGCGGCGCGGTCTCGGAAGCGTCCTCGAGCATCACCTGCACGAGGCGCTTCGGCAGCACGCGACCGCGCTGTGCGAGCAACACCTCGCGGCCGATGAAGCCGTCCTTCTTGTCCCAGGCCACGGTGAAGCCGAGCCCCGCCTCGAGCGGCGTGTCCTCATCGGCGATGTCGTGGCTCCAGTGACGGTAGCCTTTTTCGACGCGGCAAGAAGCCATGGCGTGATAGCCCGCGTGCTTGAGCCCAAACGCCGCCCCCGCCTCGGTGAGACGCTCGAAGACATCGAGCACCTGCTCAGCGGGGATGTAGAGCTCCCAACCGAGTTCGCCGACATAGGTGATGCGGCTCGCACGCAGACGCGCGTAGCCGATCTCGATCTCGCGCGACCAGCCGAAAGGATGCGCCTCGTTCGAGAGATCGGCGCCCGACACCGCAGTGAGCAGCGCGCGGCTCTTGGGGCCCATCACACCCAGCATGGCGATGCCCGCAGTGACATCGGTCGCGGTGCAATGCAGGTCCGGGTGATCATCGAGGTAGCGCGTGAGCCAGGCGAGGTCGCGGGTCTGGGAGATGGCCGAGGTGACCACCAGATAGCGCTTCTCGGCGAGGCGCGTGATGGTGAGGTCGGCCTCGATGCCGCCGCGTTCATTGAGCCACTGGGTGTAGACGATGCGGCCGAGCGGCACATCCATCTCGCCGGTCGAGAGGCGGTTCAGCACCGCGCAGGCGTCCCGACCCTGCACCATATATTTGGCGAAGCAGGTCTGGTCGAACAAGGCCACATCGTCGCGCACCGCACGGCACTCCGCGCCCGAGTGTTCGAACCAGTTCTGGCGACCGTACGAATAGGTGTACTTCTTCTCGACACCGGGCGGTGCGAACCAGTTGGGGCGCTCCCAACCCGCGGTCTCGCCCATGCAGGCGCCCGCGGCGACCAAGCGGTCGTGCAGCGCCGTGCGCCGTGCGCCGCGCGCCGTCTGATACTGGTAGTAGGGCCAGTGCATCGCGTAGAGCAGTCCCAGCGTCTCGACCGTGCGGTCATGGAGATACCGCCGGTTCGACTGGAACGGTAGCGCGCGCCGGATATCAACGTCCGCGAGGTCCATCGGCGGCCTACGGTCCTGGATCCATTGCGCGACGACCTTGCCTGCGCCACCGCTCGCTGCGATGCCGACGGAGTTGAAGCCCGTGGCGACGAACAGGTCGCGCACTTCCGGCGCCTCGCCGATGTAGTACCGGTCGTCGGGCGTGAAGCTCTCTGGCCCATTGAAGAAAAGCTGGATGCCGGCATCCGCGAGCACGGGCACACGGCGCACGGCGGCTTCGAGGATGGGCTCGAAGTGCTCCGCATCCTCGGGCAACGAATCGAAGCAGAAGGACTCGGGGATGCCGCCCATGCCCCAGGGCTTGGCGATGGGCTCGAAGCAGCCGACCAGCAGCTTGCCGGCATCTTCCTTGTAATACGCACATTCGTCGTAGACGCGCAGCACCGGGAGGTTCGGCGGCACCGCCGCGATCGGCTCGGTGACGATGTAGAAGTGCTCTGCGGCATGCAGCGGGATGGAGACACCGGCCGCACGGCCGAGTTCGCGCGACCACATGCCGGCGCAGATGACGACGGTGTCCGCCGAGATGTAGCCGGCTTCGGTGTCGACACCGACCGCGCGCCCCTTCTCGATCCGGATGCCTGTGACCTTGGTGTTCTCGAGGATCTTGGCGCCGCGCATCCGCGCACCGCGGGCGAAGGCCTGCGTGGTGTCGATGGGGTTGGTCTGGCCGTCCTTGCGGATGAAGATGCCGCCGACGAGATCACTGACCTCGAGAAGCGGCCAACGCTCATGGATCTCGGCGGTCGAGAGCAGATCGATCTCGAGTCCGAAGGTTTTGCCCATCGAGGCGCCGCGATAGAGTTCCTCGAGACGCGCGTGGGTCTTGGCGACGCTGATCGAGCCGTTCTGCTTGAAGCCCGTCGCCTGCCCGGTCTCGGCTTCGAGCGATCGATAGAGCTCCGCGGTGTACTTGGCGAGCTCGGTCAGGTTACGCGTGGCGCGCAGCTGGCCGACGAGGCCCGCCGCGTGCCAAGTGGTTCCGCAGGTGAGCTGCTTGCGCTCGAGCAGGACGACGTCGGTGATACCGATCTTCGTCAGATGATAGGCGATCGAACAGCCGGCCACTCCGCCGCCGACGATGACCACGTTGGCATGACTGGGGAGGGACATCGGCTCAGCGCTTGAACATCGCCGCCCGATCGAGCTTTACCGGATATCTTTGACGGATGGCGGCGTCAATGGCTTCCGGGACATGCCCAGGATAGTGCTCGGCGAGGACTTCCTGGACGCGCATCGCGGCACGCTGCAAGGCATCTATCGACCCCTGCTCCATCCACTCGTTCGGGCTGCGCCGGTCGCCGATGACAGGATAAAGATAGTCGGTCTGCATGAGCTCGAGCGTCTGGGCGCTGCCGAGGTAGTGCCCCGGGCCGTTGAGGCAGACATCTTTGATGGTCTCGAAAGAGAGCTTCTCCTCGTTGACCTCGATGCCTCTGATGGTGCGCTGCGTGGCGCCGATGATGTCGTTGTCGATGATCAGGCTCTCAAGCGAGAAACCGAGCAGGCTCGCGTGCATGCCTGCCGATTCATAGATCATGTTGGCGCCCGAGTGACCGACGAGTGCATGGTTGAGGGCTTTCTCGCCCGCCGATTGCGCATCCGCCACCTTCGAGTCCGTCATGCCCGAGGCGGTGCCCGTCGTGAGGTCGTAGAAGTTCCCCATCTGGCCGGCTGCCGAGGACAGCAGCGCCTGCTCGGGGCTGCCGCCCGACATCGCACCGGTGCGCAGGTCGGAGACGAAGCACCAAGTGCCGAAGATCGCCGGAGCGCCCGGCTTGATGGCGTTCACATAGACAAGCCCGGCGAGCACCTCGGCGACTTCCTGCGCGAGCGCGCCCGCGAGCGCAGCAGGCGCGGTGGCACCGGCTTGACCCGCCGACAGCAACAGCACTGGCATGCCGCCGCGCACCGCGACCTCGAGGCAACGGCAGGCATCGGCCGCAAACTTCATCGGCGGCACGACGAAACAGTTGGACTGACTGACGAAAGGTCGCTCGCGCCATTTGTCCTCGCCGCCCGCGATGCTGTGCAGCATCTGCAGCGAGGCTTCGAGGTTGTCGGGGTGGACCCAACTGCTGCCGACGTGCTTGGTGGTGCTCATCACCGCGGCGTAGCAGGTGTTGAAGTCCATTTCGAACGGATCCGGGATATCACGCGGCACCACGGCGCGCTGGAAAAAGTGGATGTGTTCCATCATGTCGACGATGCGACCGATGTCGTAGAGGTCGCGGATGGTGGATTCGCGGTAACTGCCGTTGGCATCGACCATGTTGACGGCCGCGCCCGCAGTGCCAAAGTAAGCGCGCTTGCCCCAAGGCTCCATGTCGTGGCGCGGGTCCTGCCCGAAGAGCGGGAAACGACGCGCGGCCTTGGCGATGGTGTCCTCGACGAGGGCGCGCGGAAACAGCAGACGACCCGCATCGTTGAGTGTGCAGCCGGCAGCGGTCATGACCTCGATGCCAGTGTCGGTGGCATCACCGAGCCCGACTTCCCACAACAACCGGAGCGCAGTCTGGTGGATCTGCTCGACGCCTGCCTGCGTCAGCGGTTGGAACCGCCCGCTCGGCATGCCGGGGCGGACAGGGCGCAGATGCTCCGGCAACGGACCCGAGCGTTGGGCGCGGCGGGCATCACGACCGGACGGGCGACGGGCGCCCTGCACATCTGCGTTCATGAATCGGGACTCCTAATTTGGATTGGCGGTATTATGGCATTCCCATTTAGACCAATGACAGCACAAACAGAACGCCCGATGCGTGACGATACTGATTCTCTGCTTGCCCTGACCCCCGACCGCAGCGTTGCTGCACGGGAGTTCGGCGTTCCGCTCGACATGGCTGTACCGGCGTTCAGCGAGCGCTCGGAGTATGTCCCGGAGATCGATCCGGCCTATCACTTCGACCCGCAGACGACGCTTGCCATCTTGGCCGGCTTCGCCCACGACCGGCGGGTCATGGTTCAGGGTTACCACGGGACCGGCAAGTCCACCCACATCGAACAAGTCGCAGCGCGCCTTAACTGGCCCCTCATCCGCATCAACCTCGATGGCCATGTCAGTCGCATCGACCTCGTAGGTCGCGACGCCATCGTGGTGAAGGACGGTCGCCAGATCACCGAATTCCGCGAAGGCCTGTTGCCTTGGGCGATCCAGCGCCCCGTGGCGCTGCTCTTCGACGAATACGACGCCGGCCGGCCGGATGTCATGTTCGTCATCCAGCGCGTGCTGGAGTCGAGCGGCAAACTCACCCTGCTCGACCAGAACCGTGTCATCACCCCCAACCGCCACTTCCGCCTGTTCGCGACCAGCAACACCATCGGCCTCGGCGACACCTCCGGTCTCTACCACGGCACCCAGCAGGTCAACCAAGGCCAGATGGATCGATGGTCCATCGTGACAGTGCTCAATTACCTGCAACACGAGGTCGAGGCCTCGATCGTCTCGGGCAAAGTACAGGGCTACGGTGACGCCGACGGTCAACGCACCATTAAGGCGATGGTTCGGGTGGCGGATATGACCCGAAATGCGTTCATGAACGGGGATATCAGCACCGTGATGAGCCCGCGCACGGTGATCACTTGGGCGCAGAACGCCCGGATCTTCGAGGATGTGGGCGCCGCGTTCCGCGTCAGTTTCCTCAATCGCTGCGATGAACTCGAACGACCGGTCATCGCCGAGTTCTACCAGCGCGCCTTCGGCGTGGACCTGCCGCTCACTGCCCCGCACATCAAGGTCCTGTGACGACGACGCCCGGCGCCAAGCCTGCGACGCCGAACCCTTTCGAGCGGACGCTCGCGCCCGCCACCCGAGCCCTCGCAGCCGATCCGCAGCTGCAGGTGATCTTCAGCACCTCGGGACCGCGACTCGAGGGCACCAAGATGTTGCTGCCCCCCGCGCCGACCGCGTTGACCCCGGCAGCCCTCGCCTTGACCCGCGGTCAAGCCGACCGTCTCGCGCTACGGTGGGCTTTCCACGACCCGGCGGTTCATGCACGCCATCGGCCCGCAGGGATGCGCGCGCGCAACCTGTACGATGCGTTGGAGGATGCGCGCTGCCTATCGCTCGGTGCGCGCGACCTCGCCGGGGTCGCCATCAATGTCGATGCTGCGTTGCGCGATGAACTGCAACGCAGTGGTGCGCTGCGCGGTCCAGCAGACGGTTCAGCAGCGATGACGCAAGCGCTCGCGCTGTTGGTGCGCGCCGATCTCGGCGGTATACCCGTACCGGACGAAGCGGCCACATTGGACGCGCGTTGGCGGCCGTTCCTCGAGCAGCGGCTGGGGAAGTCCCTACCCCTGCTCTTCGCAAGCGCCACCGACCAGGACGCCTTCGCGCGTGAGCAGCAACTCATCCTGCGCGCGCTCGGGCTCGGCCACGAACTCAACCCACCCCCACCGGAGCCGAGCACCGAGGGTGGTCCGCAGAGCGCCGATCGACCCGCACGCCGCCCACCCTTTGCGCCCAAGCCTGACCACTTGCCAGCGCCCGAGGTGCAAGAAGCGCGCGAGATCGCCGATGAGGAGGAGCCGGGGATCGAGCCGCAGCAGCCGCTCGCCGAACCCGCCTCGCCCGAGGCGGAGGGCGCCAACGGCCCGGAGCAGCAAGCGCCCGAGGGGCAGCGGCTGAGCCGCATCAACGCCGACGAGGCCGATCACCCGAATCGAAACTATCGCATCTTCACCACCCTCCATGACGAGGTCCGTGACGCCTGCGATCTCTCCGATGTTGTGACGCTCGATGATCTGCGCGCGAAACTCGATGCTGAGGCACGGCAACTGCCGGCGATCGTCGCGCGGCTCGCCCGCAAGCTCGAGCGCTTCCTGCTCGCGCAGCAACGGCGCGGCTGGCACTTCGATCTCGACGAAGGCGTGCTCGATCCATCGCGGCTCACGCGCGTGCTCACCGACCCGATCGCACCGCTCGCATTCCGCCAAGAGCGTGAGATCGACTTCAAGGATACGGTCGTGACGCTGCTGCTCGACAATTCAGGCTCCATGCGGGGCCGTCCGATCCTGCTCACCGCGCTCTGTGCGGATCTGCTGGCGCGCACGCTGGAGCGCTGCGGTGTGCGCACGGAGATCCTGGGCTTCACCACCCGCGACTGGGACGGGGGTCTTGCCCGCAAGGACTGGATCGCCGCCGGTGCGCCCCGAAACCCGGGGCGGCTCACCGATGTCCGCTACATCATCTACAAGGACGCCGATACCGCTTGGCGGCGCGCGCGGCGCAACCTCGGGCTGTTGCTGCAGGACGAATTGATGAAGGACAACATCGACGGTGAGGCGCTGTGGTGGGCGCACCAGCGACTGCGGGCGCGGCGCGAACAGCGGAAGATCCTGATGGTGATCTCTGACGGCGTGCCGCTCGACCAGGCGACGCTCTCCGCCAACCCGGGCGGTTATCTCGACCAGCACCTGCACGATGTGATCCGCTGGATCGAGCGACGCGGCGAGGTCGAACTGGCTGCGATCGGCATCGGACACGAGGTGGGCGACTACTACTCCCGCGCAGTGGCGATCGCGAGCACCGAGGAGCTCGGGCCCGCCATGATCAACCAGTTCGCCGAACTGTTCGCACCGCGCGCCGTCAGCTGAGCTTGGAGGGGAACCCGGGCGCCCGCAAATCGGTGCCGAGCGCATCCTCCAGCAGCTTCACGATCTGGGTGGACTGCGCCTCGCTGCCATACTGCGAACGACCCCGCCGGAAGATCTGCTCGGTGAGCCCCGCGAGCTCGAGCGGCACACCGAATTTGCGGCCGTACTCATAGGCGAAGCCTAAGTCTTTGCAGGCGAGGTCCATCGTGAAATTGATGTCGTAGCTGCCGTTGAGCACGAGTTGACCCTCGGTCTCGTGCACGAAGCTGGTGCCGGAGCTCGCCTGGATGGCGTGGAACGCCTGCGCAAGGTCGAGTCCGCCGCGCTTGGCGAGCATCAAGGCCTCGCCGCAGGCGACGAGGTGGATGAAGGCGAGCATGTTGGTGATGACCTTGATGACGCTCGCCTTGCCGAGTTCACCCATATAAAAGATCTGGCCGCCCATGACTGCGAGAGCGGGCCGGTGCGCTTCGAACACCGCTTGTTCACCGCCCACTAGCACGGTGATCTTGCCTTGGGCCGCCAGATGCACGCCGCCCGTCACCGGGCACTCGAGGGTCGCGATGCCTTGGTCGGCGGCCAGCGCCGCGATGCGCTTGATCTCACGCTCGTCGGTGGTACTCATCTCGATCCAAGTGCCGCCGCGACGCAGCCCCTGCAGCACGCCATCCGGACCCGTCAGCACCGTGTTGGATGCGGCGGGCGACGGCAGGCAGGTGATCACGCAATCGACCTGCGAAGCGAGTTCCCGCGGCGAAGCCGCCCAAGTGCAGCCGGCCTCGAGCAGCGACTTCGCTGCGTCGCGATCGAGATCGTTCACCACGACCTCGAAGCCCGCACGACGCAGGCTGGCCGCAAGGTGTTTGCCGAGGTTGCCAAGACCGATGTAACCGTACTTCATCGCTTCACTCCAAGGTTGCAGAGCGGTACGCCGCCCGGGCGAGCCACTGCGGGTTGATCTCGACGCCCCAGCCGGGTTCGGCTGGGATCGTCACATGACCGTCGACGACGCGATACGGGTCGCCGAGGAAAAGGTCCTGCTGCCAGGGATAATAGTCCGCGCCCTCGATCGAAAGTTCGAGGTACTTGCCGGCGTTCGGGATCGCGCCGAGCAGGTGCATGGTGCACATCGTCACGAGCGAGAGGTTGGCGCTGTGCGGCGTCACGGGCAGTCCGGCGTGCTGCGCCATGCGCGCCACGGTGAGCGTGCGCGTGAGGCCGCCCATGTACATGACATCGGGTTGGACGATATCGACCGCGCGCAGATCGATCATGCGCCGCCAGGTCGCGAGGTCCCAGTCCTGTTCGCCGCCGGTGACATCGAGCGACAACGCTGCCGTGACGATCTTCGTCTGCTCGAGCTGCCAGTACGGACAAGGCTCCTCGAAATGACCGATGCCTTCCTGTTCGAGCAAGCGACCAACTTCGATGGCGCGCGGCGGTGAGTAGCCGCTGTTAGCGTCGACCAGTTTATCGATGCCGTCGCCGAGCGCCCGCGCGACCGTGGGGACGATCTCCTCGGTGCGACCCGGCCACTCATCAACATCGCGCCCGCACTCCGCCGCGACCCGCCACTTGAAGGCGGTGAACCCGTCACGGTCGCGCAGCGCGACCAGCCGACGCGCCTCGTCCTGCGGCGTGATGTCGCGCTTCATGGAGGAGGCGTAGGCGCGTAGACGACCCGGTCTGCCGCCGAGCAGTTCGACCACAGGCTTGCCGGCGATGTGCCCATGCAAGTCCCAGAGCGCGGTATCGAGACCTGCCAAGGCACGGCAACGGTAGCTGCCCGGGTACTTGTGCTCTTTCGCCTCGACAAGGTCTATGAGCGCCTGGATGTCGGTGGCGTCGCGACCCAAGACCCACGGCACGACCTGGCGATGGAACACCGTCGCCGTGATATCGGCGTTGTACGTGGAGGTCTGCCCCCAACCGACCATGCCCGAATCGGTTGTGACCTTGATGAAGCAGACGAACTCGTCGGTGAAAGTTTCGAGTTGGGCGATCTTCATGGGTGCCGGGATGCTAGCCGAGCATCCCGAAGGCACACCACTGGAAAGCGACCTTTGATTGCCCGATTGCGCCGCGGCGCTTCGGCTCAAGATTGCGCGCCGACGCTGGGCTGGCGCTTGGAGCTTGCCGGGCGCATCGTCATAATCCGTCATCATCCGCAAGACAGGCTGGCCGTCGATGGACGACCGACACGCACGCATCGCCGTCATCACCGGCGCAGCCCAAGGGCTCGGCCGCGAGACCGCGAGGGTGCTGGCCGTGGCAGGCTACCGCCTCGTCCTAATCGATCTGCAATCGCCCGACGCCCTGCTCGCGGAACTTCGCGCGGCCGGCCACGACGGTCTCGCGCTCAAAGGCGATGTGGCCGACGAGGCCTTCGTGCAGCACGCGGTGGCAGCGACGGCGGCAGCCTTCGGCGCGGCCGATGTTCTGGTCAATAACGCCGGCATCAGCCTGATCGTGCCAGCGGAGCAGCTGAGCGCCGCGCAGTGGCAGCGGGTGATGGATGTCAACCTGCTCGGACCTTTCCTGCTGTGTCGCGATTTCGGCCGCGCGATGCTCGAACGCGGCAGCGGCAGCATCGTCAACGTCGCCTCGGTGGCGGGTCTGCGCGGAATCGCACACCGCAGCGCCTACAACGCCTCGAAGCACGGGCTCATCGGCTTGACGCATACGCTGGCCGCCGAGTGGGGCGGGCGCGGCGTGCGCGTGAACGCGGTCTGCCCCGGCTGGATCAAGACGGAGATGGATGTCGCCGACCAGAGCCCCGACACTTACACCGACAGCGATATCATCGACCGCGTGCCGATGGCTCGCTTCGCGCATCCGCGGGATGTCGCCGAGGCGATCGCGTTCCTGGCCGACCCCATGCGCAGCGCCTTCATCAACGGCGTCAGCCTGCCGGTCGATGGCGGCTGGACCGCCGATATCGGTTGGGACTCACTGCGGCGTCGGACTCGACAAGCCCCCGCCAACCCTTGACGATGGAGCTCCTGATCATCCGTACGCCCTCGCCCGTGTGTCCTCGCCCGTGAGCAACCGTCATTATGACTGATCCCTCCCTCGATCCCGCCGCAAGCGGCGAACGCCGTCCGCGCCGCCGCGCCGCTGCCTCCGCGGCGGACTCGCCACCGCGCCAGTCGCGCTACCGACACCTCGTCAACCCCTTCGAACCGATGAAGGTCTTCTCCGACGACCAGATCGCAGCGATCCATGCGAGCGCGCTGCAACTGCTCGAAGACCAAGGCATGCGCGTGCTTTTGCCAGAGGCCCGCGAGGCGTATCGCCGTGGCGGCGGGCAGGTGGATGAATCGACGCTCACCGTGCGGCTCGACCGCGGCCTCGTCGAGAGATGTCTCGCGATGGCGCCACGCGAGATCGTGCTGCATGCCGCGAGATCCGAGTTCGACATGCCGGTGTGGGGCAAGCACGTGATGTTCGCGCCGACCTCCGGTCCACCCAACATCATGGATTCGGTGCGCGGTAAACGCGCGGGAACCTTTGAAGATTTCGTCAACCTCCTCAAGATCTGCCAATCCTTCGAGGTGCTACACGGACTCGGCGGACTGGTCGAACCGCAGGACGTCCCGGTGCAGTTCCGTCACCTCGAGACGACGCGCGCGATGCTGCTGATGTCGGACAAGATACCGATGGTGTACTCCCGCGGCCCGGGGCAGACCGTCGACAACTTCGAGATGATCCGAATCGCCTACGGCCTCACGGCAGAGGAGTTCCGTTCGCGGCCCTGCGTGACGACGATCATCAACACCAACTCGCCGCTGCAGCTCGACATCCCGATGGCCAATGGCATCATGGATTACGCCGCGGCAGGTCAAGTGCTCATCATCACGCCGTTCACCCTTGCGGGCGCGATGGCGCCGGTCACCATCGCAGGTGCGCTCACCCTCGCCCACGCCGAGGCACTCGCGGGTCTAACGCTCGCGCAGATCGTGCGACCCGGCGCGCCGATCATCTACGGCAGCTTCACCTCGAACGTCGATATGAAATCGGGATCGCCCGCCTTCGGTACGCCGGAGTATGTCAAGGCCTCGTTCGGTGCCGGTCAACTCGCGCGCCATGTCGGGTTACCGTGGCGTTCTTCGAATGCGACCGCCTCCAACTGCCCCGACGCCCAGGCCGCCTACGAGTCCCAGATGAGCCTGTGGGGTGCGCTGATGGGTGGCTGCAACTACATGCTCCATGCCGCGGGCTGGCTCGAGGGCGGTCTCACGACCTCGTACGAGAAGTTCATCCTCGACATCGAGATGCTGCAAATGTTCGCCGAGGTTTTCCAACCGGTCGGTGGCAGCACGGACGACATCGCGATCGACGCCATCAAGGAGGTCGGCGCGGGCGGACATTTCTTTGGTTGTGCCCACACCATGGCGCGCTACCGCACGGCCTTCTATGCGCCCCTCGTCTCTGACTGGTCGAACTTCGGCCAGTGGGAATCCGCAGGCGCCAAGACCGCCACCGAGCGCGCCAGCGAGATCTGGCGTCAAGTGGTCGACACCTATCAAGCGCCGCCACGCGATCCCGCGGTGGTCGACGCACTCAACGATTTTGTCGCCCGCCGTACGGCGGAGGGCGGCGCCCCCCCGGTCAGTTGACCCAGACGGAAGAGAACTCGACATGAAGAACACGGCAAGAGTAGTCGTCATCGGCGGCGGCGTGGTGGGCGTGAGCGTGCTCTACCACCTCACCAAGGCGGGCTGGCGCGATGTCCTGCTCATCGAGCGCGCGGAACTCACCTCCGGGTCGACCTGGCACGCCGCCGGCGGCATGCACACGGTCAACGGCGACCCCAACGTCGCGAAGCTCCAGCAGTACACCATCAACCTCTACAAGGAGCTCGAGCAGATCTCCGGACAGTCCTGCGGCCTGCACATCACCGGCGGTCTGATGCTCGCCGGCACGCCGGAGCGGCTCGACTGGCTCAAGATGACGGTCGCCCGTGGTCGCTACCTCGGCATGGACCTCGAGCTCATCGACATGGCGGAGACCAAAAAGCGTCATCCGCTCGTCGACGAACGGCATTTCGTGGGCGCCATCTACGACCCCATCGAAGGCCATGTCGACCCGTACGGCGTGACGCACGCCTACGCCAAGGCGGCGCAGCTCGGCGGTGCCGAGATCGTGCGCCAGAACCGCGTGGTCGATCTCAAGCAACGCGCCGACGGCAGCTGGGACGTCATCACCGAACAAGGCAACGTCCACGCCGAGCATGTTGTCAATGCCGGGGGTCTGTGGGCGCGTGAGGTCGGCCGCATGGTCGGGCTCGAACTCCCCATCCTCGCGATGGAACACCAATACATCATCACCGAGGACCTGCCGGAGCTTGCCGGACAGCCCGAGCTGCTGCATGTCATCGACTTCGAGGGCGAGATCTATATGCGCCAGGAGCGCGGCGGCGTGCTGCTCGGCACCTACGAGCGCTCGGGCGTGCCTTGGTCGCCGCGCACCACGCCTTGGGACTTCGGTCAGGACCTGCTGCCGAACGATCTCGAGCGGATCGCGCCGAGCCTCGAGGTGGGCTTCAAACATTTCCCACGACTCGGCGAGGTCGGCATCCGTCGGATCGTCAACGGCCCCTTCACCTTTGCGCCGGACGGCAACCCGCTGGTCGGTCCGGTGCCGGGCATGCGCAACTTCTGGGTCGCCTGTGGCGTCATGGCAGGCTTCAGCCAAGGCGGCGGCGTCGGCCTTGCGCTCTCGCACTGGATGGTCGACGGCGATCCGGGCGCGGACATCTGGGGCATGGATGTCGCGCGCTATGGCGAGTGGGCGACCCGTCGGTACACCAACACCAAGGTGCGCGAGAACTACTCGCGCCGCTTCCGCATCCGCTTCCCGAACGAGGAACTGCCGGCCGCGCGTCCGCTCAAGACCACGCCGGTCTACGACCGCATGCAGGCGGAGAACCCGCTGTGGGGCGACTACTGCGGACTCGAGCACGCGTTGTGGTACGCCCCGAAGGGTGCGCCGGCTGAGGAAGAGGTCACCTTCCGCCGCTCGAGCGCCCACGCCTATGTGGGCGCGGAATGTCGCGCGGTGCGTGATGCCGTCGGCTTGATCGAGATATCGAACTACGGAAAATTCGAGGTCACGGGACCCGACGCGGAGCGTTGGCTCGCCACGATCATGGCCAACAAGGTGCCGACTGTCGGCCGCGTCGCACTCACGCCGATGCTCAACGAGCGTGGGCGGCTGATCGGCGATTTCACCATGTGCCGCATCGGTCCCGAGCGCTTCCTGCTGGTCGGCACCTACGCCGCCGAGCGCTTCTACCAGCGCTGGTTCGAGGCGCGCATGGGCGGTTTCGATGTACAGGTCCGCGCCTGCGCGATGGAATGGCTCGGCTTCTCCGTCGCTGGACCCGCCTCGCGGGAACTGCTGCAATCTTTGGTCGACGAGGACCTCAGCACCAAGGCCTTCCCGTTCATGTCCTTCGGCGCCATGGATGTCGGGCTCGTGCCCGCCTTGGTCGGCCGCCTGTCGTTCACCGGCGATCTCGGCTACGAGATCTGGGTCAAGAACGAGTACCAACGCGAGCTCTACGACCGTCTCGTCGAAGCCGGCAAGCCGCTCGGTCTGCGGCACTTCGGTGGCCGTGCGCTCAATGCCATGCGCATGGAAAAGAGCTTCGGCAGCTGGGCGCGCGAGTTCCGGCCGATCTACGGGCCTTTCGAGGCTGGCCTCGACCGCTTCGTCGATCTCACGAAGCCCGAGTTCGTCGGCCGCGCGGCCGCTTTGGCCGAGAAAACGGGCGGCGGTGAACGCAAGCTGATCACGCTCGAGATCAACGCCACCGACTGCGATGCGATCGCGGACGAGCCCATCTGGCTGGACGGCAAGGTCGTGGGCTGGGTCACCTCGGGCGCCTACGGCCACTCGGTCGGCAAGTCGCTCGCGCTCGGTTATGTGGACCGCGCCTCCGCACAGGCCACGACGGGCTTCGCGGTGGAGCTGATCGGCGATCGTCGGCCCGCGGCGCGGCTGACCGCGCCCGCCTTCGACCCGACCGGTTCGCGGATGCGCGCCTGATACCCAACGATGCCCGCGACCATGCCTGTCAGATCACCCGCCTACACCGCCCTGCTTGCGCGCATGCAGCGCGGCGGGATGGTGCTGCTCGACGGCGGGGTGGGCACGGAGATTCAGCGGCTCGGGACGCCGATGAGCACCGCGCTCTGGTGCGCGGAGGCCAACCTCACGCATCCGCGCAACGTGCGCGAGGCCCATCGCCTCTACCTCGCAGCGGGCGCCGAGATCGTCACCGCCAACACCTTCGCGAGCAGTCCGCTGCTCCTCGAGCACTTCGGACGTCTCGAAGAGATGGAACGCATCGATGCGATCGCCCTCGCGATCGCCCGGGAAGCAGCGCTGGCGGATCCGCGTGCCGTCGACCTGGTCATCGCCGGCTCGATGTCCACCATGCGCCCGACTGTCCCCGGGTCTGATCGCACGCAGGTCGATAATGGCTGGAGCGAGGCGGCCGCTCGCGTGCTGTTCGCGCGCAAAGCGGCGAGCCTGCGCGCCGGCGGCGCCGACTTCATCATGATGGAGATGATGCGGGATCTCGATTACTCGCTGTGGGCCTGCGAAGCGGCGCTCGCGAGCGGCCTGCCGGTCTGGATCGGTCTTTCGGTGGAACGCGCAGCCGATGGACGGCTGGTCGGCTTCGGCAGGCCGGACGCCGACCTGGAACCGGTCGTGGTCGGGCTCGCCGCGCTGAAACCGGACGCGATGGCCATCATGCACAGTTCGCTCGACGACACGCCGGCGGCGCTCGAGGTGTTGCGGCGCCATTGGCGAGGGCCGCTTGCAGCCTACCCCGAGTGCGGGCACTTCGTGGCGCCCGACTGGCAATTCGTCGATGTCGCACCGGATGAATATGCACGCCGCTCGGGCGAGTGGCGCCGACTCGGTGCGACCGCCCTCGGCGGCTGCTGCGGCGTCGGCCCGGAACACATTGCCCGTCTTCGCCGGGAGCACCCAAAAGACGCCCGCTGACGGCGCAGCCGGACAAGACGATGACGCAAATGGGTCAGTCTGGAACGCCCCCGCTGCCCATACTTTTTTGCCATGACCGACACCCAGACAGCCTCACCAGGCGCCCGCCGCCCGAACGCCCGCGACGCTAAGCGCGCGGCCCGTACGGCCCGCGCTGCGACGTCCACGCCGTACATCGTGCGCAAAATCCCGCGCTTCGAGGTGTTGGGCGACGAAGGACTCTCCATCATCGAGCGGAACGCGGACCGCATCCTCGAGGAGACCGGTATCGAGTTCCGCGAAGACCCGGAAGTCCTCGATATCTTCCGCAAGGCAGGCGCGCAGGTCGACGGCGAACGCGTCCGCTTCCCGGCGGGTATGTGTCGCGCGCTCATCCAACAGCACGCGCCGCGGGAGTTCACCCAGATCGCGCGCAACCCCGCCCGCGATCTGCGGATCGGCGGCGATGCCATGGTGTTCGCGCCGGCGTACGGCTCGCCCTTCGTGCGCAACCTCGATGAGGGCCGCCGCTACGCCCGTATCGATGACTTCCAGAACTTCGTGAAGCTCGCCTACATGGCGAACTCGCTGCACCACTCAGGCGGCACGATCTGTGAGCCGGTCGATCTGCCGGTCAACAAACGCCACCTCGACATGCTCTACAGCCACATCAAGTACAGCGACAAGGCCTTCATGGGCTCGGTGACGGCGCCCGAACGCGCCGCAGACTCCGTCGAGATGGCGAAGATCGCGATGGGCGACCGCTTCATCGACCCGCTCACCGGCAAGCCGAACACCGCGCTGGTGAGCCTCATCAACGTTAATTCGCCCATGACCTACGACGCCACCATGCTCGGTGCGCTCAAGGTCTACGCGCGCGCGAACCAGGGCTGCCTCGTCACGCCGTTCATCCTCGCAGGCGCGATGGCACCGGTGACCGTCGCGGGCACCGCCACGCAGACGCTGGCCGAGGCGCTCGCCGGCATGGCGCTCGTCCAGCTCCTGAACCCCGGCGCGCCGGTGATCTTTGGCAGTTTCGCCTCCTCGATGTCCATGCAGTCGGGCGCGCCAACTTTCGGCACCCCCGAACCGGCGCTGGTGCTCTATGTCATGGCCGCGCTCGCGCGGCGGCTCGGCGTGCCCTTCCGCTCCGGTGGCGGCCTCTGCGCCTCGAAGATCCCGGATGCCCAGGCCGCCTATGAATCGGCACAGACGATGCTGCCCACGGTGCTCGCCGGTGTGAACTTCGTGCTGCACACCGCCGGGTGGCTCGAGGGCGGTCTGGCGATGGGTTACGAGAAGTTCATGATGGATGTCGACCAGGCCGGCATGTTCCACACCATGCTTGAAGGTATCGACGTCTCGGATAACGGTCAGGCGATGGACGCCATCAATGAGGTCGGTCCCGGCAAGCACTTCCTCGGCTGCGCGCACACGCAGGCGAACTTCGAGAATGCGTTCTACCGCTCGCCGCTCGCCGACAACAACAGCTTCGAGCAATGGGATGCCGAGGGCGCGCTCGATATGGCGCAACGTGCCAACCGCCAGTACAAAAAGATGCTGGAGGACTATGTCGAACCGCCGCTCGATGTCGCTGTCGACGATGCGTTGCTCGATTTCATGGCGCGCCGCAAGGCCGCCGCGCCCGACTCCAACTTCTAGCCCCGCTTCTCCTTCCGGCGCCTCCGCGCGGCCCTCTTCTCGCCCTCCCTGTTTCCGTTAGGATGCGAGGATGAGCGACTCCGCGGCACCCACCGGCACCCTCGAGGTCGCGATGGCGCAGGCCTTGCGCCTGCTCGACCAGCATCCCACGCTCGCGTTCGAGCAGGCTCGCGAGATCCTCACCGTACATCCGGGCCACCCGGCGGCGCTGGTGCTGCAAGCCGCCGCCAAGCGGCGCGGGGGCGATCCTGTCGCGGCGCTCGCCCTGCTCGAGCCCGTGCTGCAAATGCAGCCGGACTGGTCACCAGCGCGGTACGAACGCGCCTTGGCGCTCTCGCTCGACGGCCAGGGCGAGGCGGCCATCGAGGCGCTGCGGGAATTGCTGCGCCTCGAGCCGACCCACCCCGAGGCCTGGCGCGTGCTCGCCGATCATTTGATGGCGATCGGTGAGACGGCAGAAGCCGATGCTGCCTACACCCGGCACGTGCAATGCGCTGCGCACCACCCATCGCTGCGGCAAGCGGCCGCAGCGATGTTGGCCAACGACATGCCAAGCGCCGAGCGGCTGCTGAAAGACCACCTGCGGCAAGTACCGACCGACGTGCCGGCGATCCGCATGTTGGCCGAGGTCGCGGTGCGCTGCGGGGAGAACCGAGCGGCAGGACACCTGCTCGACCGTTGCCTGGAACTTGCGCCCACTTTCCAGGCGGCCCGCTACGCGCGTGCGGTGCTGCTGCATCGCGACAACCAGGCGGCTGAGGCCCTCGCAGAGATCGAGCGGCTGCTCGCCGCAGACCCGGTGAACCCCAGCTATCGGAACCTCCATGCCGTGCTCCTGAGTCATGTCGGCGAGGTCGAGCGCTCCTGCGCGATCTACGACCGGTTGCTGCGCGAATATCCGGGCAATGCGAAAGTCTGGCTGAGCCACGGCCATGTGCTGAAGACCGCGGGACGGCGCGACGACTGCATCGCCGCCTATCGGGGCAGCCTCGCGCGGGAACCCTCTTTGGGCGAGGCCTACTGGAGCTTGGCGAACCTCAAAACTTTCCGCTTCACGCCCGAGGACCTCACGACGATGCAGCGTCGGGTAGCCGACCCCACGACCGGGGACGCCGACCGCCTGAACTTGCACTTTGCGCTCGGCAAGGCGCACGAGGACGCTGCGGAGTATGCCGTCGCCTTCGATCACTACGACCGCGGCAACCGCCTGCAACGCGCCCGTCTGCCCTTCGACCGCGCCCTCAACACCGCGCGCATGCGACGCCTCAAGGACCTCTTCACCCGAGCGCACTTCGCCCAGCGCGCGCATGCCGGACACCCCGCCCACGATCCGATCTTCATCGTCGGCATGCCGCGTGCCGGCTCGACCCTCATCGAGCAGATCCTTGCCAGCCACTCCGCCGTGGAGGGCACCTCTGAGCTGCCCAACATTATCGCCATGGCAAGAGCGCTGCGGCAACGCGCCGACGATGCCGATCTGAGCGGCTATGCAGAGGTTTTGGCGACTCTCGATGAGCACGCGCTGCGGGATCTCGGCGAGCGCTACCTGCAAGGGACCCGCGTCTATCGCAAGACCGCAAGAGCGCACTTCATCGATAAGATGCCGAACAACTTCCTGCATGTGGGCCTGATCCACAGCATCCTGCCGAACGCC
Organism: Klebsiella pneumoniae; assembly: GCA_945860725.1. GTDB lineage: Bacteria > Pseudomonadota > Gammaproteobacteria > Steroidobacterales > Steroidobacteraceae > UBA964. Next base: position 33,519 of record CAMAQZ010000006.1, on the reverse strand, counting down.
AAGATCATCGACGCGCGGCGCCACCCCCTCGGCTGCTGTGTCTCCAATTTCAAGCAGCTTTATGCGCGCGGCCAACGCTTCAGCTACGGACTCGCGGATATGGGCAGCTACTACCGCGACTATGTGGAACTGATGGCGCACTTCGACGCCGCACTCCCCAGCCGGGTGCATCGCGTGATCTACGAGGATCTGGTCGAAGACACCGAGCGTGAAGTCCGTCGCCTGCTCGAGTTCTGCGGCCTGCCCTTCGAGCCCGGCTGCCTGCGCTTCTTCGAGAACGACCGACCGGTGCGCACCGCAAGTTCCGAGCAGGTACGCCGCCCGATCTACCGGGACGGGGTCGACCAGTGGCGCCACTTCGAGCCGTGGCTCGACCCGCTGAAGGAGGCACTCGGCGAGGTCCTCACCGCTGACCCCGCTGCGCCGCCCAGCGCACGCTGACGATCACCCTATCCCCCTTGCGAAACCGTGAACTTGGCGTAATCTCGGGGGTTCGGGACCACATCAACAAGAGGGAATATCCACCATGATGACCCGCCGCGACGCGCGCAGATCTGCCCCCCACATCACCCCCCGGGGCTACTCGCCCATTGCCGCTGCCGTGATCGCCGCGATCGGCGGCCAAGCCGCACTCGCGCAGGACAGCGGCGGCCTCGAAGAGGTCGTCGTCACCGCGCAGAAGCGCTCAGAGAACATGCAGGATGTGCCGATCAGCATCGACGCGATCGGCAACGAGAAACTTGAACAGCTCAATATCCGCAATTTCACCGACTATGTGCGGATGCTGCCGAGCGTTGCGACGACGCCGAGCATCGGCGCGGGCGCCGGATTCTCCGCCGTCTATATGCGCGGTATCGTGACGGGCGGCGATGGCCAAGCGACCACCTCGCAGCCGAGCGTCGGCACCTATCTCGACGAACAACCTGTCACCACCATCCAGGGCAACCTTGATCTGCACCTCTACGACATCGCGCGCGTCGAGGCGCTCGCCGGCCCGCAGGGCACGCTCTACGGCGCGAGCTCGCAATCCGGCACCATCCGCATCATCACCAACAAGCCCGAGATCGGGAAGTTCTCTGCGGGCTACGCACTCGAGGGGAACGCGGTCGACGATGGCGGCAACGGTTATGTGGCCGAAGGCTTCGTCAATGTCCCGCTCGGCGATCGCGCCGCGCTGCGCCTCGTCGGCTGGAAGACCAAAGAAGCCGGCTGGATGGACAACCTGCGCGGCACCCGGCTCCACCAGGGCGATGTCAGCACCGCCGCGGACAACTTCACGGTCGACAACACCTCGCTCGCCAAAGACGACTACAACACCCTCGACACCATCGGTGCCCGCGCCGCATTGCGCATCGAACTGAATGACACCTGGACCCTCACGCCCACGGCGCAGATGCAGGAACAGAAGAGCCGCGGCTCCTGGGGCGACGACCTCAGCGACTTCGCGCCCGGCACCTATGCGGTGAAGCATTTCCGCGAGGAATACGTGAAGGACAAGTGGTACCAACTCGGCCTCACCGTCGAAGGTCAGATCGGCTCCTTCGACCTCACCTATTCCGGCAACACCCTCAGCCGTGACGTCGACGCTTCGTTCGACTATTCGGATTACTCGTACTGGTACGACAACCTCTACACCTCGGGATACTTCGCAGGTCTGTTCCTCAACAACGCGGGTGGCCGCCCGAACCCGTCGCAAAGCTTCATCAACAACGACGCCTACTCCAAGCAAAGCCACGAATTACGCTTGAGCACCGACCAGAGCAAGCGTCTGCGCGGCATGCTCGGCTTTTTCTACCAGAAGCAGGAACATGACTTCGAACAGCCCTTCGGCAACATCCCGGGGCTCGCCGACTCGATGTTGATGAACCGCGATGCGCCGAACGGCACGAAGTATCCCGGCGTCATCTACCTCAACAGTCTCGACCGCGTGGACACCGACCGAGCGGTGTTCGGCCAGATCGCCTACGACCTCACTGACAGCCTCGAGCTGACCGTCGGCGCCCGTTTCTTTGAGCCTGAAGTCACGGTCAACGGGTTCTTCGGTTACGGTCTCGGCTTCAGCCCGGCAAGGGCGCCCACCGGCTCCGAGCCCGGCGCACTCGCCAACGGCGGCTCGGGCGCCTTCTCGCCGATGGGCCAGGGTTGGTCGCGTAACGGCGAATACCGCTGCAAGTCGCAAGCGGCCTACAAGGACGCGCCCTGCCAGAACGTCGCGAAAGGCATCAGCGAAAGTGAGCATATTAGCCGCGTCAACCTGCGCTGGAAGGCGAGCGAAGATGCAATGTTCTACGCGACCTGGTCGGAGGGCTATCGTCCGGGCGGCATCAACCGTAACCCGTTCGCCGGGGACTACATCTCGGACTTCCTCACCAACTATGAGCTCGGCTGGAAGACCACCTGGCTGGACAACCGTCTGCAGTTCAACGGCGCGCTCTTCATGCAGAGCTGGGACGATTTCCAGATCGGCTTCCAGGGCGCGAACGGCATCACCCAAGTGGCGAACGGTCCCTCGGCCGAGGTCAACGGCGTCGAGACGCAGGTGCAGTGGCTGCCGGTGGACAACCTGCTTATCTCGGCCACCGGCGCGTTCTACGACTCAGAGTTGAAGGACGATTACTCGAATTTCGACGCGGCCGGTAACGTCGTGTCGGTGAACGCACCGAAAGGCACAGCGCTACCCATCACGCCGAAGTTCAAGGGCAACCTCGTGGCGCGCTACGGCTTCAACGTCGGCGACTTCGATGCCCACGTGCAGGGCTCGGTGGCGCACGCCGGCAAAGCCGCCTCGCGGCTTGCGCTCGACGCCAACGCGATCATCGGCGACATCGAGGCCAACACGACGCTCGACTTCAGCGCCGGTATCGCCAGGGACAGTTACACCCTCGAGTTCTTCGTGCAGAACCTCAGCAACGAAGACGCGGCGCTCTACAAGACCTCACAGTGCGCCGAGTCGGTCTGTGGCGTACAGCCCTATGGCGTCCGTCCGCAGCCGCGCACCTTCGGCCTGAAGTTCACCCAGAAGTTCTGACGGGCGCTCAGACCGGCGTGGATGCCGCGGCCGCGAAGGCTGCGGCGTCCACCTCGATAAGCGTCGGGCCCGCGTAGCGCAGCGCGGCTTCGACGGCAGCCGTGAGTGCGGGCTCATCGCCGACGCGCACACCGCGCGCCCCCCAGGCCTCGGCAAGCGCGACGAAGTCCGGGTTGTGGGCGACCACGCCGATCGGGGCGATACCCGAGGCGATCATGTCGTCGCGGATCTGGCCGAGCGCAGCGTTGTTCCAGACCACGATCGGCAGGCTGACGCCCGCCTCGACCGCAGTGCCGAGTTCCTGGATCGTGAACTGCAGGCCATAGTCGCCGTGCAGCGCGAGGACCGGCCGATCGGGACTCGCGATCTTGGCGCCGAGCGCGGCAGGCATCGCGAAACCGAGCGTGCCGTAGCCGGACGGGTGATGCCAGCCGCCTGGCGCATCCATCGGGAACGCGTAGTTGCCGAGGTAGGCGATCTGCGTCATGTCTGAAAAAACGGCCGCCTCGGCAGGCAACGCCCTGCGCAAGGCGGCAAGTCCGCGCTGCAGCACGCGGGTCGGCGCATCCATCGTGGCGTCGATCGCGGCCCGATGCACCGATGCCGCGCCGGCCGCCGTTCGCCACCCTTGGCGCGGCATGGTCGCCGTCAGACCGCGACCGGCGAGCGCCGAGAGGAGCGCTTCGATGAAGGGCGCGGCGTCGCTGCACACCGATTCGACCGCCGGATGACGGTCGTCGGCAAGTTCCCGGATGTCGATGCGCACGCAGCGCCCACGGATCGCTTGGCGATCCGCGGTATAGATGTCGGTCTCGGAGAGGCCCGTGCCCACCGCGAGCACGAGATCCGCCTCGGCGAGCAAGCGCTGGGTCGGCGCAAAGGGCAGTGAACAGCCGAGGTTGGCCGGATGGGCCTCGGGCAGCAGACCTTTGCCTGCGGCGGTGGTGACCAGGTAGCCATCCAAGCGCTCGATGAGATCCCGCAGGCCCGCCGCCGCCGACCCTGCACCGCCACCTGCGATGATGGCAGGACGCGCTGCACCCTCGAGCAGCGCCGCCACGCGCGCGACCTGCTGCGCCGTCGCCGACGGTCGCGTCGGGACGCCGAAGACCTCGACGGGAAGGAGCGTGTCCTGCGCGAGAAGGTCGAGGGGCATGCCGAGGTATGCGGGGCGCCTGCGGCCCGCGCGGTATTCATCGAACACCCGCCGCAGGAAGTCGCGCGCTTGGGCGGCTGTGGTCGCCGTGCAGACGAGATCGAGCACCGCAGCCATGACGCCCTGCTGATCCCTCGACTCGTGCAGCACACCCCAGCCGCGGCCGAGCGAGGCGCTCGCAGGCGTGCTGGCGATCACGATCAAGGGTGAGGAATCCGAGTACGCCTGCGCGACCGCGGTGAGCACATTGCTGACCCCCGGCCCTGAGATGACGAAGGCGGCAGCGGGCCGCCCGGAGAGGCGTGCGTAGCCGTCGGCCGCGAAACCTGCGCCCTGTTCGTGGCGCGTGAGCACATGGCGCAGGCCACGATGCCGATCGAGCCCGCGATACAGCGCGAGGTTGTGCACCCCGGGGATGCCGAACACGGTGTCGATGCCGTTCGCGGCGAGCAGTTCTACGAGGTAGCATCCGATAGGTCTTGCTGCTAGGCTCATTTTCGTGAAGTTCTCGGAATTGGTGACACGCGTCGCGGGCGACGGCGCGGATGCTTGGCGCACCCACTACGCCGCCCAAGCCGCGCAGGAACGAGGCGAGGACGTCATCATTCTAAGCATCGGCGACCCGCCGTTGTCGACCCCGCAACCGGTGGTCGAACGCGCCATCGAGGCACTGCGCGCCGGCGACACCCATTATACTGAGGCTCGCGGACGGATCGCGCTCCGCCAGGCCATCGCCGCACTGCACGAGCGCCGGTCCGGTCAACGCGTCACGCCCGACGAGGTCATCCTGGCCTGCGGCGCCCAAAACGCATTGCTCGTGGCCGCGCTCTGCCTCACCGGCGACGGCGACGAAGTGCTGACCTTCGATCCGCTCTATCCGACCTACCCCGCGACGCTCGAGGCGTCGGGTGCGCGCCTCGTGCGGGTGCCGCTGCGGGCTGCGAACCGCTTCAGGCCCGACATCGCCGACCTCGAATCCGCCATCAGCCCTCGCTCACGCGCCCTGTTCTTCGCCACCCCCGGCAATCCGAGCGGCATCATCTTCACGGCCGACGAACTCGCTCGCATCGGCGAGATCGCCCGGCGGCATGATCTCTGGGTGGTGGTCGATGAGGTGTACGCCGGGCTCGCGCCCGAGGGTCGGGTACCGAGCCTCGCGGAGGCATTCCCGGAACGCGTCGTCACCATCGGCAGCCTCTCCAAGACCCACGCGATGTGCGGCTGGCGCGTCGGTTGGATGATCGGCCCAAAGATATTGATGGACCACGCAGAGAATCTGCTGATCTGCATGCTGTACGGCCTGCCGGGTTTCGTGCAGGAGGCCGCCCTGGCGGCACTGCAGGACACCGTGGAATCCGAGCGGCGTGTCCGAAAGTACTGCGGCGACCGGGCACGGCTGATGCACACGCTGTTGCAGGGCACACCCGGCATCGACCTCCTCGTGCCGGAGGCCGGGATGTTCATGCTGGTCGATGTCCGCGGTACGGATCTCAGCAGCGACGGCTTCACCGCGCAGTTGTTCCGCGAGCAGGGCGTCGCCGTGATGGACGGTGGCGCATTCGGCGAGGAGACCCGCGGTTTCGTGCGCATCAGCTTCGCCAACGACGAGGCGCTGATCACGGAGGGCTGTCGGCGTATCCGTCAGTTCTGCGAGGGGCTCGCGGCGGTCCGCTCCCGGTAGATCGCACACAGCACCGCCTCGGGTGGTGCGATCGGCCCCGTGAGCGCATCGAAACGCAGCATCCGCGGTTCGCTGCCCGGGCGATGCCGTGGCCAGCGCGGGAGGTAGTCCCCCTCTGGCGTACCGGTCGCGGCGAAAGCGACCCACGCCTGCATCATCTCGCGCGTGATCCGTCGGTCGACCGCCACGGTCGGCAGCCAGTCGTCATGCGTACCGAAGACATACGGCAGCTCGGCGCCGTGGTAAGCCCGAAGACGCGCTGCCGCGGCACCATCGCGGACCCGAGAAAAAAGATAGGTCCAGACCTGGCGCCTGCCGAGCGCGACGGCGCTCGCCAACTGCTGGGCCGGACAGAGCATGGAATCCGCCGTACCGAGACGGTTGAGAGCGGTTGCGGCGTCCGGGGTCGATCGCAGCTCGGCGCGCACGGCGTCGGTGTTGAGCACCGCAGCGGATACGACCGCCGCATCGATCGCGGCGTCGTCCGCACCGCCTTGCTCGTCCGAGTAAGTCTCATCCGCGTTGGTGCCGATGATGAGCTGCTGCAGCGGCCAGTCCGCTGTCGCGAGCTGTTGCCGTAGTGATCCCGTGACGATCACGCCATCGACCACCGATGCAGGGTAATGCTCGCTAAACACGCGCTCGGCCACCTCGAGCAAACGCGGGGCGTCGATGTCGCGCAGCGCCGCGAGATCCGGTGGCTGATCGGCGTCGAAGGCACGCGCCAACGCGACACCGCGCTGCTGCTCCGCCTCGAGCGTGCGGATACCGTCCCAACCGAAATCACCACCGCTCTGGATGATCGCCCGATGCATCAATCCATGCGCAGTCGGGGACAGCATCAACGCCGCGATGTCGCCGCCCCCCGCCGATTCGCCGAACAGCGTGACGCGGCCTCTATCGCCACCGAAGGCCGCGATATGCCGCTGCACCCAACGCAGCGCGGCCAATTGGTCCCATAGGCCGAAATTGGCCTGCGCCAGCGCCCCTGCGAGTTCCGGATGGGAGAAGAACCCGAACGCGCCGAGGCGGTAGGCGATGGTGACGACCACGGCGCCTTGCGCGGCCAGCCGATGGCCGTGGTAGTTCGGCTCGAAGGACCAACCGCTTCGGTTGCTGCCTCCGTGAAAAAACACCAGGACAGGCAGCCGCTCGCCGCGACGTTCACGCGGCGCCCAGACATTGAGGTACAGGCAATCCTCGCTGACGGCGAGATCCGGGAACACGGAGCGGCTCGCACCGAAACGCTCGGCCATACCGCGGTACCAATCGAGGATGCGGGGGCTCTGCATGCAAGCCGGGGCGAAGTCCGTCGCGGAGCGTTCGCCGTCGCGACCGACGAATGCCACCGGCGCTCGCCATCGCAGTTTGCCCGTCGGTGGTTCGGCGAACGGCACGCCAAGGTAGGCAACCACCCCCGGCGTGGGTGAGAGCGCTCCCAGCAAGGTCTCGCCGTTGACCCGCAGGCTGACCGCGGGCGCGGCGTCGACTGCGCTGCCGCAACCGAGCATCCAAAGGACGCATACGAACAAGATGTCGCGGCTTGTCGCCATCACCAGCCCCCGCCAATAGCATCGTCGCCGCTATAATCCGCGCCCATCACCCTCCTTAGCAAGGACCGATCGTCACCATGCCGGTTAGCTTGATCGCCAGCACTTGGCCGTTGCTGCTCGGCATGGGCATCCTCATGCTCGGGGCGGGTCTGCACTCCACCCTCCTCGGCGTACGCGCCCAGGCTGAAGGGTTCACGACCTCGGCCATCGGCATCGTGATGTCGTGCTACTACATCGGATTCCTCGTCGGCACGACCCTCGCGCCGCGGCTGATCCGCGATGTCGGTCATGTCCGCGTGTTCTCGGCCTTCGCCGCAGTCGCGGCTGCGTCGGCGCTCAGCCAAGCCGTGTTCGTGACGCCCGTCCTCTGGGGGGTGACACGCCTCATCACCGGCATCTGTCTCGCCGGCATCTATGTCGTCGCAGAGAGTTGGCTCAACGACCGGGCCACGCAAGAGACCCGCTCGCGGATCCTCGCGCTTTATATGGTGGTGCTCTACGGCGGATTGGGTGCTGCGCAGTTCCTGCTGTTGGTCTCCGACCCCGGCACCGACACCCCCTTCATGCTGGTCGCCGCATTGATCTGCCTTGCGATCGTGCCCTTGGTGCTGTCAGCGCAATCCGTGCCGGCGGTGGATACTCCGCGCTCGATCCGGTTCCGTGACCTCTACCGACGCTCGCCGCTCGGAGTGGTCGCCGTGCTCATGTCAGGGCTCATGGCCTCGATCGTCTTCTCGCTCGGCCCGGTCTACGCCCGCCTTCAAGGCATGGACGACGCCGCGATCGCGACCTTCATGGCGGGCAGCATCCTCGCGGGAGTCCTCACCCAGTACCCGATCGGCATGTTGGCGGACCGCCTGGAACGCCGTGCGGTCATCGCCGGCGTCGCAGCGCTCGCGGCCGGCCTTGGCCTGTGGCTCGCGCTCTCGCCCGAACTCCCCGATGCCGTACTGCTCACCGTCGCCGCCCTCAACAGCGGTCTCGTGCTTTCGGTCTATTCGCTCGGCGTCTCCCATGTCAACGACCGGCTCGAGACCTCAGAGATGGTGGCCGCCAGCAGCGCGCTGCTGCTGCTGAACGGTGCCGCAGCCGTGATCGGACCGATCGTCGGCGGTGTGCTCATGGACCGCCAAGGTGCACCCGCCTATTTTGCGACGCTCGCGGCGATCGCAGCGCTGTTGGCCGTCTTCTGTCTGTGGCGCCGATCACGACGCGCGCCGGTACCGCGCGAGCAGCGCGGGCCGTACATCAAGGCCCAGCCCGAGACCACCGCCGTCACCGAGGAGTCGCAATGGCGCGACCCCTCGATCGCTGGGACAACCGCCAAGACGGGCTGATTGCTGCATCGGCGAGTACGCCTTAAACTGCTCGGCGTTCCATGAAACCCCCTTCAGCCAGCGATGTCCCACGCACCCGATCGCAGCGGCACCGCGCGAGCGGACACTATTCGGCTCTGCGATTGCTGCGGGAAGCGTTGACGGGACACCGCGGCTGGCGCCCGGCGTGGCGCAAGGCGGAACCGCGCAAGGAGTATCAGGTCGTCATCGTCGGCGGGGGCGGTCACGGTCTCGCCACCGCCTACTACCTCGCCAACCACTTCGGCATCACCGATGTCGCCGTGCTCGAAAAAGGCCCGATCGGTCTCGGCAATGTCGGACGCAACACGACCATCATCCGCTCCACCTACTACCGTCCAGAGAACATCCGTTTCTACGACTTCTCGCTCGGGCTGTGGGAAGGACTCGAGCAGGAATTGAATTTCAACGCCATGGTGAGCCAGCGCGGCGTCGTCTACACCTGGCACAACGACGGTCAACGCGACCACATGATCCGTCGTGCCAACGATATGCGGCTCGTAGGCGCCGACTGCGTGGAACTCGACCGGGCGGCGCTCAAGCAGCTGATCCCGCCAATCGCGCTCGACGGCGGACGATTCCCAGTGCTTGGGGCCTTCATGCAACCGCGCGGCGGCACGGTGCGACACGATGCCGTCGCCTGGGGTTATGCGCGCGGCGCCTCCGAAGCGGGTGTCGACATCATCGAGCACTGCGAAGTCACCGGTCTGCGCCAGGCGGGCGGTCGTGTCACAGGTGTCGAGACCACGCGCGGTTTCATCGGCGCCGGCACGGTCTGCCTCGCCGTCGCCGGACATTCCTCCCATCTCGCCGGCATGGCGGACATCCGCCTGCCGATCGAGACCCATGCGCTGCAAGCCTTCGTCAGCGAATCGATCAAGCCCTTCCTCGATGTGGTGCTGATGTTCGGCGCCGGACACTTCTATATCAGCCAGTCCGATAAAGGTGGCATGGTCTTCGGGGGTTCCATCGATGCGCACAACACCTACGCGCAGCGCGGCACGCAGTGGATCGCCCAAGAGGTCGCTGCAGAGGGCGTCGCCCTGCTGCCCGATCTCGCCCGGTTGCGCATCCTGCGGCAATGGAGCGGTGTCATGGACATGACGATGGACGGTTCGCCCATCATCTCCAAGCTGCCGCTCGAAGGCCTCGTGATGAACGGTGGCTGGTGCTACGGAGGTTTCAAGGCCATCCCCGCCGGCGGCTACACCACCGCCCATTTGATCGCCCGTGGCGCAAGTCATCCGCTGACGGCCCATCTGGACCTCGCGCGCTTCGCCGAGGGACGCACGGTGGATGAGATCGGCACCGGTCCCTTCCCGTGGGCGCATTGAGCGTGACCGCGCCATGCTGAGGATCCACTGCCCCCACTGCGGCACGCGCGACGAAGTCGAGTTCCGTTATCGCGGTGATGCGGGCGTGCGCCGCCCGGCAGCGGCCGCCGACACCGCAGCGTTCGTGGCCTATGTTTATGATCGGACCAACCCGCGCGGCTGGCATCACGAATGGTGGTACCACGCCGCTGGCTGTCGCCAGTTCCTGCAAGTCTGGCGCCACACCGTGACCCACGAGATCCACGCGGTCGGCACCGTGGCGGCTGTCCTCGCCCCACCGGACGGCGCTGCGACACCGTGACAGCGCACCGCATCACCACCGGACTGCTGACCGACCCGTCGCGCGAGCTTGAATTCGAGTTCGACGGTCGCCGCCTGAATGCCTTGGCCGGGGATACCGTCGCCTCGGCGCTGCTCGCGAACGGCGTGCGCCTGGTGGGGCGCAGTTTCAAGTACCACCGGCCACGGGGCATCGTGACCGCAGGCCCCGAAGAGCCCTGCGCACTCATCGATGTACTCGCTGCATCCGGTGCGCTACCCAACCGGCGGGCCACCACCGTCTGCGTCACTGCGGGGATGCGCGTGCGCAGCCAGAACCGGTGGCCGTCGCTCGATCTCGATCTGCTCGCGATCAACGGTCTGTTCGCGCCCTTGTTCTCCGCCGGCTTCTACTACAAGACCTTCATGCGTCCGGCTTGGGCGTGGGAGCGGCTGTTCGAGCCCGCGATCCGGCGTGCCGCGGGTCTGGGCAGGCTCGGTCGCGCGCCCGACGCTGCGCCCAAGACAGGCGATGAGATCCTGCACGACCATACCGATGTGCTGATCATCGGTACCGGCGCCGCAGGGCTCTCGGCGGCACGACGTCTTGCATCGAGCGGTCTGCGTATCATGCTCATCGAGCGTGATGTCGAAGCCGGTGGCGGCACACTGCTCGACCCTCGCTGGCAGGCGTGGCGCACGCAGACACTGGGCGAGATCGCTGCAGCGCCGCGGATCCGGCTGCTCACCCGTACGCAGGTCATCGCCGCCCATGACCACGGCGTGTTCTCGGCGGTGGAGACCTGCGCGGCGGGCTCCGCAGATGCGGCGCACGACGCGGAGGGCTTGCCCCGTGAACGGCTGCGTGTGATCCGTGCGCAGCGTGTGCTGCTCGCGAGCGGTGCCAACGAACGCTGGATCGCCTGCCCCGACAACGACCGACCGGGCGTGATGATCGCCGGTGCCGCCCTCGCCTATCTTCGGCGCTACGGCGTCGCGGTCGGCGAACGACCCGTGCTGTTCACCAATAACGATTGGGCTTACGAGAGCGCCTTTGCGCTGCAGGAAGCCGGCGTGTCGATCCGCGCCATCGTCGATCCGCGCCCGAGTTCGAACGCTGCGACCCGGGCTCTGGCGCTCGGCATCGCCGTCTACAGCGGATCGGTGGTCACCGCGATCGAAGGACGCCGCGCCGTCCGCGCGGTGCGTATCGCAAGCGTCGAAGGTACGCCTCGCGCCATGCTCGACACCGATTGCCTGCTTTTGTCGGGTGGGTTCCAAGCCGAATCAGCGCTCGCAACCCAAGCGGGCGGGTCACTGCAGTGGCGCGAAGATCTCGCCTCGTTCGCCGCAGCGCTGCCCGACTCCCGGGGCGTGGTGACCGGCGCAGCGGCGGGTCGGTACGGACTTTCTGCAGCCGCGCAAGACGGCGACGCGGCGGCAGTACGCTTGGCCAGCGGACTCGGTCTGAGCGCATCGGCTGAGACCCTGGCGTTACCAGTTGATCCCGAAACCTCGTCGCTGCAAACCCTGTGGGAGGTCGCCGTTCAGGGCAAGTGCTTCGTCGATCTGCAGCACGATGTGACGACCGACGACCTGCGCCAGGCGCACCGCGAGGGCTACACCCACATCGAGCACGCCAAACGCTACACGACCCACGGTATGGCCACCGACCAAGGTCGTATCGGTGGGCTGCTCGGCGCGGCGGTGCTCGCCGCGGCACGCGGTCAAAGCCCTGCCGAGGTCGGTCTGCCGACACCCCGCCCGTACATCCATCCGACCTCCTTCGCGGCGCTCGCGGGCGGGGAGATCGGCGCGCACCTGCGGCCCGAACGGCGTTTCCCGGCGCATGCGTCCCATGTCGCCTGCGGTGCCACCTTCGTGCCGAGCGGTCTCTGGCAGCGGCCTTTGGTGTACTCGGCAGTGACCGGCTGGGAGCCGGTGTTGCGCGAGGCGCGCGCGGTACGCGAGACGGCAGGCATCGGTGATGCGTCGAGCCTCGGCAAGATCGACGTGCAAGGCGCCGATGCGGGTCGATTCCTCGACTTCGTCTACGCCAACCGGTTCTCGACGCTCGCGATCGGCAAGGCTCGCTACGGCATCATGCTGCGCGAGGACGGCTGCCTCCTCGACGACGGCACGACCTCGCGGTTGGGTGAGCGGCACTTCCTGCTCACCACCACCACCGCCAACCACACCGCCGTACTCGAACACCTCGAGTTCCAGTTGCAGGTCAACCGATCGGACTGGGATGTCGTGCTCACCGATGTCACCGATCAATGGGCGCAGTTCTCCATCGCCGGACCGCGCGCGCGCCAGCTCCTGCAGGCGGTGATGCCAGACGCAGACCTCAGCGGCGCTGCGGTCCCGTTCATGGCCGCGCTACCCGCGCGGATCGCAGGCGTGCGCGGCCGCCTCTTCCGCATCTCCTTCTCGGGCGAGCTCGCCTATGAAGTAGCGGTGCCACGGGACCAAGCCGATACGGTCTGGACCGCGTTGCTCGGGGCGGGGCTTCCGCTTGGCGCGCTGCCCTACGGAGTCGATGCGCTCAACACGCTGCGCATCGAGAAGGGCCATATCACGACCGCCGAGCTCGACGGCAACACCACCGCCCACGATCTCGGTTTCGAACGCATGTTGAAGACGGAAGGCGATTTTGTCGGTCGTGTCCTGGCACAACGCCCAGGATCGACCTCGATGCAGCGTCGGCAGCTCATCGGACTGCGGCCGATCGCCTCGGGTGCCCAGCTCATCGCCGGCATGATCCTCGTCGATCGGAGCGCACCCCGGACGAACCTGGGTGATGTGACCTCCTGCACACCCTCGGTGCTCATCGACCGCTGGATCGGACTCGCGCTGCTCGCGGACGGTCGGCGCCGCATCGGGTCACGGTTGCTCGCCGTCTCGCCGCTGCACGGCGAGTCGGTCGAAGTCGAGATCACCACACCGCACTGGTTCGATCCGGAGAACACCCGTGTCCGAGCCTGACATCGACACCCCGCGCTTTGAAGTGGTGCAAGTGGCGGCCTGGCGCGACGGCAGCGCGGCGCTGCACGATCGCCTGAGAGCCGAGGGTTGGGAATTGCCGCCTTTCGGCACCGCTTGGTGCAACACCGACCGGGTGGCCTGCTCGGTGCGCCCCACGCGTTGGTTGCTGATCGTGCCCGCACCACCTGCCGGTACGACGGATCCCACGCTCGCCGAACGCTGCGAGACCCTGATCGGAGACGCCGGGGCGGTGACCGACCTCAGCGCCGCGCGCTGCGCTTGGCGCATCAGCGATCCTGACGCGAGCCGTTGGCTCGCAGCGGGATGTCGGCTCGACCTGCACCCCGAGGCTTTCGCAGTCGGTCAGGCTACCGTCTCCCTGATCGCGCAAGTGCCGGTCATGGTGGTCCGCAGAGCGGCAGACTGGCTGTTGATCGCCCCATCCTCGATGGCGGAACACTTCGATGCGTGGCTCCGTTCGGCTAGGATGTATTCGCTTACCGGCAGTTGGACCGCCTGAGCGGCACCCCTGCCCGTCTGACCCACCTACAAGGACGACTCCGTGAACAACCGATTTACCGATCTTCTCGCCCGCCGCCGTTGTCTGCTGGCCGATGGCGCCACTGGCAGCAACCTCTTCGAGATGGGGCTTATCTCAGGCGATGCACCGGAGCTCTGGAATGTCGACCACCCCGACCGCATCAAGTTGCTGCACCAGCGCTTCGTAGACGCCGGAGCGGACATCATCCTCACCAATACCTTCGGTGGTACGCGCTACCGTCTCAAGCTGCACAAGGCCGAGGAACGCGTGCGCGAGCTCAACCGCACCGCGGCACAGCTCGCCCGGTCCGTCGCAGATGCCTCGGGTCGCGAGATCATTGTCGCGGGCAGTATGGGCCCGACCGGCGAGATCCTCGAACCCCTCGGTCCGGTGTCGTCGGCTGATGCGAGCGCCGCGTTCGCCGAACAGGCGCTGGCGCTCGCCGAGGGCGGTGCCGACGTCCTGTGGATCGAGACGCTGTCCTCGCGCGAGGAGGTCGAGGCCGCCATCGAAGGCGCGCGCGCCGCGGGGCTGCCCATCGTGAGCACCCTGTCCTTCGACACCAACGGCCGCACCATGATGTCGCTGACACCCGCAGAACTCGCCAGCATCGCGCGCGAGCAGCAGCTCGCCGCCTGCGGCAGCAACTGCGGTGTCGGACCCGCAGAACTCGTCGCCTCGATCCTGAACCTCAGCACCGCCGCCGACCCCGATATGGTGCTCGTCGCCAAGGCCAACTGCGGCATCCCGCAGTGGGTCGACGGCGCGATCCGCTACGACGGCACGCCCGATCTCATGGCGAGCTATGTACACCTCGCGATCGACTCGGGCGCGCGCATCATCGGCGGTTGCTGCGGCACCTCACCGGAACACCTCGCTGCGATGCGCAAAGCGCTCGATTCGCATGTGGCAGGCCCACGCCCGGATACGGCAGCGCTCGAGTCCGCCCTCGGTCAGATCAGTACCGGTGCGCGTGCACAGCTGGGCGGCAACCTCGATCGCGCGGCAGGATCGGCCTCTGGCGCGGGACCCCGCGCGAGCCGCAGCCGCCGCGGCTGATCACCGAAGTCTTGCGCCTGGACCCTGAGGGAGGGTCCGGGCAGCGCGTCAGGTGAAGCTCGCCGATACGCTGCCGAGCCCCTGCCATTCGCCACGCACGCTGCGCCCGATCGGCGCGAGCAGCAGGGCGCCTGTGGTGACCACTTGCCCGGCGCTCAACAGGCCACCGCAGCGGTTCAGATGGTTAGCGAGCCACACCACCAGCTGCAACGGGTCGCCGGCCGGGTGGCGCGCCGCCCGCCGCTGCGCAAGGGTGTCATCGATCGCGAGCTCGATGTCCCAAGTGGGCGTGGCCTCGCCCGCCATCACCGCATCGACGCCAACGCCAACGCCGACGCCGACCCCGACTCCAACGATAAGACCGCCGTTCGCCAGGCAATCGGCGAGTTGTTCGGCCTCCTCTGTCGCGCCCGGCTCCCGGTAGCGGCTGCTGTAGATCTCGAGCGCCGGCACCCGTTCGACAGCCCGCGCCACCGAGGTCGGGTCATGCGCTGCAGGCCCCACCGGCAGATCCTGTAGCAACCGGAACGCGATCTCCGCCTCGATGGTCGAGCCGGCGAATTCTTTGATCGCGAGGGTGACGCCGCTCTGGTGTATGTCCGCTACGAAGATGGGTGCGTGGAGCGGCGTACCACCGGGGTCGGCGGCACCGATCTTCCAACCGCCGATCGCCCCCAGCAATCCGGCGACCTGCGCCTGGACCGCATAACCCGCGGCAAGATGCGCAGGCCGGCAGTCGAGCGGCAACCGCTCGATGAGCCGTCGCTCCCGCCGCGCGGCCACCAACACGCGCGCCGCTCGCAGCGCCGACGCTGCCTCGCCCGATGCCTTCACTGCATCCGCCGCGCTCATGCCGTGAAGTGCTGCAGCGCCGCAAGCAGCTCATCGGGTCGCTCGGCCATGATGGCGTGGCCTGCACCGTCGATCTCCACGACCCGCACATCACTCAATGCGGCCAACAGTCCCTTGGCGGCCCGCGGGGGCGTCATGGCGTCCCGAGTACCGAGCACGAGCAGCACCGGACACGATATCTGTGCGCAAGCAGCGAGTCCGTTCGAGTAGGCGTCGCAGGCGGCGAAGTCCGCATGCATGACACCCGGCCGTTGGCGCTGCATCAAGCGCAGGTTCACCCCGGCGACCCAGAATCCCGGGCCGGGATTTCCCGGGTACTGTGCAAGCCCGGAGTGGGACCAAAGATTCACCATCGCCTGCGCCGCAGGCTCATCGTCCCGGGTGGCCGTCAACAGTTCCTGGGAAACCCGCATCGGAAACGCAGTCGAGACCAAAGCCAAGGCGCTGACGCGCTGCGGGTGCCGGGCCGCACATTCGAGGGCGACGAGCGATCCCATGCTGTGGCCGACGAGCATGGCACGCTCGACACCGACCGCACCGAGCAGCCGGGCGATCCAATCCGCGAGGGCTTCGATGCTCAGCAAAGGACCGCCGCCCGAGCGGCCGTGTCCGGGCAGATCCACCGCCAACACCGCACGGCCGTGATGCGCGAGATAGCGGCTCTGCAACGCCCACACGCTGTGATCGTGCGAAGCGCCGTGTATGAAGAGCACCACCGGCAAGCTCGGATCGAAGGGCTTACCACCGGTGTAGACCCAAGCCGCATGGCCATCGAGTTCGACTTGCATCGCGTCTCCCTTCAGATCTTCTGCGAGGCGCGCAGCGCCTGCGCAAGATCGTCGATCAAGTCGGCATGATCCTCGAGACCGACCGAGAGCCGCACGGTCCCGGGCCCAATGCCAGACGCACGCAATGCCGCATCGTCCAAACGGAAATGGGTGGTGGTCGCCGGATGGATGACGAGCGACTTGGCATCACCGACATTGGCGAGATGCGAGAACAGTCTGAGTGATTCGATGAACTTGCGGCCCGCCGGTCGACCGCCACGGATCTCGAAGGTGAACACGGCGCCACAACCTTTCGGCAGCAGAGTCCGGGCAAGCGCGTGATCCGGGTGAGACGGCAGTTCCGGATGGTTCACGGACTCGACCGCCGCGTGCGATGCCAGGAAGCCAACCACCGCACGGGTGTTGGTGACATGCCGCTCCATCCTCAAGGATAAGGTCTCGATGCCTTGCAGCAGTTGGAAGGCCGTGAACGGTGCCATGCAGGCGCCGAAGTCCCGCAAGCCCTCACGCCGTGCCCGCAGCAGGAACGCGGCGACCGTCGATTCCTCTTGGAAGTCCATGCCATGGAACCCGATATAGGGTTCGGTGAGCTCGGGGAACCGCCCGGAGCGCTCCCAATCGAAGGCGCCGCTGTCGACCAGCAGACCGCCGATGGCGACACCATGTCCGCCCAAGAACTTGGTCGCCGAATGCATCACGAGGTCGGCACCGAAGTCGAACGGTCGCTGCAGATAAGGCGTCGTGAACGTGCTATCGACCAACAAAGGCAACCCTGCCTCGTGGGCGATCTGCGCCACCGCCGGGACATTGAGCACATCGAGGCCCGGGTTACCGAGCGTCTCGGCGAACAGCAGCCGGGTCGTCGGCCGGATACCGGCGCGCCAGGCGTCGAGATCGCGTGGATCGACGAAGCTCGTGTCGAGGCCGAAGCGGCGCAGCGTGTAGTGCAGGAGGTTGTGCGACCCACCGTAGAGCGATCGGCTCGCGAGAACATGGGATCCAGCACCGGCTAAGGTCGACACTGCCAAGTGCAGCGCCGCCTGACCGCTCGCGGTGGCGAGAGCGCCGATCCCGCCGTCCAGCGCGGCGATGCGTTCCTCCAGCACGGCGGTCGTCGGGTTGGAAACGCGCGAATAGACATGCCCCGCGCGCTCCATGTTGAAGAGCGAGGCGGCCTGGTCGGTGTCTTGAAAGACGTAGGCGGCGGTCTGGAAGATCGGCGTCGCCCGCGCACCCGTACTGGGGTCGGGCCGCTGACCGGCATGGAGGCTGAGCGTGTCGAAGCCCGGGAGGCGTGGCGATGTCAACGATGACTCCGTTTATGGGAAGCGGTGGCGGAAGCCGAAGACAGATCATTCACGTCTGTAGGATACTCAAATTCGTAGCGCCTCGCCCCCAAGCGCGATCCCGCAACCGTCCAACTCAGCCAAGACCGGAGTCGACCGTGTTCAGCATCACCCCCTCTGCCCGACTGCGACCCTCACCGTTCTTCGAAGCCACGCTGGCAGAGGGCGTGACCGCGTTCACGACCTACAATCACATGCTCATGCCGACGGCATACGGTGATCCCCACGCCGAGTATTGGCGACTGATCGAGGGGGTGAGCCAGTGGGATGTCGCGGTCGAACGCCAGGTACAACTGCGGGGACCGGATGCCGCGAAACTGGTACAGATCCTCGCGCCGCGCGACCTTTCTCGGCAGCAAGCCGGTCAGGGAAAGTATGTGCCGCTCTGCGACCACCGCGGTGTGCTGATCAACGACCCCATCTGCCTCAAGCTCGCAGACGATCTCTTCTGGCTCTCGATCGCCGATTCCAATATCTGGTTTTGGGCGAGCGCTGTCGCTGCGGAGCGCGGCCTGCGGGTCGAGGTCAGCGAGCCGGATGTCTCACCGATGGCGCTGCAGGGACCCAGAGCCGAGGACGTGGTGGCGGCCGTCTGTGGCGAGTGGGTGCGCAGCCTCAAATATTTCTGGTTCCGCGAGACGGCGATCGACGGCATCCCCGTCGTCGTACAAAGATCCGGGTGGTCTAAGCAAGGCGGTTTCGAGATTTACCTCCGCGAGGGTAGCGAGGGCAACCGCTTATGGGCGATCTTCAAGGAAGCGGGACGACCGTACGGCATCGGTCCGGGCGGCCCGAACTGGTGTGAACGCGTCGAGTCGGGGCTGATCTCCTACGGCGGCGACACCGATGGCAGCACCAACCCCTTCGAGGTGCGCATGGGCAACTACCTCGACCTCGAGGTGCCCGACGACACGATCGGCATCACCGCGTTACGCCGTATCGCTGCCGAAGGCCCACGCCGCCACACGCTGGGTATGATCCTCGACGCCGGCGATCCGGTAAGCCCGGGATTTCTATGGAATCCGATCTTCAGAGACGGCCGAAAAGTCGGTGACCTGACCAACTGTGTCTTTTCTTACCGCTTGCGCAAGAACATCGGCTTCGCACTTATCGACCGGAGCTGCGCGATCGGCGAGCGCTTACAGGCGAGTATCGGCGGCGTCATGCAGACGGGCACGCTCACCGACCTGCCGTTCATCTGAGCGCCGAGTCGGCCCGCCGAGTCGACGCCCCGATCACCCCGGCCTGCGGCTGCGTCGCCCGCGCGCGGCGCCGGCCTGCGCCGCTGATTCCTTGGGCGCGGGCAGCGTCACGACCTTGGAGAGCTCGGGGTTCGGCAAGTGCTTGTGCGGGATCGCCATCGCCTCAACGAAATGCGCCTGGAATCGCGGCTCGATGGCCGTCTCGATCTTCTCGACACGGCGCACCAACTGTTCGATGACCGCGCGCGAGTGCGTATCGAGGAGCGCGATGCGCGCCCCGGTGCCCGCTGCGTTGCCGGCGGAGGCGACCTGCGCAAGATCGCAGTCCGGGATCATGCCGAGCACCATCGCGTACTTGGTGTCGATGTGCGCCCCGAAGGCGCCGGCCAACCGGATACGATCGACGCGCTCGATGCCCAGTTCCTCCATCAGCAAGCGCACACCCGCATAAAGTGCGGCCTTCGCAAGCTGGATCGCACGCACATCGGTCTGGGTGATGGCGAGCGTCACCGCCCCGCGGTGCAGCACATACGAGAAAGTCCGGTCAGCGGGTTCGATCCGATCGCTTCTCGCGACGAAGCTGCCGTCGACCACGCCATCCTGGTTGATGACGCCCGAGAGGTACATCTCGGCGATCACCTCGATGATGCCCGACCCGCAGATGCCGGTGACACCGGTCGACTTCGTGGCTTCCGCGAATCCCGGGTCGTCCGACCAGAGGTCGCAGCCGATGACCTTGAAGCGCGGCTCGAGCGTCACCGGATCGATGCGCACGCGCTCGATGGCGCCGGGCGCCGCGCGCTGGCCGCAGCTGATCTGCGCGCCCTCAAACGCAGGACCGGTCGGGCTCGAGCAGGCGAGCAAGCGCGCACGGTTGCCGAGCACGATCTCGGCATTGGTGCCGACATCGACCAACAGCGTCACCGGATCGCCGAGATCAGGACGCTCAGCGAGGATCATGCCGGCTGTGTCGGCGCCGACATGGCCTGCGATGCACGGCAAAACGTAGACCTGCGCGTTCGGGTGCACCTCGATGCCGAGCGCGGCGGCGGGCTGCTCGATGGCCTGGTCGGTGGCGAGTGCGAACGGTGCGCCGCCAAGTTCGGTCGGATCGAGACCGAGTACCAGGTGATGCATGATCGGGTTGCCGACCAGCGTGAGCGCAAGGATGTCCTGAGGTACCGCGCCCGCTTCGCCCGCCACATCGCGTGCAAGTTCGGACAGCGCCGCGCGGACGGCGAGCGTCATCTGCTCCGCGCCACCAGGGTTCATCATCGCGTAGGAGACGCGGCTCATGAGGTCTTCACCGAAGCGGATCTGCGGGTTCATCATCCCGGACGACGCCACCACTTCGCCGGTCGCGAGGTCGCAAAGATGCGCTGCGATGGTCGTCGAACCCACATCGACCGCCATGCCGAGCGCCCGCTCGTGGAAGCCCGGCCACAAACCGATGATCTGACGCCCCGCCTGCACCGCTGCCGTCACCTTCCACTCGCCTGCCCGCAGCGTCGCTTGCAGCGCTCGCAGCACACTGAGCTCGATGCCGAGACCGGTGAGCTGCCATTCGCGCTCGAGCGCTTCAGAGAGACGACGCAGGTCACCCGAGGGATCGTGCATGTCAGGCTCGCGGACCTCGACATAATGCAAACGGACGAGGGGATTGAGGTCGATCGCACGCACTTCTGCGGCCTTGCGCACGACCTGACGGTGGACTTGGCTCGACGGCGGCACATCGACCACCACATCGCTGCAGACTTTCGCCTGACAGGAGAGCCGCTGACCGGCTTTGAGCACCTTGCGACGGGTGCTGCGCGCCTCGACCTCGGCGGGCGCCGTGACGCTGGACTCGCCCGAGCGTACGCCGTGCTTGGCGAACTCGCCTGCGGCGACCACCACTTGGCAACGACCGCAGATACCGCGTCCGCCGCAGACGGAGTCGATGTCGACCCCGAGCTCGCGCGCCGCCTGCAGGAGCGGCGTGCCGAGCGGGAACCTCCCGCGCTTGCCGGAGGGCAGGAACACGACAAGTGCGTCAGTTTCACTCACAGGAGTCTTCCTTAAGCCGGTGCATCGCCGCCCGACGCAGTGCGACGACGGGCACCGCCCTCGCGACGACCACGGGCTGCGGGGTTATCGCCGGCAGCACCCGCCGGCGGCAGCTCGCGGAACCTGCGGATCCAGCGCAGACAATCGGGGTCGTGCCCCATCATCACGTCCGCACCCATGCAAGCGCGCACCGTGTCGCCGTGCAACGGATTGGTGATCGCCGAGGTCATCCCGGAGGCGATCGCCATCGTCAGGAAGGCCGCGTTAATACCATCGCGGTTGGGCAGCCCGAAGCTCACGTTGGAGGCGCCGCAGGTCGTATTGACCTTGAGCTCATCGCGCAGGCGTCGCACCAGACGCATCACCTGCACGCCGGCTTGGTTGATCGCGCCGATGGGCATCACCAACGGATCCACCACCACATCGCTGCGCGGGATGCCGTAATCCGCGGCACGCTCGACGATCTTTTTGGCGACCGCAAAGCGCACATCCGGGTCTTCGGAGATCCCGGTCTCGTCGTTCGATATGGCGACCACCGCCGCACCGTATTTCTTGACGAGCGGCAACACCTGTTCGAGGCGCTCCTCCTCACCGGTCACGGAATTGACCAAGGCCTTGCCCTTGTAGACCGCCAGACCTGCCTCGAGCGCCGCCACGATCGACGAGTCGATCGAGAGCGGCACATCGGTAATCGACTGCACGATCAGCACGGCCTGCGCCAAGATCGCGGGCTCATCGGCGAGCGGGATGCCCGCGTTGACATCGAGCATGTGCGCGCCGGCCTGCACCTGCGCGAGCGCATCGGAGATGACCCGCGAATAATCGCCCGCCGCCATCTCGGCGGCGAGGATCTTGCGGCCGGTCGGGTTGATGCGCTCACCGATGATGACAAACGGCCGGTGGAAGCCGATGACGACCTCTTTGGTCGCTGAGCTGATGATCGTGTCGGTCATGGGGTCACTTCGTCCTCTATGTCCATTCGTTGTGGTTCCCGGTCCCGTCCGGGGTACCAAGGCACCCGTCCGGCGAGCACGCCGGACCGGTCGATGATCTCCGCCACCGATTCTTCCTGGCGGTAGGCCATGACATGCACGCCGTGCACGCCGTTCATGGCACGGACCTCTTGGATGATCTCGATGCAGATGTCGCGGCCCTCACGGACCGGGTCCTTCGCACCACGGAGCCGCTCCACCAGCGCATCGGGGATGTGGATGCCGGGCACATTGGTGCGCATCCAGTCGGCCGCCTTGGCCGAGCGCAACGGCCCGACGCCGATCAGCAAGAACACCTTGTCGAGCGCCCCCAGATCTGCAAGCCTTCGCAGGAAGGCACGCAGCAGCGGCATGTCGTAGCAATATTGGGTCTGGATGAACTGCGCGCCGGCTTCGATCTTCTTGAGGAGCCGCAGCGCACGCCAGTCGTGCGGCAGCGCTGACGGATTCTCCGCCGCGCCGAGGAACACCCGAGGCGCCGTGGTGAGCTTACGCCCGCTTTGGAAGCGCTGCTCGTCGCGCAAAGTGCGGGCGATACCGAGCAGAGAGATGCTGTCGAGATCGAACACAGGCTTCGCTTGCGGGTGATCGCCTGCCTGCACGCCATCGCCCGTCAGGCACAGCACATTGCAGACGCCCATCGCGGCGGCACCGAGGATGTCGCCCTGGATGCCGATGCGGTTTCGGTCACGACAAGAGACCTGCATGATCGGCGCGTAGCCCGCGCGGGTCAGCAGCGCACACACGCCCATGCTCGACATGTGACAGTTGGCGCCGCTGCCGTCGGTCGCGTTGATCGCATCCACATAGCCGTCGAAGATGCGCGCCCGGGCGTAGACCTCCTCCGGATCAGCGGAATCGGGCGGTGCCAGCTCAGCCGTGACAGTGAAGCTGCCGGCGCGCAGCACGCGCTCGAGACGACCTGGTGAGACGTGTCCCGGCAGGATCGGCAGCGGCGCTCCCGGCGCCGGTTCGTCGTGGAACTTCATGGGTCGAGACCTACTGCTCTTCGCCCAGCCGCTGGCGCAGTGCGCGTAGCCACGACGATCGGCCTTCGAGGCGGCGATCGACCGCGAACTGTATGGTGCGCAGCGACTCGACACCACCCGGGATGCGCTGACCGCCCTCCCATGCCGCGACCCACACGCACCTCATGTCGGGGAGCACTTCGCAGTTGCCGTCGGCTCGCACGCCGCCGCAAGGGCCGTTGCGCAGCTGCTTGGGACAATTCATTGGGCAGGACATGCCGGTCGAACTGAGCACACACTGGCCACACATCTTGCAGTCGAAAAGGAAACCCTTGGTGCCTCGCTCGAGCGCTGCGAACGGCCGTTCGAGCCGTTTGTCCCCGACCACCCGCATGAGCGGACGCAGCCTGACCAACAGGTCTTCGAGTGCGCGGTAGAGGCGGTTGAGACCGCGCGCATGCCGAACCGACCAAAGACGCGCGCGGTACATGCTCAACCCTCGGCGACGGGTGCCGCCAGACCCTTGGCGCGGATGAGCCGATCGAGGTCCTCGTCAGTGTACCGGGCCTCGAGG
This sequence comes from Klebsiella pneumoniae, assembly GCA_945860725.1. GTDB lineage: Bacteria > Pseudomonadota > Gammaproteobacteria > Steroidobacterales > Steroidobacteraceae > UBA964. The sequence goes on along the minus strand of CAMAQZ010000006.1, from coordinate 9,798 downwards.
GCCGCTGCCGCTGCAGCCGCCTCGGCCTGCAGGTCTTCGCCGCAGGGCACCGGCGCGCTGCGCGTCCACTCGGAGATGTATGCATCCGAGCCACCCTTACCGGCACGCATCGCCGCTCGGTCGACCGCTTCCTGGAAGCGAGCCGAGAGCATGATCTTGGAGGTTTCACGCCCGTGCCTGATGACGACCTGAGACGGGATATCGCGCCAAGAGATGATGATCAGACTGGCCATCCTATATCTGCGCCTCCCTGGCGACGAAACGGCGCAGGCTGTGCTCCAACCCGCCGTAACCGGTGTGACGGAAATGGTATTCGAGGCCGAGTCGGCCGGCGATCAGCTCTGCGGCTGCGGCGTTATCGGCGTCCACACGCTGACCGAGGTAGACGAGTCGGCGGTAATTCCCGAAGTACTGGCTTTGCAGTTCGGGATGCCGGTCGAGACCGAGCCCGCGGAAGACGAGACGATCGAAGTGCCTGACGAGGAAATCGGTGAGGAAGAAGCTGCCAGGCTCGCTGTCGCAGAGCTCCGCGAAGGCGTCGACCCCCGCGAAGAACTGATAGCAATGCACGCCGGCTATCCGTTCCACGCCCGCCTCGCGCAGCACCGCATCGAGCGCACCGCTCGTGCCGCAGTCGGCATAGGCCACAAAGATCTCGGCATAGTCGTCGCGGTGTGCGTCGATCGCTGATCTCACCGCCGGCGCGATGCGCTCAGGCCGGTTGTGCAGCTCAGGGGGCAGGCAGTGTACATCGAGTTCGAGCCAACTATAGCTGTGCCGCAAGGCTGCTACCTCGTGAGCGAGGGCGCCACAGGCGATGACGAGCTTGCGGCCGGCCGTGGCCACGCGCGCGATGTCAGTGAGCGCGCGCGGCGGCGCGCTTCGCCGCTATCAGCGCCTTGGCAGTCTCCACGGCGACCGCAGCATCGCGGCAATAGGCATCTGCACCCACCGCCTTGCCGAACTCGTCGTTGAGCGGCGCACCGCCGACCAGCACGATGTACTTCTCGCGCAGGTTCTTCTGTTTCAGGGTGTCGATCACGACCTTCATGTAGGGCATCGTGGTCGTCAGCAGCGCCGACATGCCGAGGATGTCCGGCTTGTGCAGCTCGAGCGCGTCGAGATATTTCTCGACGGCGTTGTTGATGCCGATGTCGATGACCTCGAAGCCTGCGCCCTCGAGCATCATCCCGACAAGGTTCTTGCCGATGTCGTGGATGTCACCTTTGACGGTGCCGATGACGACCTTGCCGATCGGCTCGGCGCCGGTCTCGGCAAGCAGCGGGCGCAGGATCTCCATCCCGCCCTTCATGGCATTGGCTGCGAGCAGCACTTCCGGCACGAACAAGATGCCGTCACGGAAATCGACACCGACGACCCGCATGCCTTCGACGAGCGCATCGTTCAGGACCTCGCTAGGCCCCCAACCACGTTCGAGGAAGATACGGGTGGCGAGCACCACCTCCGGCCTCATGCCGTTGTAGAGATCGTCGTGGACCTGCTCGACGAGTTCAGCATCGTCGAGCGTACGCAGGTCGAATTCGCCTTCAGTGTCAGACATTTCAGGCCTCGGTGATGCCATCGCAGCGGCTTGGTGGAATGGTAAGCGTGGAAAGACTGGGAAACTTTACCTTTAGCGACAGCTAATTGCCCGATGGCGACATCGGCTGAGCGACGGGGGGGCGGCGCCGTTCGGCGCTGGGGGGTCGGCCGAAATGCTGTCGATAGCACCTCGAGAAATGCGGCGGCGACTGGAACCCGCACGAAGCCGTGACCTCCATGATCGGCATACCGGTCTGCAGCAGCAGCTCCCGAGCCCGTCGCAATCGCAGGTCCATGTAATAGCGCTTCGGGACGCAGCGGAGGTACCGCTGGAACAAACGCTCGATCTGCCGCCGGGACAACCCGGTACGCCTCGCGATGGCATCGAGCGACAGCGGCTTCTCGATGTTCTCCTCCATCAGTTTTGCGACTTTGGTGAGACCGTGGTGGGTGAAGCCGAGTTGGGCGCGCAGCGGGACATACTGACTGTCTTGCGAGTCACGCACCCGCTCCAGCACGAACTGCTCGGACACCTGGTGCGAGATGTGCCGTCCGTGCTGAAGCTCGATGAGGTTCAACATCAGATCGAGCGGCGCGGTACCGCCGGAACAGGTGTAGCGGTCGCGGTCGATGGTGAAGACCTGCGAAGTGAGCGCCACCAACGGGAACTCCTCGCGCAGCGCGTGCCCGTTCTCCCAATGAATCGCGGCCCGGTAGCGGTTCAACAGTCCGGCACGCGCGAGGATGTATCCACCGGTGCACAGTGACCCCAGGGCGCCGCCCGCGTCCGCCCGGCGCCGCAGCGCTTTGGCGAGCTGCGCCGAGACGCTGTCGCGGACATCGATGCCGCCGCAGACGAACAGAATGTCGACCTTGCCAAGGTCAGCCAAGGCGATGGTGGGGGTCATCTGGAGGCCGCTGCTCGCGACCGCCGGGTCGCCCTTGAGGGAGACGATGTGCCAATCGTAGAGGGTGCGGTTTGCGACCCGGTTCGCCATGCGCAACGGCTCGATGGCGTTGGTGAGCGCGATCAGCGAGTAATTGGGCAAGGTGAGGAACGCGTAGGTCCGCTTGCTGATTGGGAGGTCGTCCACGACGCCGCAAGTATAGGTTCGCCCGCAAGAAGATGTCCAATTCGGACAGCTGACCGTCGCATTTGGATTGGTGGCGCAGGCATCCGCGGCTACACTCTGGTCGAATGAAAACACATGCCAGAGTGGTGGTCATCGGCGGCGGTGCTGTGGGCGTCAGCACCCTGTACCACCTCACCCTCAAGGGTTGGTCGGACGTCGTGCTCCTCGAGCGCTCGGAACTCACCGCCGGGTCCACTTGGCATGCCGCAGGGCTGCTGCCGCTCTTTAATATGAGCTATACGGTCGGCCAACTGCACAAATATTCGGTCGATCTTTACAAGCGCCTGCCGGCTGAGACGGGCCAGGATGTGAGCTTCCATGTGACCGGCAACCTGCGCCTCGCGACCAACCGCGAGCGCATGGACGAGTACCTGAAATACTGCGGCACCGCCAACACCATCGGCGTCCCGTTCCAGGTCATCGGCCCAGAAGAGGTCAAAAAACTCTGGCCCTTGGTGGAGCTGGGCGGTAAGGACGGCACGCCGCCCATCGTCGGCGCCCTCTACCATCCCGACGACGGACACATTGCGCCCGCCGATCTCACGATGGCGCTGCGCAAAGGCGCACGCGCGCGCGGCGCAGAGATCTACGAGCACACCGAGGTCACCGGCGTCAGCCGCACACCGTCCGGCGAGTGGCGTCTGCAGACCAACAAAGGCGAGATCATCGCCGAGCATGTGGTCTGCGCGACCGGCAACTACGCACGCCAGACCGGCCGGATGTTCGGCATCAACGTGCCCGCTATCCCGGTCGAGCACCAGTACATCGTCTACGAGGAATCGCCCGAACTGAAGGCCTACCGCGCTGCGGGCGGCCGCGAACTCGCGGTGCTGCGCGAGTCGGATCAATCCTATTACCTGCGCGAGGAGCGCTTGGGCTGGATCCTCGGCCCCTACGAAGCCGGTGCACCCGCCCGCTTCGTCGACGGTGTGCCCGAATGGTTCGGCAAGGATCTCTTCGAGGGCGACCTGGATCGGCTGCTGCCGCACATCGAAGCCGCGCAGCGACGCGTACCTGCGCTCGAACACTGCGGCATCAAGGACATCGTCAACGGCCCAATCTCCTACACGCCAGATGGCAGCCCGCTCATCGGCCCGGCGTGGGGCGTGCGCAATCTTTGGCTGAGCGAAGGACATAGCTTCGGCATCACGGCCGCGGGTGGCTCGGGATGGCAGCTCGCCGAGTGGATCGTCGAGGGCGAGCCCGGCATCGACATGCTGGCGGTCGACCCGCGCCGCTACGGCCCCTATACCAGCAAGCGGTTCGTGGTCAGCAAGAACGAGGAGACCTACCGCAACGTCTTCACGATCCACTACCCAGACGAAGAACGCGAGGACGCGCGCCCCCTCAAGACCAGCCCCATCTACGAGAAACTCAAGGGCATGGGCGCGGTGTTCGGTCAGCGCTATGGTTGGGAGCGCGCCAACTGGTTCGCGCCGCCGGGCGTCGAGCCGCGCGACCATTGGAGCTTCCGCCGCAGCAACTACTTCGAGCATGTCGGCAACGAGTGCCGCCGTCTGCGCAGCGCCGCGGGCGTGATCGACCTCACCCCGTTCGCCAAGCACACCGTGCGCGGCCCCGGCGCCGAGGCTTGGCTCGACCACCTCGTCGCCAACAAGGTGCCGACCAAAGTCGGCCGCATGGCGCTCTGCCACGCCCTCACCAAGCGCGGCGGCATCCGCAGCGAATTCACCATCACCAAGCTCGGCCCGGACGAGTTCTATGTGGTCAGCGCCGGCGCCGCCGAGCGCTACGACGCCGACTACCTGCAGAAACACCTGCCGACCGACGGCTCGGTGCAGCTCAGCAACATCACCCTGCAACGCGGCTGCTTCGTGCTCGCCGGGCCGCGTTCGCGCGATGTGCTTGCGAAGCTCACCGACACTCTGCTCGACAACGCGTCCTTCCCTTGGCTTACGGGGCAGGTCTGCGAGGTCTGCATGGCGACCGATGTCTACGTGCTGCGCGTCAATTTTGTCGGGTCGCTCGGCTGGGAGCTGCACTTCCCCATCGAGTACGCACACCATCTCTTCGAGGCGCTCTTCAAGGCCGGGGCGGAGTTCGGCATCGGCATGGCCGGCATGCGCGCCATGGAATCGCTGCGCATGGAGAAGTCCTACCGCATGTGGGGGAGCGACCTCACCCGCGACTACACCCCCTTCGAGGCGGGACTCGACCGCTTCGTTCGCATGAACAAGGGCGACTTCATCGGCAAGGCCGCGCTCGAGCAGCAGCTCGCGGCAGGCGTCCCGCACCGCTTCATCACACTCGAGGTCCACGGCGTCACCGACGCCGATCCGCTCGGCAACGAGCCGCTGTTCGCGGCAGACGGCCGGATCGTCGGACGCGCGACGGCCGGCTACTACGGCCACGTGCTGCAGAAGAGCCTGGCCATCGGCTATATCGCACCCGAGTTCGCCGAGGTCGGCACGGAACTCTCGATCGAGATCCTGGGTGAGCGCAAACGCGCCACGGTGGTGATCGAGTCGCCCTACGACCCGGCCAACGCCGACCTGCGCGCCTGAGGGCGGAGCGGACGATGTCACGCCAACGCTTCTCTGGATTCTCGCTGCTCTGGAACAGCCTGGGTAAGCACCAGGGCTGGCGCGAGCAGTGGCGCAGTGCGCAGCCGCAGCCCGAGTACGACGCGATCATCGTCGGCGGCGGCGGCCATGGGCTCGGTACGGCCTATTACCTCGCCGCCGAGCACGGTCTCACCCGCATCGCTGTGATCGAGAAGGGTTGGATCGGCGGCGGCAACACGGGCCGCAACACCACCATCATCCGCTCCAATTATCTCTTCGACGAGAGCGCTCGCCTCTACGACTACTCGGTGAAGATGTGGGGGCACCTCTCGCAGGTCCTCAACTACAACGTCATGTTCTCGCCGCGCGGCGTGATGATGCTCGCCCACACCGTGCACGATGTGCAGGTCGCGCAGCGTCATATCCACGCCAACCGCTGCAACGGCGTCGACAACGAATGGCTGACACCCGAGGACGCCAAGGCCTTCTGCCCGCCGCTCAACATCGACCCGGGCTTGCGCTACCCGGTGCTCGGAGCCGCGCTGCAGCGCCGGGGCGGCACGGCCCGCCATGACGCCGTCGCCTGGGGCTACGCGCGCGCCGCCGACGCGCTCGGCGTCGACATCATCGAGAACTGCGAGGTCACCGGCATCCGTCGTGATGCGGGCGGCGCGGTCGAGGCACTCGAGACCACCCGTGGCGTCATCCGCAGCCGTAAGGTGGGCGTGGTCGCCGCCGGCAACACGAGTGTCGTGCTCGGCATGGCGGGCGTGCGAGTCCCGCTCGAGAGCTTCCCGCTCCAGGCACTGGTCTCAGAGCCCATCAAGCCGGTGTTCCCCTGCGTCGTGATGTCGAACGGCATCCATGCCTATATCAGCCAGTCGGACAAGGGCGAGCTCGTGATCGGCGCCGGCACCGATGCGTACACCTCGTATACCCAACGGGGTGCGTTGCACGTCAACATGCACACGCTCGAGGCGATCTGCGAACTGTTCCCGATGTTCCGCCGCATGCGTGTGCTGCGTAATTGGGGCGGCATCGTCGATGTCACACCCGACCGCTCGCCCATCATCGGCAAGACGCCGGTCCCGGGGCTCTATGTCAATTGCGGCTGGGGTACGGGCGGCTTCAAGGCGACGCCCGGCTCCGCGCATGTGTTCGCGTGGACGCTCGCGCACGACGAGCCGCATCCCATCAACGCGCCCTTCACGCTCGACCGCTTCCGCGAAGGGCATCTCATCGACGAAGCCGCTGCCGCGGCCGTCGCGCACTGAGCCCGCCATGCTGCTCATCCGTTGCCCCTATTGCGGTGAACGCCCGGAACCCGAGTTCGCCTATGGCGGTGAAGCCCACATCGCGCGTCCTGCAGATCCCGCCGCGGTGAGCGATGACGATTGGGCGGCCTACCTCTACCTGCGCACCAATGCGAAGGGCGTCCACGCCGAGCGTTGGCGGCACACGCGTGGCTGCGGACGGTTCTTCAATGCGCTTCGCGACACCACCACCGACCGCTTCATCGCGACCTACAAACCCGGTGAAAAGCGGCCCGAGGGACTGCGATGAGCGTCGCGCGCCTGCCGACGGGCGGCCAACTGGGCCGCGACCGCACACTCCGCTTCAGCTTCGACGGCAAGTTCTACGAAGGGCTGCAGGGCGACACCTTGGCCTCGGCGCTGCTCGCCAACGGCGTACATCTCGTCGGCCGCTCGTTCAAATATCACCGACCGCGCGGCATCATGACGGCAGGCCCCGAGGAACCCTCGGCGCTCGTCACCGTGCGCCGCGACGCCGCGCGCTCGACGCCCAACCTGCGTGCGACGCAGATCGAACTCTACGACGGTCTCTGCGCCGTCAGCCAGAACCGCTGGCCGAGCCTGCGCTTCGATCTCGGGCGTTTGACCGAGCTGTTTTCGCCGTTGCTGCCCGCGGGCTTCTACTACAAGACCTTCATGTGGCCACGCACCGCCTGGCATCGGCTCTACGAGCCGCTGATCCGCCGCATGGCGGGTCTCGGCGAAGCGCCGCGCCTGCCGGACCCTGATCGCTACGCGCAGCAGCACGCGCACTGTGAGGTGCTCGTGGTGGGCGCGGGGCCTGCTGGCCTCGCCGCAGCCCTTGCGGCATCGCGCAGCGGCGCGCGGGTGATCCTCTGCGACGAACGGCCGCGATTCGGCGGCTCGCTGCTCTGCGACGACCGATCACGCATCGACGGCCTCGCAGCGGTCGAGTGGGTCACAGCGGCCATCGCCGAACTTGGGCAGAACCCGCGCGTCCGGCTGCTGCCGCGCACCACCGCCTTCGGCTACTTCCCGCATAACCACCTCGGCCTCAGCGAGCGCATCACCGACCATCTGTCCGACCCGCCCGCAGGACTCGCGCGCGAGCGCCTTTGGCAGGTGCGCGCACAGCGGGTGGTGCTCGCAACGGGGTCCATCGAACAGCCGCTGGTGTTCCCAGGTAACGACCGTCCGGGCGTGATGCTCGCGGGTGCTGCGCTGCGCTATCTGAAAGAGCACGCCGTACTGCCAGGCCGCCGGGTAGTCATCGCCACGATCTGCGACAGCGCCTATCGCGTCGCACTCGAGATGCAGGCGGCGGGCGCGCAAGTCGTTGCGATCGTCGACCTGCGTCCGGACCGCTCGCCCGCCCAACCGGACGGTTGGCAGCAGCGTCTCCGCCAGGCCGGCATCGCCGTCGAGACCGCGGCACGCGTGTTGCGGACGCGCGGCCGTGGCCATGTGTCTGCGGTCGAGATCGGCCGCCTCGATGCCGCCGGTCTGCCGACCGGACAACGCTCGATCGACTGCGACCTCTTGCTCGTCGCGGGCGGCTTTGTGCCGAGCGTCCATCTTTTTTCACAGTCGCGCGGCAAACTGCGCTACGACGAGGCGCTGCAGACCTATCTCCCGGGCGACTCGGCCGAGAGCGAACGGTCGGCGGGCGCTTGCCGCGGTCTGCTCTGCGGTCTCGCCGCCGCGCTGCAGGACGGCGCCGCTGCGGGCGCTGCGGCGGCGAACGCTGCAGGCTGCGCGGGCGAGGAACCCCGCTTTGAGATCATCGAGGACTTGACCGCGGCCACGACCGCTCGCCTACCGCGCGCCGAGGCCGCCGTACCGGGCCCCAAGGCCTTCGTCGACTTCCAACACGATGTGATGCTCAAAGACCTCGATCTCGCGATCCGCGAGGGCTTTCGATCCATCGAGCACATCAAGCGCTACACGACGACCGGCATGGCGACCGATCAGGGCAAGACCTCGAACCTCAACGCCCTGCACCACGCCGCGCGCGAGCTCGGCAAACCGGTTCCCTCGGTCGGCCTCACCACCTTCCGCATGCCCTACACGCCCGTGACCTTCGCAAGTTTCGCGGGGCAGGCACGCGGCGAGATCTTCGACCCGGTGCGTCGCACGCCGATGCACGGCTGGGCCGTCCGCCAAGGCGCGGTGTTCGAGGATGTCGGTATGTGGAAGCGCGCCCGCTTCTTCCCACGCGCGGGCGAGACTATGCACGCCGCCGTGGCGCGTGAATGTCGTGCGGTGCGCGAGGGCTGCGGCGTGTTCGACGCCTCGACGCTCGGCAAGATCGTGGTGGCAGGTCCGGGTGCGACCGCCTTCATGGACCGCTTCTATGTCAACGATTGGTCGAAGCTCGCGGTGGGCCGCTGCAAGTACGGCGTCTTACTGCGCGACGACGGTTTCGTCTACGACGACGGCGTGGTGGCGCGGCTCGCCGAAGACCGGTTCCATGTCACGACGACCACCGGTGGCGCCGCGCGCGTGCTCGCGATGATGGAGGACTACCGCCAGACCGAGTGGACCGATCTCGATGTCTGGCTGACCTCGACCACCGAGCAGTGGGCGGTGATCGCAGTGCAGGGTCCGCGCGCGCGCGAGTTATTGGCACCGCTCGTCGATGGCCTCGATATCTCGGCGGCCGCGCTGCCGCATATGGCGGTGGCGCACGGCACGTTGCGCGGCATGCCGATGATGCTGTTCCGCGTCAGTTTCACCGGCGAACTCGGCTTCGAGGTCAATGTCCCGAGCGACCAGGGCGCGGCAGCGCTCGAGGCGATCTGCGAAGCCGACAAGGCGCTCGGGCTCACGCCCTACGGCACCGAGACCATGCACGTGCTGCGCGCCGAGAAAGGCTTCATCATCATCGGCCAGGACACCGACGGCACGGTCACGCCGGACGATGTCGGCCTCACCTGGGCGATCGGCAAGGCGAAGCCCGACTTCGTCGGCAAACGCGCCCTCGCCCGGCCCGCCATGCACGCGCCCGACCGCAAGCAACTGGTGGGCTTGCTGACTCGCGACCCGCGCGTGGTGCTCGAGGAAGGCGCGCAGGTTGTCGATACCCCGGGACAGGCACCACCGATGAAGCTCATCGGCCACGTGACCTCGTCCTACGCGAGCGCCACCCTCGGTCGCTCGATCGCGCTCGCCGTGGTCGCAGGAGGTCGCGCCCGCATCGGGCAGACGCTGCAGGTGCCCATGCCGGGCGGCGAGATCGCGGTCGAGGTCTGCGCACCCGTGTTCTACGACCCGAAGGGAGCACGCCTCAATGTCTGACACCGCTTCGTCCGGCATCAGTACGGG
>CAMAQZ010000005.1 GCA_945860725.1 Klebsiella pneumoniae | reverse complement strand
GAGAAATGACTCGATTTCATACGCCACTTGCCATCCTTTTCCTTGATCCAGATGCTCGTAACTCTGCTGCGGTATGGCACAACACGGCTGCCTTCGCCGGTCATACCCTCAGCGTAATAGCGCGCATACACAATGGTCGGAGAGAGCTCTGTTGTTTCAATAAAGAACGGGATTGCACGACCTCCACTTATTTTCATGTTCTTCGCCCATGACTCGGCGGTAGAGACGTTAAGTGGTTTGTGAAAGCTACCGTCCGAGTTGGTGCCAAGCAAGCCAGATCGACTCTCCAGGTCAGCTACTGCAGTGGCGTCCTTAGCGGCGCGAGCGGCCCAGTACGCTTCAATGGCGGCTTTGACTGCCGCTTGAGAGCCCCCGTGGTTATCTGCAAATGCGGGCGTAAAAACTAAAGACGCTACGAGCGCCAGTATCGGAATGAGTTTCATATCGGTCATCCTCATATTTTTGAAAAAGAAAAAAGACATCGGGGATTCACGACCAGCTAACGCTACATCAATTACTTTTGTAAAGTCGGACAGCGATCGACGCTAACACGGGGTAAATTGGTGGTACAGCTAATTTTTCATGACGGTAGTGGGACTGGACCAATAGCATGAGTTTTACCATGCGCAATCATGCAACTAGGGGGGGCAATGAAATTACCAACGACCATCGTGGCGACAACTGAGCGTTGGGTTGATCGTTGCTTCGGCCTTGAGTACGGGCGAGCGTCATTTCAACGCGAAGGACAGGCGGACTAATCGATACCGCAGACCGCGGCGGGATAGCCTTGACGCAGCGCAATCCACAAAACTGACCCGTGTGATAGGCGGCCAACGTCAAACAGGGTCAGCCTCTAGGCCCTTACGCTTCTAAAAGGGGGTGGAACGCGGGAGATTCTATGATCGCTGTCGACCTGCCCTGTTCGTCCACATCCAAGTGTAAAGCGCTGCTACGGGACTCCTAACTGTATTGGCGGGGGTACCCCGGGGGTGGGGTCAATGTTCCGAGAATCTGCCCCTGCCTGCGCCAGAACGCACCGTGCACTAGCCCGACCAACGGTCTATCATTGGATTGGTAGACGACGTCCGAACCTTGTCCAAACCTCGTCCAATTTGGGCGGTGAAAATGAGGTTCGGCGGGCTGGCGGTGAGAAGCTAAGCCCTTGATTTATGGTGCCGGGTGAGGGATTTGAACCCCCGACCAACGGTTTACAAAACCGCTGCACTACCCCTGTGCTAACCCGGCATCCGGACGGTCATTCTACTCCCGTAGAGCCTGCCCGGGCAGCGGCCCACCGGCGCAGCGGCCAACCGAGGACGAGCAGCGCAGCGCTCCAAGCGAACGCTTCGATACCACAACTCCAGATCGTCACCCCGGCGAACAGCAATGCCCCGAGTGCGGCGACACAGAGGCCGGGGCGTCGTGCGACACGACCTTCGTGCATCAGGCGCAGGGCGGCGGTCGAGACGGCGACATAGAGCAGCAGCGCCGTGACCGTGGAGACAAGCGCCACGAACTCGAAGGCGGCGACGCCCTGCCGCGACAGCGCGACCAACACGAACGCGCCCGACGCCGCTGCACCCACCCACAGCGCATGGGTCGGCACGCCGCGCGCGTTGGCGCGGCTAAACCATGCGGGCAGCGAACCGGCGCGCGCCATCGCGGCGGGCAGCTCAGCGCCCACCAGCAGGTAGCCGTTGAGGGCGCCGAGGCAGCTGATCACAGCGCAAAGGGCGACGAGGCTGCCGGCACCGCTGCCGACGAACACTCCTATGAAATCGGCGATCGGCGCGGTCGAGGACACGAGCGTCGCCTGCGGCAGCATCAGCGCCACGGCGCAGCTCGACAACAAGGTGACGACGGCTGCGACCGCGGTGCCCGACAGCGTCGCGCGCGGCACATTGCGCACCGGATCGTCGATGGCATCCGCCGGCACGGAAGCGCTCTCGAGGCCGAGCAACGCGAACACCGTGATGCCGACCGCCGTCAGCGTGGCGGAAGCCTCCACGGGGACCGTGTCGATCGGTGCGAGCGCTGTGCCACCCTGGGTGGCCATCAACCAAGCCGCCAAGCCGATCACGAGGACGAACGGCAACAGTTTGATCAGGGTCGAGACGATCTGGATGCCGCCTGCCAATGCCCGCGCGTTGCCGAGCGCGAACAAGACGATGAAAAAGAGTGCGACGGCCTGCGGCCCGAACGGCCATGCGTCGATCTGCGGGACCAGCCGTTGCAGGTAGCTCACAGCAGCCACCGTGATCGCCGCATTGGCGGTCCACACGCTCGCGAGGTAGCCCCAAGAGGTGAAGAACGCGGGCGTATCGCCGAAGGTCGTCCGTACCACGCCATGCGCGCCGCCCGCCTGCGGCAACTGGGCCGCGAGCTGCGCGAAGACCCACGCCAGGCACATCGCGCCAGAGATCGTGATGAGCCAGGCGAACACGGCGTTCCATCCATAAGGAGCGAGCGCCGCCGGCAGCATGAAGATACCGGAGCCGATGATGTTGCCGACCACCAACGCCACCGCCGCGATCGGACCCAGCCGGCGGCGTCCAGGCGCGCTCATCGAGCGGTCTCGGCTGCGACGCTGTCGCAAACCCGCACCCGCCAAGCACCGGCGAGCGCCGCAGTCGGCGCGGTGCCCGGCGCGAATCCTGCCGGCATCACCGCCGGATCGAGCGTCACCTGCAGCCATCGCTCGGCGACCGGTGCGTAGAGCGGCACGATGCGCGCCGCGATGCCCGCCGCTTGCATCTGCGCCGACCGCCGGGCCGCACGAGAAGGCTCGGAGAACACCCCGAGCGACACCGCGTAGGTGTGGGTCTCGCGCGGCAAAGCGGCGAAATCGCTGAAGCCAGCGGCTTTGAGCCGGGCCAACACCCGCTGCTGGTCCGCCTCGGTGGGCAGGCCGTCGATACGCACGACCCACCGGCGGGGCACCACCTCGGACGGATAGATGACCGTCGGGGCGAAACCAAGGCTGCGGATCTCGATCAATGCCGCAGCAGTCGCGATCGGTTCGGCGAACGGCCCGAGTTGCAGACAAACCGGGAGCGGAGCCGCCGTTATCGCAGCGGGGATCGCGGCGGGGAGATCGTCGCGGACTTCACCCGCGAGGTCTATCGCACCCATCCCGGCGGGCAACACCGCCGGAACCGCCACTGCGCCGGGCGCCCGCCAAGGCACCGAACCGGCGGCAGGCGGCGCGATCCAGAGGCGCCACGCGAAGTAGCCGAGGTTCGCGAGCGCCAGCGCGAGCACCACGGCATAACCCGTACTCCGGCTCACGAACGCTGTTCCCGCACGCTGACTTCACCCGACAACACGGCGCTGCACGCGCCATCCGCGGACTCGAACAACAACGCCCCGGCCGGATCGATGCCCCGGGCGTGCCCCTCGCGCACCGACCCGGCGCGATCGGACGACGCGCCGCTCGCGCCCACCGTCGCGATGCGCACCGCGCGCCCGAGCAGCGCATCCGCCGCGCGCCACTCATCGCGGAACGGCGCAAATCCATGCTCGGCGAAGATCGTGAGCCCCGCCACGCATTCATCAACCACCGCTGCCGCGAGTGCGTTGCGGGATGCGACCTCGACACCGGCAGCCACCAGCGCCGTCGCCGGCAATGCGCCCGGCTCGATCGCCTGGGCGATCGCAGCGGGACAACGCAGGTTGAGGCCGATGCCCACCACCATCTGCGCGCAGCCCCCTGCCTCAGCGCGCAACTCGACGAGGATGCCGCCCGCCTTGCTGAGCGTGCTGTCCATCGAGCCGTCCATCAAGCTTGGCACCTCAGCGAGCACGAGGTCGTTCGGCCACTTGAGCGCCACACCGTGGCCCCCGCGCCTGCGCAACGCGCGCAGCACGCACACACCGACCACCAGCGTCGCGGCCGGCAAGTCCTGCGGCAAGGGTTCGAAGGCCGTACCGAGCGAGAGACACAGACTGTCGCCGAGCGCCGAGCGCCAAGCGCGACCGCGGCGTCCGCGGCCCTGTCGCTGATTTTCGGCGAGCAACACATCCCAGGCACCGACCGGCGGTGGCGGCGAGGCGAGCAGCGCCGCGTTGGTTGAATCGATCTCCCAAACGACCTCGAGGTTGCGCAGGCCTGCGCGGGTCGAGGGGGACAAAGCGGCGCGCAAGGCGACCGCATCGAGCGCTTCAGTGGGCGACGCCAAGCGATAGCCGCGGTTGGTCGCACCCTCGATCGCGAGACCCTCGGCGCGCAGCGACTCGATGGCCTTCCACACCGCGCTGCGGGTCACGCCGGCGCGCTCGGCGAGCGCGGCGCCGGAGTGCTCCGTGCCATCGGCGAGCGCGACGAACACGCGCTGCGCAAGCGGTTCGACAGCCGTCACCACACTCAAGTCCACCCCAGCAGACGACCGAGCAGCCACAGGCGCTTGGCGTGCGGTTCAGTACCCGCCCGCATGCGCTGGAGATTGGCGCGGTGGGTCCAGAGCACGAGCAGCGCACAAGCGATGCCGAAGCCGAGCAGCGGCACGAGCAACTCAGGCGGCAACCAGCCACCGCGGACGCCGAGCAGCGCGAGCAGCGGCAAGGCGGCGCTCGCGACGATCGAGCCGAGCCCAACCATGCCGAACAGCATCATCATCACGAGCCAGACACCGAGCACGGCGGCGAGCAGCAGGGGTGACACCGCAAGCAGCGTGCCGAGCAGCGTCGCCACGCCCTTGCCGCCGCGGAACCCGTGGAACACCGGATACACATGCCCCAGCACTGCCGCGAAGCCGCAGCCCACCGCAAGCCAACTAGCCCCCGGACCGCCGAGCACGCGGACGGCGATCCAAGCCTTGGCGATGTCGATGATCACGACGCCGAGCGCGAACCACCGTCCCTGGGTCCGCAAGGCATTGGTGCCCCCTGCATTGCCGCTGCCTTGGGTGCGGATATCGACGCCGCGCAGCCGCCCGAGCAACAAGGCGCCGTTCAGCGAACCGAGCAGGTAAGCGCCGAGCAGGCGCAGCAGTGCGGGTAGCAGGATTTCCATGGACGGTTCAAGCTTAACTCCCCCCGGACTGCGGAGTCTCGCCGCGACCCGTCCGAGCGTGCAGAATGCGCCCATGACGGAGCGGATCCCGACCCTCAGCCTGCCCGCCGCGGACAGCGACGAGTTCGTGCGCGAACTCGGCCAGGCCTACGCAGACCACGGCTTCGTGATCATCGCGGACCACGGCATCCCGCAGCCGCTCATCGACCGCCTCCTCGGCATCTTCAAAGCGTTCTTCGCCTGGCCCGAGGCCGACAAGCGCCGGTACCATGTGCCGGGCGGTGGCGGCGCGCGCGGCTACACGCCATTCGGCATCGAGACCGCCAAGGGTGCGCTCCACCACGACCTCAAGGAATTCTGGCATGTCGGCCGGGAGCTCCCCCCCGGGCACCCCTACCAACACTACATGTCGGGAAATGTCTGGATCGCGGAGATCCCAGGGTTCCGGGACACCTGCCTCGAGATGTTCGAGACCTTCGACCGCACCGGCCGCCGGCTGCTCGCCGCGATCGCACGGGTGCTCGGGCTTGCGCCAGATTTCTTCGAGGACAAGGTCGAGCTCGGCAACAGCGTGCTGCGGGTCATCCACTACCCACCGATGGCCGCGCAACCGACCGAAAGCGTACGCGCCGGTGCGCACGAAGATATCAATGTCATCACGCTGCTGCTTGGTGCCGAGGAGCCCGGGCTGCAGGTGCAGACACGGCGCGGCGAGTGGCTCCCGGTGAACCCGGCGCCCGGCTCGATGGTGGTGAACGTCGGCGACATGCTGCAACGGCTGACCAACGGCGCGCTGAAATCTACCAGCCACCGCGTCATCAACCCCGCGAGCGAGCGCGCCCGGCACGCGCGCTTCTCGATGCCGTTCTTCCTGCACTTCAACCCGGACTTCCCGATCGCCGCCCTGCCCTCGTGCACCGGTGCCGGCCGGCCGCAACCACTGCCCCCCATCCTCGCCGAAGAATACCTCCAAGAACGCCTGCGGGAGATCAAACTAAAATGACCCTCTACCTCCAGGCGCTGCTCGGCATCGTCGTCTTCATCGCCCTCGTGCTGCCGATGTCGCGCAACATCCGCCGCATCAACTGGAAGCTGGTCGGCATCGCCGTCGTGCTGCAGTTCGTCATCTGCCTGCTGCTGCTCAAGGCGCCGTTCGTCAAAGAAGGGCTGCTCTACCTGAACCAGGCGGTGGGCGCGCTCGGCGCCGCCACACTCAAGGGCAGCTCCTTCGTGTTCGGCCATCTCGGCGGTGGCGACACGCCCTTCACCGTCACCAACCCGAACGCGGTCGTCACCTTCGCCTTCCAGGTGCTGCCGCTCGTGATCGTGATGTCGGCGCTGTCGGCGCTGCTCTGGTACTGGCGCATCCTGCCGGTGATCATCCGCGGCATCTCGTGGCTGTTCGAGCGCGCGCTCGGCACGCGTGGCCCGGCTGGCCTTGTCGCCACCGCCAACATTTTCCTCGGCCAGACCGAGGCGCCGCTCCTGGTGCGCCCGTACCTCGAGCGCATGTCGCGCTACGAGCTGCTGCTCGTCATGACCGCCGGCATGGCGACCATCGCCGGGTCGGTGATGGTCATCTACTCGGCGATGCTCGGCGCGCAGTTCGAGGGCGTGCTCGGCCACCTCATCACCAAGTCGATCATGTCGGTGCCGGCCGCGGTGCTGTTCGCCCACATCATGATCCCGGACGACGACGATGCCACGCAGACGCTGCAAGAGCCGCCGCGCATTTACTCGAGCGCCATGGACTCCATCACCCGCGGCACCAGTGACGGCCTCGCGCTCTACCTCAACATCATCGCCATCCTGATCGTGCTCACCGCGTTCGTCGCGCTCGCCAACAGCGTCGTCGGCTTCCTGCCGATGGTGGCTGGCGAAGCGGTCACGCTCGAGCGCATCGCAGGCTGGATCTTCTCGCCGATCGCCTGGCTGATGGGCATCCCGTGGGCCGAGGCCACCACGGTCGGCTCGCTGCTCGGGGTCAAGAGCGTCCTCAACGAGTTCATCGCCTTCATCCAGTTGTCCGCGATCCCGCCCGAGGCGCTCTCCGAGCGCTCGCGGCTGATCGCGATCTACGGCCTCTGCGGCTTCGCCAACCTCGCCAGCATCGGCATCCAGATCAGCGGCATCGGCACCATGGTGCCCTCGCGCCGCGGCGATCTCGCCGAACTCGCCTGGCCGGCGTTCGTCGCCGCGACGCTCGGCTCGTGCATGACGGCCTGCGTGGTCGGCATCGTCGCCGGCTGAGGCGCCCGAGCGCCCCGCACGCGCCATGGCCAAGCTGTACTTCTATTACTCGACGATGAACGCGGGGAAGTCCACCGCGTTGCTGCAGGCCGCCCACAACTACGGCGAGCGCGGCATGCGCACGATCCTCTACACGGCACGCCTCGACGACCGCGCCGCCGGCCGGGTCGCCTCGCGGATCGGCATCAGCGCCGACGCGCGGCATTTCGGACCGGGTCGGGATCTTCATGCCGAGATCGCCGCGGAACATGCGGACGCGCCGCTCGCTTGCGTGTTGGTCGACGAGGCACAGTTCCTCACCATCGAGCACGTCGGCCAACTGGCCAAGGTCGTGGACGACCTGGATGTCCCGGTGCTCTGCTACGGCCTACGGACCGACTTCCTCGGGCGCCTCTTCGAGGGCAGCGGGCAGCTGCTCGCCTGGGCCGACAACCTCGTCGAACTCAAGACCGTCTGCCACTGCGGCGCCAAGGCGACGATGGTGGTCAGGGTCCGCGAGGACGGTCGGGTGGAGACCGCGGGCGCCCAGGTCGAGATCGGCGGCAACGATCGCTACGTATCCCTATGCCGGCGGCATTTCCGCCACGCGCTCGAGACCGGCTTGGCCTGAGATACCGGCGGAGCTCAAGGATCGGGCAGGTTCGCTGGCGCAAATCTTTCTGTTGCGTAAATAATACATTTAAGCATCAGGGGTATCTGGCGGTTTTTCAGCGTCCGTCGCACTGGGCGTAATACAATCTCAATGTTGTTTGCCCATACTTAGCTCAGTTCGAAGTCTGCAAGAAAACGGGGTTCTTCATGTTTCTCAGGAAATTTGCTGCCAGTCTGTTGGTCGGCCTTTTGACCGTTGCCAGCGCCCCGCAGGCGTTTGCGCAGGAAGTCACCTCGGCGCTGCGCGGCCAGATCACCGACACGGCGGGCAACGCGCTGCCCGGGGCCACGGTCACCATCGTGCACACGCCGACCGGCACCCGCTCCGCTCAGACCACCAATGCCAGCGGCGTGTATGACGCCCGCGGCCTGCGCATCGGCGGCCCCTACACCGTCGAGATCACGGCGGACAGTTATAAGGGCGAGAAGTACGAGAACGTGTTCCTGACGGTCGGTGAGACCAGCCGTCTCAACGCCAACCTCGAAGGCGGCACGATGGAGGTCGTGGTGTCAGCCTCGGCCATCCGCAGCGCCAGCGAGATCGGCGCGGTCACTAACCTCGACCGTGACCAGATCGACGCCATCGTCTCGATCAACCGCGATATCCGCGACCTCGCCCGTCGTGACCCCCTGGTCTCCGCCAATCTGCGCGGCGACGGCGGCATCTCGATCGCTGGCTCCAACCCGCGTACCAACCGCATCTCCATCGATGGCGTGCAGGCGCAGGACGACTTCGGTCTCAACACCGGCGGTCTGCCGACCCGCCGCGGCCCGGTCTCCATCGACTCGGTCGAGCAGTTCTCGGTGCAGGCGGTCCCCTTCGATGTCGAGAACGGCGACTTCCTCGGCGGCGCGATCAACGTCGTGCTACGTCAGGGCACCAACGAGTTCGGCGGTTCGGTGTTCGCGAACTTCCTGAACGATGATCTGGTCGGCACCAAGATCAAGCAGACCACGGTGAAGACGCTGGTCGAGCAGGACAACTACGGCGCCACCTTCCGCGGCCCGATCATCCAGGACACGCTGTTCTTCGCGCTCTCCTACGAGAACTACGAGTCACTCGACGCCACCTCCGTCGGTCCCGTCGGGGCAGGCTTCGCCACCGCCATCAACGGCCCGAGCGGCACGCCGATGACACAGGCGGATATCGACGCCGTCACCAATGTGTTCGCCAACACCTATCGTTCGACCTTCGCGTTCGGCGGCATCCCGTTGACCAAGCCGATCACCGACGAGAAGTACACGGCGCGCCTCGACTGGAACATCACCGATGACCAGCGCGCCACCCTGACCTATCGCAAGTCGGAGTCGGGCGTCATCCAGCGCACCAACCTCAGCACCGGCAGCGCCGGCCTCGACTCACAGTGGTACCTCACGGGCGAGAACGACGAGACGCTCTCGCTGCAGCTCAACTCGGACTGGACCGACACCTTCTCCACCGAGGTCCGCCTCTCGCAGCGCGACTACACGCGCCTGCAGGAGCCGCCTTCGGGCCAGAACTTCGCGGACATCCGTGTCTGCTCGACCGCTACGCCGCTCGACGCCGCGAGCACGACCAACCAGCCGCTGACCTGCCGCAACGGCTCCAACACAGTCTCCGTCGTACGCTTCGGCCCGGACCAGTTCCGGCACGCGAACTTCCTCAACACCAAAAACACCCAAGGCCAGCTCTCGGGTGAACTCGCGCGGGACACCCACCTGTACAAGGCGGGTGTGCAGTACCAGCGCCAGGAGATCTTCAACCTCTTCCTGCCCAACAGCGACGGCACCTACTATTTCGACTCGATCCGCGACTTCACCAACGGTTTCGCCGGCGAACTCATCTACCGCAATGCCTTGTCGGGCAACCCGAACGACGCGGCGGCGAACTTCTCCTACGACACCACCTCGTTGTTCCTGCAGGACACCTGGGACACGACCGATCAGCTGATGCTCACCTACGGTCTCCGTTATGACACCTATGCGGTGAACGACAAGCCGGCGCTCAACCCCAATTTCGTGAACCGTTTCGGCTTCTCCAACCAGAGCACCTACGACGGTCTCGATGTGCTGATGCCGCGGTTTGCCTTCGATTGGCGTCCGATCGACAACGTCAAGGTGAGCGGCGGCGTCGGCCTCTTCTCGGGCGGTCTGCCTGACGTGTTCCTGTCGAACTCGTTCAGCAACACCGGCATCCTCGATAACACCATCGTCTTCCAGCGTTCGCTCGCCGCAGCGAATGCGGCGACCAGCCTCTTGGCCACAGCGGCCCAGGGCGGCGGCTTCATCACCGAGACCACGGGCGCCGTGAATTGCGCCTTGAACCCGGCGGTCTGTTTGGCGGCGCTGAACGTCCCGGTGAACTCCTCGTTCGGCGCGAGCATCCCGGCTAATATCCAGGCCGCGCTCGGCGGCTCGACGGTCTCGCCGACCTCCGAGACCAACTCGATGGCGCCGGACTTCAACATGCCCGCCGATTGGCGCACCAATCTCGCAGTCAACTGGGAGCTCATGGACGGCTGGAACCTCAATGCGACCGCCGTCTATGTCTACACGAAGGACGGACTTGCCTTCCGTGACATCCGCGCTGTCCCGTTGTCGGTGAACGGCGTGCAAGCCCGCACGCCGGACGGCCGCCTTCGTTACGACGGCTTGACGACCGCGCGGCGGACCGCGGTCCCCGGCTCCACCGTCAACTCCTTCAACCCGGGATCCGGTCGCGACATCCAGGCCTACAACCCGGAGACGACCGGTGACATCTGGACGGCCGCGGTGGGTGTCTCGAAGTACTTCGAGAACGGCTTCAGCGCGTCCCTCTCGTACTCTAAGCAGAACTCGGATGAGTTCTCGGCCTCAGCGCGGTTCTCATCCACCGCCAGCTCGCTCTACGGCGGCCAATACGCCGCGCTCGACCCGAACACGGCGACCTCCGGCCGTGGCCAGGAAGAGATCTCCGACGCCCTCAAGGGAGAGCTCGGCTGGCGCAAGAACCTGTTCGGCAACTACGAGACCCGCTTCTCGCTGTTCGCGGATTACCGCAAGGGTCGTCCGGTCACCTTCACCATGAACGGTGGATCTGGCCGCAACGAGACCTTCGGTGTAGCCCGCGGCGCTCAGCTCGCGTATCTGCCGGACCTGTCAGGCACCCCGACGACCTCCCTCGTCGGCACGACCGCCGTCGTGACCCTCTCCTCGGCACCGCTCGTGGCCTTCGACAGCACGGCAACCATCGACAACCTGCGACTGATCGCCGCGAAGTTCGGCATCCCGCAAGGGGGGATCGTCCCACGCGGCTCCTTCACGAGCCCGTCGATCAACCTTTGGGACCTTCAGCTCAGCCAGGAACTGCCGGCGTTCTCCGAGAACCACAAGGCGCGGGTCACCTTGGACATCGCCAACGTCCTGAACCTCATCGACGAGGACTGGGGCGTGATCGACGAGTACGCCGAGGATGCCCGTCTGTTCGACGTGTCCTGCGCCGGTGCCAACGGTGTGTCGGACAACGCGGGCGTGCTGACCTGCGCCAAGTACCGGATCTCGGGCGCCAATTCCACGCTGCTCAATCCGGAATCGGTCAACGGTCCGGGGGGCGGCGTGAGCCGCAACACCGAGCGCTCACGCTGGCAGATCCAGATCGGTCTCAAGTACGAGTTCTGATCACCGACCGCAGAGTCGACCACCACCGGAAGGCGGGCCCCTCGGCCCGCCTTTCTTTTTGGGTCGCAGGAGGACCCGTCGATGCGACACCCGAAGCTATTGACCACCCTCGGCGCCATCCTCTGCGTACTGGCGATCGCCGAAGCGGCGGCCTCGACGCTGGAGCCGCTGCCGCCCGTGACGCTGCCGCCGGTGACCCCGCCGCGCGCGACTCCACCGCCCGCCACACCCGGCACCCTGCGCATCGCCACCTACAATGTCAGCCTTTATCGTCGGGAGTCAGGTGCGCTCGCGCAGGAACTCACCACGGGACGCAGCACCCAAGCTGCGACGATCGCTGCCGTGCTGCAGGAGGTGCGCCCCGATCTGCTGCTGATCAATGAATTCGACTACGACGGCGCCGTTGACGACGACCATGCGAAGCGTCCGCCCGCCCCGGCAGCCCTCGCCTTTCTGCGCGGCTATCTCGCGGTGAGCCAAGGCGGTCGTGAACCGCTCGCCTGCCCGACGCTCTTCAGCGCACCCTCGAACACCGGACTGCCGAGCGGCGTCGACCTCGATCGCGACGGCCGCATCGGTGGCGGCAACGATGCACGCGGCTTTGGTCTGTTCCCCGGGCAGTACAGCATGCTGGTCTGCTCGCGCCTGACGCTGCGCCGCGATCAGGTGCGCAGCTTCCGCAACTTCCTGTGGCGGGACATGCCGGGTGCGGACCTGCCACCCGACTGGTACAGCCCGGACGCGCTCGCGGCGTTGCCGTTGTCCTCGAAGAGCCACTGGGACCTGCCCTTCGAACTGCCCGCGGCGCCAGGTGCGGCGCCGGGTGCCGCGCCCGGTGCGCCGCCGCGTGTGCTGCACCTGCTCGCGAGTCATCCGACCCCGCCGGGCTTCGATGGCCCGGAGGACCGTAACGGCCGCCGTAACCACGATGAGATCCGGCTCTGGGCGGACTACCTGACGCCGGATCGTGACGGCTACCTCGTCGACGATGCGGGGCAGCGCGGCGGACTCGCCGTCGAGGCCTCGTTCGTGATCGCGGGCGATCTCAATGCGGACACCGTCGATGGCGGCAGTCGCAACGGCGCCATCCGGCAATTGCTCGAACATCCGCGGGTACACCGCGAGGCAGCGGTAGGGCGCTGGGTGCCGCGCAGCGCAGGCGCTGCTGAAGCGGCCCGCCGACAAGGCGGCGCGAACGACCACCAGCGCGGCCCGCCGAACGAGGACACCGCCGATTTCTCCGACGGCGGCACGAACTCGCCCGGCAACCTGCGCGCCGACTATGTCCTGCCCTCGGCGGATCTCGCGGTCTGCGCCTCAGGTGTGTACTGGCCGACGCAGGACGATCCCGCCTTTGCATGGGTGAACGATGACGCCGCTACCAGCAGCGATCATCGACTGGTCTGGGTGGACATCGCACTGCCCGGCGCGCGCTGCCCCTAAGGCGCTGGCCCTAAGACGCTGGCCCTAGAGCGCTGGCGCGGGATCGAGCAGCGCGTACTTGCGCGCGATGTTGGCTGCGGCGCAGGTCGCGGCATCCATGCCGGGCGTACAGCTGCCGCTGACGATCGCACGCTCCCAAGACCCGTACATCGCGTTCGGCAGCAGGAACCAGCGCGTGCCGAACAGCGGCGCGAGTTCAGCACGCCGCCGCGCGTATTCGGCGCGATCGACGAAGTCGTGAAGATCATCGCCGGCGAGCGCCACGATGCGATATCGCTCGGCGATCCAGGTCCGACGCGAGATCTTTTCAGATCCGTTCCACTCAGGGCGATCGCCGCGCTGCAGCAAGTTGTCTGAATCAGCACCCCCAGGCACGCCCAAGGCCGCGAGATTACGGAGCGTGGCGGCTCGAGAAGCACAGGCGGCGCCCGGCGCCGTACCGCGCGGACAAGATCGGTTCGTGAGGTAGAAGATCCGGTGACCCGCACGGCTTGCCGCCTGCAGGAAGGCGACGGCACCCGGTACGGCCGTCGCGGCGCCCTCCAGCATCCAAGCGTCCCAAGACGCGTCGTCGAACTCGGCACCGGCGAGCGCCCGCCGCGCCTGATAGAAGGAGTTGTCGAGGATGGTCTCATCGAGATCGACGATGACGGCCGTCGGCAGCCGAGCGAGTGTCGCGGCATCCGCGCCCTGCTGTTCGACTGCGGCCGTGCCCGGTGCCGCGATCGTGGTCGTCAAGCGCTCAGCGGCGAGCCCGTAGACCTGCTCGGCCGAGATGCGGTACTCCGCCGCTCGCTGCATCCAAAGTGTGGCGTTGACCGTCTCGCGCCCGACCAACGGAGGCGCCGCCGGCGACGGCTGCACGCGCGACGGCGCGGCGCAACCGGCCAGAGCACACAGCAGCAGCGCCCCAATGACCGACCCGCGACGATGTGCTATCGGCTGACCCCTCGGCTGACCCATGCGCTGCGCCTCCGTTCCGCGTGTAAAGTGCCGTCATGATCGAACACAGCATCCGCACGATACCGGACTATCCGAAGCCCGGCATCCAGTTCCGCGATATCACCACGCTGCTCGGCAATCCGCTCGCCTACGCGGCCGCGGTGGATGCCTTGGTGGCACCGTACGCCGCCGCGCCCGCCGCCGCGCGGATCGCCAAAGTCGCCGGCATCGAGGCGCGCGGCTTCATCTTGGGCGGTGCCGTCGCCCATCGCCTCGGCGCGGGCTTCGTGCCGGTGCGTAAGAAGGGCAAGCTGCCGCACGAGACCGTGCGCGTCGCCTACGCGCTCGAATACGGGACCGACGAGATCGAGGTGCACCGGGACGCTGTGACACCGGGCGAGCGGGTGCTCCTGATCGACGACCTGATCGCCACAGGCGGGACGGCCCTGGCAGCACTGGAACTGCTGCGCTCGATCGGCGCTGAGGTGGTCGCCGCGGCCTTCGTCATCGATCTGCCGGACCTCGGCGGCGCGGCGCGGCTGCGCGCGATGGGCCTGCCGGTGCAGACACTGGTGGCCTTCCCCGGTCACTAGCGGGGTATCCCGCGTAGGTTTCGCGGTATTCTGGAAGCGCTCCACCTCAACGGGAGATCACCGACATGACGCGCCGCCACCTCACCCTCACCCTCGCCCTCGCTGCGGCATCGCTGCTGGCGGCTTGCGGCAAGTCGCTGAGCGCCATCTTCCTGCCCGACATCGCCGAGGACGCGACGCTATCCCAGGGCTACACGGGCCACGACGAATTCGCTATTGTGGAGAATTCTTTGGCCCGGCGCTTCCCCATCTATGCTGCGGGCGACATCAATGCGGCGCCCTCGGGCAAGATGCGCCAAGTGAGCTACGGGCTCGTCGCCGGCGAGGCCGGGTGGTTGCTGCGGATGCGTGATGTCACAGAATTCTGAGCCGCTGTCGTCGGCGCTGCGGACGGCGTTGCGGTCGGCATTGCGGAAGACGCTGTGGGCCGGCCTCTCGGGCCTCGCGGCTCTGCTCGCCGCCGGCCCGGTGCCCGCGCAGGAGCGCACCGAGAAGCCGCCGCTGCACGGGCAGGAGTGGATGGCGATCACCGGCAAGCCGTTGGGCGCGACCGCCGGGGCGAAGATGTTCGAGCGCGGCGGCAATGCGGTCGATGCTGCCTGCGCGATGATCGCGGCCACGGCGACGATGTGGGACACGCTGCACTGGGGCGGCGAGACACAGGCGCTGCTCTGGCATCCGGTCGAAAAACGCGTGATCGCGATCAACGCGCTGGGCGTCGCGCCGAGCGGCGCCACGGTCGAGTTCTTCCGCAGCCGCGGCATGCTCTACCCGCCCGAGCACGGCCCCTTGGCCGCCGTGACCCCCGGCACACCGGGCGGCATCCTCGTGATGCTCGCCGAGTACGGCAAGCTCTCGCTGGCGGAGGTGCTCGCGCCCGCGATCACGCTCGCCGACGGCTATCCCATCGAAGCACAGACTGCCGACGCCATCGAACGTAACAAGGCCAAGATCAAAGAATGGCCGGATAGCGCTCGGGTGATGCTGCCGCATGCACTCAAGCCTGGTGCGCCCCACGCCGCCCGCGGCAACGGGCCCGCCGCGGCCGGTCGCGAAGCCCCGCGCGCCGGCGAGATCTTCCGCCAGCCGGAGCTCGCCGCCACCTTGCGCAAGCTGGTCGAGGCCGAGCAACGTGCGCTCAAGCGCGGTGCTTCGCGCAAGCAGGCGATCATGGCCGCCTACGAGCGCTTCTACCGCGGCGACATCGCCGCCGAGTTCGCCGGGGCGGTGCAGGCCGCGGGCGGGCTCATCACGCGCGAGGACCTCGCGCGTTGGCAGGTGAAGATCGAGGCCTCCCGCAGCACCACCTATCGCGGCGTCGAGGTGCACAAGCTCAATACCTGGGTGCAGGGCCCAGTAATGCTGCAGGCGCTCAATATCCTCGAGCAGTTCGACCTGAAGTCGATGGGCTACAACTCGGCGCGATATCTGCACACGCTCTACCAGGCCATGAACCTGTCGTTCGCCGACCGGGATTTCTATTACGGCGATCCCGCGTTCCCGCCCGAGGAACCGATCGCCGGCCTGCTCTCCAAAGATTACGCCAGAGCGCGTGCCGTGCTCATCGGCGAGCGCAACGACCCGCGTATGGGCCCGGGCGACCCCTATCCCTTCCAGGGCGGTGTGAACCCTTACGCCGACCTGCTGCGCGCCTGGCCGCCCGCGCCGACACCCACCTCCCCCGCGCCCACCGGTACCGCCCCACGGCCTTATACGCCGAGTGGCGTCGCGCCGCCCACGGCGCGCCTAGGTCATGCGCCGCCTACGGCGCGCCTAGGGGGTTCGCCGCCCACGGCGGGCGGCCCGCCCGACGACCACGAAGCGTTCTACCGCGGCACCACCTCGGTGGTGGCGGCGGACAAGGACGGCTGGCTGGTCGCGGTGACGCCGAGCGGCGGTTGGGTACCGGCGGTGATCGCCGGCAAGACCGGTATCGGGCTCTCTCAACGCCTGCAGTCCTTCGTGCTCGACCCGCGCGAGAACCCGTTCAACGTGCTCGAGCCCGGCAAGCGGCCACGCGCCACGCTCACACCCGCACTCGCACTGCGCGACGGCAAGCCCTGGCTCGCCTTCGCGGTGCAAGGGGGCGACAGCCAGGACCAGAACCTGCTGCAGTTCTTCTTGAACCGCGTCGAGTTCGGCATGACGCCGCAGCAGGCGGCCGAGGCCGCCAACATGAACAGCTTCCAGCTGCGCGATTCCTTCGGCGACCACGCGAGCAAGCCCGGCCGGATGCTGCTCGACGACGAGGTGCCGCGCTGGGTGCGCAGCGATCTCGTCTCCCGCGGCTACACGCTCGAGTTCCAGCCGCGCACAGCGGGTCCGATCATGGCGATCGAGGTCGATGCCATGAACGGCACGCTATGGGGCGGCGTCAGCAATCACGGCGAGGATCACGGCGTCGCCTGGTAGAGGCGCTTGCCGGCCTCCAGCGCGCCCTTCGAGACCTTTTCATAAAATTCATAGGCGCCGTTCACCGTTAGCGCCTGCAGGCCCTGATACGGCGTGACCCGCTCTGCCTCGCCCAGCACCCGTCCCTCGCGGGTGACATGGGTCCACGCGAGGTGCTACCGGCTCGCTTTCAGCAGGTGCGCGACGAACTCGGCTCGGGCGCTGCACCAGCAATCTCGAAAGCCGCCGTGCGTGGGCGCTTCGAACATCTGGGGGCTCTCGCCCGCTATTACCGGGATTTTCACGGCGAGTCGCCCTCGGCGATCCTACGCGGACAGCGGCCGCGATCCGGCGACGCATGAACTGGGCATCGCCTGAAAAGGAAAAACCCCGTGCCTCTCTCGAAGCACGGGGTTGTCCTGATAAGGACCCTGACAGTGACCTACTCTAGCGTCGCAACAGGCGAAACTACCATCGGCGCAGAGCGTTTTCACTTCCGAGTTCGAAATGGGATCGGGTGGTTCCCGCTCGCTATGGCCGTCAGGGAATTCTTGAGTCTGGATGTCTTTTGATTCGACGCAGTGTCGCGTTCACATCAATGATTGAACAGTTCCATCGCATTCAACCGTCAAGCAGACTGCTTGAGGTTATATGGTCAAGCCTCACGGGCAATTAGTACCGGTAAGCTGAAGTCATTACTGACCTTACACACCCGGCCTATCAACCACGTAGTCTTCGTGGGCCCTTTAGGGGAATCTAGTTCCCAGGGAGATCTAGTCTTGGGGGGGGCTTCCCGCTTAGATGCTTTCAGCGGTTATCCCGTCCGCACATAGCTACCCGGCAGTGCCACTGGCGTGACAACCGGAACACCAGAGGTGCGTCCATCCCGGTCCTCTCGTACTAAGGACAGCTCACCCTCAAATCTCCAACGGCTACGGAAGATAGGGACCAAACTGTCTCACGACGTTTTGAACCCAGCTCGCGTACCACTTTAATCGGCGAACAGCCGAACCCTTGGGACCTGCTACAGCCCCAGGATGTGATGAGCCGACATCGAGGTGCCAAACTCCTCCGTCGATGTGGACTCTTGGGAGGAATAAGCCTGTTATCCCCGGAGTACCTTTTATCCGTTGAGCGATGGCCCTTCCATACAGAACCACCGGATCACTATGACCTGCTTTCGCACCTGTTCGACATGTCCGTCTCACAGTCAAGCACCCTTATGCCATTGCACTCTATGCGCGATGACCGACCGCGCTGAGGGTACCTTTGCACTCCTCCGTTACTCTTTGGGAGGAGACCGCCCCAGTCAAACTACCCACCATACATTGTCCCCGATCCAGATAATGGACCAAGGTTAGAACTCCGAAGTTGTCAGGGTGGTATTTCAACGTTGCCTCCACAAGAGCTAGTGCCCCTGCTTCATAGGCTCCCACCTATCCTACACAAACAAATTCAAAGTTCAGTGTAAAGCTGTAGTAAAGGTTCACGGGGTCTTTCCGTCTTTCCGCAGCTACGCCGCATCTTCACAGCGATTTCAACTTCACTGAGTCTCGGGTCGAGACAGTGTGGCCAGCGTTACGCCATTCGTGCAGGTCGGAACTTACCCGACAAGGAATTTCGCTACCTTAGGACCGTTATAGTTACGGCCGCCGTTTACCGGGGCTTCGATCAAGAGCTTCGCCTTGCGGCTGACCCCATCAATTAACCTTCCGGCACCGGGCAGGCGTCAGACCCTATACATCCACTTACGTGTTCGCAGAGTCCTGTGTTTTTGATAAACAGTCGCAGCCACCGATTACCTGCGGCCTTTTCGGGCTTCAAAAGTAAATTCAGTCACCCAAAAAGGCATACCTTCTCCCGAAGTTACGGTATCAATTTGCAGAGTTCCTTAACCCGAGTTCTCTCAAGCGCCTTGGGAGATTGTCTCCCCACCCACCAGAGTCGGTTTACGGTACGGACGTACGTCACCTGAAGCTTAGAGACTTTTCCTGGAAGCGTGGCATTAGCGACTTCGGGAACCGAAGTTCCCTCGTACTCAGTTCTCGGGATTAACGAGCCTCCGGATTTGCCATGAGACTCTCCCTACGACCTTGAACAGCACTGCTGCTGCTCGCCTAGCCTTCTCCGTCATCCCATCGCAGTGACATCCGGTGCTGGAATATTGACCAGCTTTCCATCGACTACGCCTTTCGGCCTCGCCTTAGGATCCGACTAACCCCGCGCCGATTAACGTAGCGCGGGAAACCTTGGGTTTACGGCGAACGGGTTTTTCACCCGTTTTAACGTTACTCATGTCAGCATTCGCACTTCTCGTACCTCCAGCACACCTCACAGTGCACCTTCGCAGGCTTGGAGAACGCTCCCCTACCGCGTGCATTGCTGCACACCCATAGCTTCGGTACTCGGCTTAGCCCCGTTAAATCTTCCGCGCAAGCCGACTAGACCAGTGAGCTATTACGCTTTCTTCAAAGGATGGCTGCTTCTAAGCCAACCTCCTGGCTGTCTATGCCTTCTCACATCGTTTACCACTTAGCCGAAATTTTGGGACCTTAGCTGATGGTCTGGGTTTTTTCCCTCTTCACAACGGACGTTAGCACCCGCTGTGTGTCTCCCGAGCTGTACTTCCGGGTATTCGGAGTTTGCATGGAGTCGGTAGGCCGAGATGGCCCCCTTCTCCAAACAGTGCTCTACCCCCCGGAGTAATCACTCGAGGCACTACCTAAATAGCTTTCGGGGAGAACCAGCTATCGCCAGCCTTGATTAGCCTTTCACTCCTATCCACACGTCATCGACGCACTATTGCAACAGTGGTTCGTTCGGGCCTCCAACCAGTGTTACCTGGTCTTCACCCTGCACATGGATAGATCGACTGGCTTCGGGTCTATTCCCAGCGACTGTGACGCCCGATTAAGACTCGGTTTCCCTACGGCTCCCCTATTCGGTTAGCCTCGCCACTGAAAATAACTCGCTGACCCATTATACAAAAGGTACGCCGTCACTCCTTGCGGAGCTCCGACTGCTTGTACGCACACGGTTTCAGGTTCTATTTCACTCCCCTCTCCGGGGTTCTTTTCGCCTTTCCCTCACGGTACTAGTTCACTATCGGTCGGTAGAGAGTATTTAGCCTTGGAGGATGGTCCCCCCATGTTCAGACAGGATTTCACGTGTCCCGCCCTACTCTTCGTCGGTCATCGGTTTGCGTTTTTGCTTACGGGGCTATCACCCACTATGGCCGGACTTTCCAGACCGTTCTACTAACGCTCCCCGACTTACCCCAACTGGGCTGTTCCCCTTTCGCTCGCCACTACTAAGGGAATCTCGGTTGATTTCTATTCCTCTGGTTACTAAGATGTTTCAATTCACCAGGTTCGCTTCAGCCACCTATGTATTCAGTGGCTGATACCGATTGCTCGGTGGGTTTCCCCATTCGGATATCTCCGGATCGAAGCTTGTTTGCCAGCTCCCCGAAGCTTTTCGCAGGCTACTACGTCCTTCATCGCCTTCTACCGCCTAGGCATCCACCATGTGCGCTTATTCACTTGACCATATAACCCCAAGGAGTCTGGGGATATGGAACTGGTTCTTTCATTTACATGCGAACGCGACATCTTCTTGCTTGAGTTTCAAATAAAAACTTTTCGCTTGAAAATTTCAGCGTCAAATCAAAAAACATTTCCAGATTTTTAAAGAGCATTCACCGCGCGGGGCGGCGCCTCATCACGGCATGTCCCGTTCGATCGGGACATCCCGTCATGTGGCGCGGGCGGGGTAGGTAGGAGAGTGTGGTGGAGCCAATCGGGATCGAACCGATGACCTTCTGGTTGCAAACCAGACGCTCTCCCAGCTGAGCTATGGCCCCGTTGTCTCGTGGTCGGAGCTGGTGGGTCTGGTTAGACTCGAACTAACGACCTATCGCTTATCAAGCGATTGCTCTAACCAACTGAGCTACAGACCCCGTAGCCGATGCCTTTGTTTCGTGTAGGTAACTTGTGAAGGAACTCGCGCCAACGAATCTATCGGACGCGTTTTCTCTTGAAAGGAGGTGATCCAGCCGCACGTTCCCGTACGGCTACCTTGTTACGACTTCACCCCAGTCATGTACCACACCGTGGTAGGCGCCCCCCTTTCGGTCAGGCTACCTGCTTCTGGTGCAATACACTCCCATGGTGTGACGGGCGGTGTGTACAAGACCCGGGAACGTATTCACCGCAGCAATGCTGATCTGCGATTACTAGCGATTCCAACTTCATGGAGTCGAGTTGCAGACTCCAATCCGGACTACGACAAGTTTTCTGGGATTGGCTCCCCGTTGCCGGTTGGCTACCCTCTGTACTTGCCATTGTAGCACGTGTGTAGCCCTGGTCATAAAGGCCATGATGACTTGACGTCATCCCCACCTTCCTCCGGTTTGTCACCGGCGGTCTCCTTAGAGTTCCCAACTTAATGATGGCAACTAAGGACAAGGGTTGCGCTCGTTGCGGGACTTAACCCAACATCTCACGACACGAGCTGACGACAGCCATGCAGCACCTGTCTCACGGTTCCTTGCGGCACTCCCGCATCTCTGCAGGATTCCGTGGATGTCAAGACCAGGTAAGGTTTTTCGCGTTGCATCGAATTAAACCACATGCTCCACCGCTTGTGCGGGTCCCCGTCAATTCCTTTGAGTTTCAACCTTGCGGCCGTACTCCCCAGGCGGAGGACTTATCGCGTTAGCTACGACACTGAAAGGCTAACCCTTCCAACGTCTAGTCCTCATCGTTTAAGGCGTGGACTACCAGGGTATCTAATCCTGTTTGCTCCCCACGCTTTCGTGCCTGAACGTCGGTTCTGGACCAGGAAGCCGCCTTCGCCACTGATGTTCCTTCCGATATCTACGCATTTCACCGCTACACCGGAAATTCCGCTTCCCTCTTCCGCACCCTAGCTATTCAGTCTCGAATGCCATTCCCAGGTTGAGCCCGGGGATTTCACATCCGACTTAGACAACCGTCTACGCACGCTTTACGCCCAGTAATTCCGATTAACGCTCGCACCCTCTGTATTACCGCGGCTGCTGGCACAGAGTTAGCCGGTGCTTTTTCTTTGGGTTAAGTCAATTCCCGACGTATTAGGTCGGGGGTTTTCCTCCCCACTAAAAGTGCTTTACAACCCGCAGGCCTTCTTCACACACGCGGCGTCGCTGGATCAGGGTTTCCCCCATTGTCCAATATTCCCCACTGCTGCCTCCCGTAGGAGTCTGGGCCGTGTCTCAGTCCCAGTGTGGCTGGTCGTCCTCTCAGACCAGCTACGGATCGTCGCCTTGGTGAGCCGTTACCTCACCAACTAGCTAATCCGACTTCGGCTCATCCAATAGCGCAAGGTCTTACGATCCCCTGCTTTCACCCTTAGGTCGTATGCGGTATTAGCCAGTCTTTCGACTGGTTGTTCCCCACTACTGGGCAGATTCCGAAGCATTACTCACCCGTTCGCCGCTCGCCGCCAGGATTGCTCCCGCGCTGCCGCTCGACTTGCATGTGTTAAGCACGCCGCCAGCGTTCAATCTGAGCCAGGATCAAACTCTTCACTTGAAGGATTTGAACTTCAACTAAAAGAGCAATCAAAAATGGCCCATTGCTGGACAAAAATTTGGTTACTCGGTCTTTAGCATCCAAAGGACGCATCGACGCGAGTCCCCACACAAGTTACCTACCGAACTTTTAAAAAGCGCCTCGTGCCGCAGGGGCTCGAGGGGGCGGGAAGTATAGCCATTGAGCCCTTCCCGTCAACCAATTTCACAACTTAATTCACATCATTTCTGTCGCCAGAGGCCTGTGGCCAGAGGCGCGCCGGACTGAGTTGAGGGCGCGAATTATAAGCATCGGGGCGGCACTGTCAACGATTTGTCACGAATCGCTGACGGTCATTTCAAGTCCCTGATTTATAAAGGTTTTTCGACCTTGACTCGAGCGAAACGCCGGGGTCCTACCTGCAGGATGTGCTCCGCGCCGACCGCCAGACGAATATCGCGGTCCTGGACCCGCTCGCCGTCGACACGAACGGCCCCTTCGGCCAGTTTGCGGACCGCTTCGGAGCCGCTTGCGACCAGTTGACTCGCCTTCAAGGCCGCGACGATCCCCGTGCCAGCCGCATCCTGCGCCGGGATAGGCTGCAGCGGCAGGTCGGTTGGCAACGCCTTTTGGGCGAAGCGGGCGATGAACGCCGCCTGAGCGGCCTCCGCAGCCGCGGCGCCATGAAAACGACCGACGATCTCGCGTGCAAGTTCGAACTTCACATCGCGCGGATTACGGCCGGCGGCAACTGCGGCGTGCAGTGCTGCGATCTCGCCGAGCGGCCGGAACGACAGGAGTTCAAAGTAACGCCACATCAGTTCGTCGCTCACCGACATGATCTTGCCAAACTGCTGATCGGGCGGCTCGTCGATGCCGACATAGTTGCCGAGCGACTTCGACATTTTATTGACGCCATCGAGGCCTTCCAACAGCGGCATGGTTAGCACGCACTGCGGCTCCTGCCCATAGGCTTCCTGCAGGTGTCGGCCGACCAACAGATTGAACTTTTGATCGGTGCCGCCAAGCTCGACATCCGCCCGCAGTGCGACCGAGTCATAGCCCTGCGCTAACGGATAAAAGAATTCATGCACCGAGATCGGCTGCCCAGACCGGTAGCGCTTTGCAAAATCATCGCGCTCGAGCATCCGTGCGACGGTGTGGTGCGCGGCGATCTCGACGAACTTCGGTAGCGGCATTCCGCTCAACCACTTGGAATTGAACTCGATGGTGGTGCGTGCGGGATCGAGGATGCGGAAGATCTGCTGCTGATAGGTCTGGGCGTTCTGCTGCACCGCCTCCGGGGTCAGACGCGGACGGGTCGCGTTGCGACCGGTCGGATCCCCGATGAGCCCGGTGAAATCGCCGATGAGGAAAATGACTTCGTGGCCGTACTGCTGGAAAGTGCGCATCTTGTTGATGAGCACCGTATGGCCGAGGTGAAGGTCGGGCGCGGTCGGATCGAAACCCGCCTTGATGCGCAACGGCTGACCGCGTGCAAGCTTGCGTACGAGCTCGGCCTCGACCAACAACTCAGCGCAACCGCGACGGATCTCCCCGAGCTGCTCGGCGATCACCTCGTCCATCCGTCCGTCCATCGCTGCATCCACCCTCATGCTGGCTATTCTTAAAGACTCCTTGGCTGCCGGTTGACCTGAGCCGCCCACCGCAGCTAGCGTTACCCAGCGTCGGGCAGCTCGCCCGACTATGCCAAGGGCCATGCCTTGGGAGAAGTGTAGACGATGCCGGACGAGATTCGTGTGCACCGATGGGTCGCCGTCGCGCTCATCGCCTTGTTGCTGGCCGCCTGCGGCGGCGCGCCGTCACCGCCCGTCGCGGCGTCCCTCGCCCCAGCAGCGCCGGCGACGGCTCCACCGATCGCGGCGCCCGCAGCGCCGATCCGCGAAACGACCCGTACCGTCGTCCTCGGCGACACTCTGGAGCGCATCTTCCGTGACGAGGGTTTGGCGCCGGGAGAACTTGCGGCACTGCGCGCAGACCCAGAGCTGCGGCGACGCATCGACCGCATCGTCCCCGGAGACGAACTGCGGCTGCGCATCGACGATGGACGGTTGCTGACGTTCGAACGCCGGCTGAGCGCCACCGAGACGCTGCGAGCGGCGCGTGCGCCGGATGGCAGCCTGCGCAGCGAGGTACGCATAGACCCGCTCGAGCGCGGCCTGCGCACGACGGGCGCGGTGATCGAAGGTTCGCTGTTCCAATCGACTGACCGCGCCGGGATCAGCGATGCAACGGCCTTCAAGATCGCCGAGATCTTCCGTTGGGACATCGACTTTGTGCTCGATATCCGCCCGGGTGACCGCTTCGATCTCACCTACGAGACCTTAAGCCAAGATGGCGTTCCGGTCGGCGACGGAGAGCTCTTGGCAGTGCAGTTCATCAACCGTGGTGAGGCCTATCGCGCGGTCCGCTGGACGCCCCCGGGCGGCACGCCGGACTACTTCACGCCCGACGGCCGCAGCTTGCGTAAGGCGTTTCTGCGCGCACCACTCGAGTTCAGCCGTGTGAGTTCGCGGTTCAACCTTTATCGTCGACATCCCATCCTCAACCGCATGCGTGCGCATCGTGGCGTCGACTACGCGGCACCCATCGGTACGCCGGTACGGGCGGCAGGCGGCGGCAGGGTGGCTTTCGTCGGCGTCAAAGGCGGCTATGGCAACGTCATCGAGATCGTCCATCCGGGTGGCGTCCGGACGGTCTACGGACATCTGTCGCGTTTCTCTCGAGGGTTGCGCGCCGGTACGGTCGTCGCGCAAGGGCGGGTGATCGGCCATGTCGGTATGACCGGTCTCGCCACCGGCCCACACCTGCATTACGAGTACTTGCAGAACGGCGTACACAAAGATCCGCAGAAAGTGCCGCTGCCGAAGGCTGCGCCAGTTCCGGCGCGGCACATGACAGCCTTCCGGGCCCACGCCGACCCGTTGTGGGCTGGACTGGACGTCGTGTCGGCGACCCAGATGGCGCCCGCGCAGACCGCCGCCTCGTCAAAGGCGCTGTAACACAAGACCCGTGCGGCGCATGGTGTACTAGCGTTCTTTGACCCACCATCGAACCATGCCACATTCTTCGTCCGCCCTTCCGCCGATGCTCATCAACCGTGAACTCTCGCTGTTGGAGTTCAATCAACGTGTCCTCGCGCAAGCGCAGGACCGCTCGGTGCCGCTCCTGGAGCGGCTGCGATTCCTCTGCATCTCATCGAGCAACCTGGACGAGTTCTTCGAGATCCGCGTTGCCGGTGTGAAGCAGCGACTCGAGAACTCGCCCCACCTCCTCAGCCCGGACGGGTCATCGTCCGCCGCGCAGCTCACGGCGATCCATGCACGCGCGACACGGCTGGTCGCCGACCAGTACGCCTGCCTCGACGAGCAGCTGCTACCGGAACTCACCGATGCAGGGCTTGCACTGCTGCCACGCGAAGCGCTAGGCCCAGTCCGCGATTGGCTCGCAAGCTACTTCGAGCGCGAGATCGAGCCGGTGCTCTCGCCGCTCGCGCTCGACCCTTCGCGACCGTTCCCGCGTATCCAGAACAAGAGTCTCAACTTCGTCGTGCGTCTCGAAGGCGAGGACGCCTACGGCCGTGAGGCCACCCTTGCGATCGTGCAGGCTCCGCGTTCCCTGCCCCGGGTGGTGCCGCTGCCTGTGCAGAGCGGTGCCACGCAACGCTTCGTCCTGCTCTCAACCGTCATTGAGGAGTTCGTGCCGCGCCTGTTCGACGGCATGCAGGTCCTCGAGTGCCACCCCTTCCGTCTGACCCGAAACAGCGACCTGTTCGTCGACGAGGAGGAAGCGGAGGATCTGCGCCGGGCGCTCGAAGGCGAGCTCGCGCAGCGGCGCTATGGCGCGGCGGTCCGGCTCGAGGTGTCGCTCGACTGCCCACGCGACCTCATCGATTTCCTGGCACGCCAGTTCGCGCTCGGTGAGACCGACCTCTACCGCGTGCCCTCGCCCGTGAACCTGCACCGGCTGTCAGCGCTCTACGAGCTTGCCGTCCGGGACGACCTGAAGTACCCGCCGTTCGAAGCGAGCTTGCCGCGTCGCCTCAACGAGAAACCCGACCTGTTCGCGGCGATCCGCCAGTCCGATCTGCTGCTGCACCATCCCTTCCAGAGCTTCACGCCGGTCGTGGATTTCCTTGGACAAGCCGCCACCGACCCTGCCGTGCTCGCCATCAAGCAGACGCTGTACCGCACCGGCGGCGACTCAGCGATCGTCGACGCCCTGGTCAAGGCGGCGAACGCCGGCAAGGACGTGACGGTCGTCATCGAACTGCGCGCCCGCTTCGACGAGCAGGCCAACATCGAACTGTCGGACCGGCTGCAGGAAGCCGGCGCACACGTCATGTACGGCGTGGTCGGCTTCAAGACCCATGCCAAGCTCGCGATGGTGGTGCGGCGCGAAGCGGGGGGCATCCGCCGCTACTGCCACCTCGGTACCGGGAACTACCACTCGCGGACGGCCCGGACCTATACCGACTACGGTCTGCTGACCTGCGACCCCGACATCGGACAAGACGTGCACGAGGTGTTCCTGCAACTGACCAGCCTGACGCGCGCACCG
The DNA here is from genome assembly GCA_945860725.1 of Klebsiella pneumoniae. Classification (GTDB taxonomy): domain Bacteria; phylum Pseudomonadota; class Gammaproteobacteria; order Steroidobacterales; family Steroidobacteraceae; genus UBA964. Next base: position 38,359 of record CAMAQZ010000005.1, on the reverse strand, counting down.
CGCCTCAGCTGCCTGTTGCAGTCACCGTTTGAGCTGCAGCGCGCGATGATCGCCAAGCTCGAACGCGAGATCGCGCATGCAGCGGCGGGTCGGCCGGCACGGGTGATCCTGAAAGTGAACGCCTTGGTCGAACCTGAATCCATCGACGCGCTGTGCCGCGCCTCGCAGGCCGGCGTGCAGGTGGATCTGATCGTGCGCGGGGTCTGCGCGCTGCGTCCCGGTGTGCCCGGATACTCTGCAGGCGTGCGGGTGCGCTCGGTGGTCGGTCGCTTCCTCGAGCACTCGCGGGTCTGCTGGTTCGCCAACGGCGGCGATGCCGAGATCTTCTGCAGCAGCGCCGACTGGATGGAGCGCAATTTCTTCCGGCGGGTCGAGATCTCGTTCCCGATCCGGCGGCCGAAGTACCGCGACCGCATCCTGCGCGACCTCGAGGCCTATCTCAGCGACGACACGCAGTCGTGGTCGCTCGGTGCCGATGGACAGTACAGCCGGGTCCCGCGCGGCGACGGACCGCCGCGTTGCGCGCAACTCGAACTGCTCGAGGCTTACACCGCCGGCAGACCCCGCGAGGAGTAGATCCGCAACCGGAAACCGGCTGAGGCCAAGAGATCGATCTCCTGACTGAGGTCGGCAACCGTGAGCGGATGCTCCCGCAGCCAGCGCACCGGAAAGCGCAGTTCGAGGGTGCGGACCCGGGCCTCGAGCGCGATCTCCGGCAACGGCGCGCGGCCGCGGCTACGGTGCAACAGCACGGCGACCCGTAGCACCAGTGTCAGGTTCAGGATGCGCTTGTCCCACGAAGGCAGCAGCTGCTCGACGCCCTCGACCGATAACTTGCGCCGGTGGCCGCCGACGAGCCGCGACAGCAAACGCTGCTCTTCGCGCGGGAAGCCCGGCATGTCGGCGTGTTCGAGCAGATACGCGCCGTGCTGGTGATGGCGCGAATGCGCGACATCGAGGCCGATCTCGTGCAGGCGCGCCGCCCAAGCGAGCAGCCTCGCCGCCAGCGGATCATCGAGCTGCCAGGCGTCTGCGACCTGCGCGAGCAGCCCGAGGGCGGTGCGCTCGACGCGCTCGGCCTGCGCCAGATCGACCTGGTAGCGGGCCTGCATGGCGCGCACGGTGCGCTCGCGGGCGTCCTCATGGTTGATGCGCCCGACGAGGTCGTAGAGCAGTCCGTCGCGCATCGCCCCATCAGCGACCTCCATGCGTTCGATGCCGAGCACCCCGAAGAGCTCAGCGAGGATGGCGAGGCCACCGGGGAACACGCCACGTCGTTCCTCATCGAGCGTGCCGAGCGGGATCTCACTCACATCATCGGCACGCAACATCGTGTCGATCACCGCCTCGAGCCCGGCTGGCGTGATCGAGTTGGCCGTAGGGTCGAGCTCGCGCACCGCCTCGAAGACGGCCTTGACGGAACCCGAGCTGCCGGCAGCTTGCTGCCAACCTAAGCGTCGGAAGGCGTCTTCGATGGGCTCGAGCTCGCGCCGCGCAGCGACCCGAGCGAGCGCGAAGCGCTTGGCGGAGAGCCGGCCGCCCGCGAAATGTCGCTCGCTGAGCGTGACGCATCCCAGGTCGGTGCTGGCCAAGCGCTGCGGCTCGAGGCCTTCGCCGATGATGAGTTCGGTACTGCCGCCGCCGATGTCGACCACCAACCGTCGCCCAGTGGTCGCCGGCGAGGTGTGTGCGACACCCACGTAGATCAGCCGCGCTTCTTCCATGCCCGAGACGATCTCGATGGGATGACCGAGCGCAGCGCGCGCCCTATCGAGGAAAGACTGCTTACGATGGGCACGGCGCAACGCGTTGGTGCCGACCACCCGGACGCTGTCTGCGTGGATGTCGCGCAGCCGCTGTCCGAACCGCTCGAGGCAAGCGAGCGCACGCGCGGCGACATCCCGGTCGAGCCGCCCTTCCTCGTCCATGCCGGAGCCAAGGCGAACCATTTCGCGAAGACGATCCACCACGACCAACTGACCGTGGGTGTAGCGGGCGACGACCAGGTGGAAACTGTTGGAGCCGAGGTCGACGGCGGCGAGCAGCTCTGGGGGAGCGGCGCGGGCGGCAGCGCGGGTCACGGGTGGACCGGGTGGCTGCGGTACGTCAGGCGGAGAAAGAGGACCCGCAACCACAGGTCGTGGTGGCGTTCGGATTGCGGATGACGAACTGCGAGCCTTCGACGCTTTCCCGATAATCGATCTCGGCACCGCTGAGGTATTGGAAGCTCATCGGGTCGACCAACAACTTGACGCCCATGTTCTGCACGAGGGTATCGCCGTCCTGGACCTGTTCGTCGAACTCAAATCCGTATTGCATGCCGGAGCAGCCGCCGCCTTGCACGAACACCCGCAGCATCAGTCCGGGGTTCCCCTCGGCTTCGATGAGGGATCCGACCTTGCGCGCCGCATCGTCGGTGAACACCAAAGCGGGGGGCAGGTCGAGAGGCAGGTCTTCGATCACGGTGCTCATACCTATAGTCTAGGGCCGCGGGCTCGCAGGGTCAAAAGATGCGAGCGCCACCGCTCCGCCGGGCGCGCTCGGCAGCGGATGGTCGGTGGCCGCGGGACCAGCCGCCGGGCTGCTTGGCACCAACTTGCCATCGACCCGGGCGCCCAGCGTCATCTCGATGGCGCCATAGTGGACATCACCCGTGATGCGCGCGGTCGCCCCCAGCACCACGCGTTCCGTGCCGTGGACATCGCCCTTGATGGTGCCGTGGATCACGACATGCCGCGCCTCGACGCCCCCCTCGACGCAGCCTGCCTCGCCGATCCAGAGCGTGGCGGCCGCTGCGTCGGGCGTGGCGGAGAGACGCCCGACAACCCGACCGTCGAGATGCAATCCACCGGCGAACGCAAGGTCACCCTGCAGCACGGTGCTGCGGGCGATCAAGGTGTCGATCTTTCCGGGGACGGGCGGCTTGCGTCGCGAGAACATCGGGTCTCCTGATGAGGGACCGCCGGAGCGGAGCTATACGCAGAGGATACTACGCCGGGTCGATCGACCAGAGCACAGTCTGGGCGGCTGGCGGCACATTCCGCCCCGCCGGGCGGACATCCACCACCACACGCTCCGGCGAGAACCCGCCCGGCAGCGCGATCTCCACCTCGATGTTCTCGAAATACTGGAATTGGTACGACAACTGCGCGACGCGATCCACCGCGACTTCCCGCAGATCGAGCCGCGCCGTCCGCCCACCGCGCTGTCCCTCGACCCCCACCCGGACGCTGCCGGAAACGGTGCGATCGGGCCGGCCCGGCTGAGCGAGCGCGATGCGCAACCGGTACCGCCCGGGTGCCGCACTCGCGATCACGCGCACCTGACGGATCGTCACCTCCGCTGCCGGCCCCGCTCGGCCGACGACGCCGCGCAGGAGTTCGAGTTGCTGGGATTGGCGGGCCACCTCGGCCTGCAGCTCGCCGATGGTGCGCGAGACTTCCTGCCGTTCGCGCTCCTGCGCGACCTTGAGCGTGTCGAGTTCGGCCACCTCTCGGCGCAACCTTGTCACCTCAACTTCTCGTGCGGTCAGCGCGGCGCGCAGCCCGGCCTCGTCGGCGAACGCCGCGCGGCCTTCGAAAGCGGCCTGAGCACGACCGATCGCGTAGACACCGACGAGTGTCGCAAGCACCAACGACACCCCGAGCGCGATGCTCCAAGGGCTGCCCAGCCAAGCCGGCCCACGGAGCACCAACGGGTGGGAGGGACGCGGCATGGGCGCTCAGCCTGCAGGCTTGTCGGGTGAACGCTTGGGGAGGCGCTTCGGCGCGCGGTCTGCCCACCAGGCGGGATAGGGGGGCAAGCCACCCGGCAACGCCGTGCGCCCGAGATCGTGGAGGGCGCGCTCATAGACCTGCCGCTTGAAGTGGATCACTTCGCGGACCGGGTCCCAATAGTCCGCCCAGCGCCAACCCACGAATTCGGGCTCGCCGGTGGAGTCGAAGCGGAACGGCGGGTCCGGCACCCGACTGCGCAGCAGGTACCAACGCTGTTTTTGGCCGATGCAGACCGGCGACTGGTCGCGGCGCACGAAGCGGGCAGGCAACCGGTATCGCAACCAATCCGTGGTCACCCCGAGCACCTCGACATCAGCCGGCCCAAGGCCGATTTCCTCGCCGAGCTCGCGGAGCATCGCCTGCTCGAGGGTCTCGCCGAGGTGGACACCCCCTTGCGGGAACTGCCATCCCTTGCCGCCGATACGCTGACCGAGGAACACGCAGCCGCCTTCCTGCATCAGCACGATGCCGACGTTGGCGCGGAAGCCGTCGCGGTCGATATGGTCGCTCACGCTCGCGTGGCCTGGCGGCTGCGGCGGTCCTCTAAGTATTCGCGTCCTTGCCGCATCAGCGCGGTGAAGGCGACCTCGTCCTTGGCGAGCACCGCTCGGCGCAGCGATTCGACCGCGCGCACCAACGCCTCCAAGGATTCCGCGCCGTAATCGTTGAGGCTCTGGATCTCAAAATAGAGCTCCGGGCTCTCCTGCGCGACGAGCGTGGCGACATCGAGCTGTGCGTCGAAGGTCGTGCTCGAGAGCTGCGCGAGGCGCGGCGCAGCCTCACCGCTGCCAGCGAGGGCGGTGAAGAACGCGATGTTGAGCGCATGCGACAGACCGAGCACATAGGCGATCAGGCGGTCGTGCTCATCGAGGCTCATCACCGCCTGCTCGACCATGGTCGAAGCGAACAGATCGCGCGCCGACTGCAGCGCCTCGGCATGGCCGAGATCGACGAACACGACATGGCGACCGGAGAGCAGTTCGGTGTCGGGACCGAACATGGGATGTACCGAGGTCACCCGGCAGCCTTGCGAGTGCAGGGCCAGCAGCCCGCCGCGCAACGGCGATTTCAGCGAACCGAGGTCGAAGATCACACCGGGCGGTCGACGCAGGGCGAGTTCGCGCAGCACGGCGTCGGTACGACCGAGCGGCGTCGCCACGACGATGAAGTCGTGACCGAGATCGTCGTGCTGCCAGTCGGCAAGCGGCACCGTGCCTTCCGGCGCACCCGCGGGGTCGGCCACTTCGACCGCGAAACCCTGCGACAGCAGGAACTCGGCGAACCAACGGCCGAGCTTGCCCGCGCCGCCGATCACCAAGGCACGCCGGCCGCTGCCCTGCCCTTGAGCCGCGACGCTCGCCCGCTCTTGCGTCGCAAGCGAACTGCGGATCAAGAGCCGCATCAGCTCTTCGGCGACCGCGGGCGGCACGCCATGCTTGGCGGCGGTGGCGCGCGCACCGAGGATCACCTCCCGTTCGCGCCCGTAGTCGCGTGTCGGATGCCCGGTGCTGCGCTTGACGCGCGCGATCTCGCGACTGGTGCGCTGGCGATCGGCGATGAGTTCGATGAGCCGATCGTCGAGGTCGTCGAGGTGGCGGCGGAGTTCGTCGAGGCTGGCCATACTATGGAACGCCCTGCGGCGTGGGTATTAAGGATGTGACTTTCCGATGCTAACATCCGTTCATGCCCGTGCCCCCGCAGTTCCTTCCCGACCCGCTGCCCGCGGAACCGCTCGCGCTCGCCGCGGAGTGGCTCGCGACCGCGCGTTCCCGCCGCGATCAACCGAACCCCAACGCGATGGTGGTCGCGACCGTCGGCGCCGATGGTCAACCCTCGGCGCGGGTGGTGCTTTGTAAGGAAATCGTGGTCGAACCGGGCTACGCGGGCTTCTACAGCAACTACTCTTCACGCAAGGGACGCGAGCTCGCCGCGAGCCCGCGGGTCGCCCTCGTGATGCACTGGGACCACCTGCATCGCCAGGTGCGTATCGAGGGACGCGCGGTGCGCGCCCCGGCCAGCGAAAGCGATGCCTATTTCCGCACCCGACCTTGGCAGCGTCGCATCGGGGCGTGGGCGAGCGCACAGAGCGAACCGGTCGGCTCGCGTGCCGACCTCGAGGCCGCGATGGGGTCAGCCGCGCAGCGTTTCGGTACGCCGGTGCCCGGGCCCGAGGACGACCCTGCCCACGCCGGAGTCGGCGCGGACATCCCGCGCCCCTCGAACTGGGGCGGCTACCATGTCTACGCGGAGGCCGTCGAACTTTGGGTAGAGGGCGAATCGCGCATCCACGACCGCGCTCGCTGGGTACGGCAGCTGCAGTGGGCGGACCTCGATATGCCGCCAGTGAGCGCCGGCGCGTGGCACGCCACGCGGCTTCAACCCTAGACCCCGTCGCCCGCAAGCCGCCGGCAGAGCTCGCCGTGCAGCGGGCCGTTGGTGGCGAGCACCGTGGTGGTATCGAGCGTCACCGGTGCGCCCGCGAGGTCCGTGAAGCGTCCGCCCGCCTCCTCCACGATCACCGACAGCGCGGCGATGTCGAGGATGTTCACATCTGATTCGATCACGGCGTCGAGCGCGCCGCGCGCGAGCAGATGGTAGTGCACGAAATCCCCGTAGCCGCGCAGCCGATCCACTTCGGTGACCACGCGCCCGAAACGTGTCCAGCCCGGACCAGCAGCGAGGGTCTTGAGGTTGCCCGTGGAGAGTATCGCGGCATCGATGCGCGAGACCGCACTGACCCGGATTCGCTGGCCATCGAGCCAGGCGCCCGCGCCGCGCTCCGCCCAGGCGAGCTCGCCGTAAGCCGGGGCGGCCGACACGCCGAGCACCAACCGGTCGCCCCGCAGCAACGCGATCTGGGTGGAGAAGAATGGCGTCTCCCGCACGAACGACTTGGTGCCATCGATGGGATCGACGAGCCAGATGCTTTCCGCATCCATGGCATGTCGGCCGGTCTCCTCACCGAAGAACCCGTAGGTCGGGAAGTGCCGTGACAGGACCTGGCGGATCGCCTGCTCGGCAAGCACATCGGCCTCGGTCACCGGCGAACGGTCGGCCTTGGTGGTGACCGCGAGGTTACGCCGGTAGAGCTCACGGACGACGACGGAGGCGGCCTCAGCGGCCTCGAGCGCTGCCTGCAATTCGGGTGACGCCACGGGACGCTCCTTCAGGACGACGGGTGCGGGATGGTATCCTATCGTTCATGGGCAACCGTTTGAGCAAGATCTACACGCGCACGGGCGACGATGGCACCACCGGTCTCGGCGACGGGACCCGTGTCCCGAAGGACGCCGCGCGCGTCGAGGCCTACGGCACGGTCGACGAAGCCAACAGCGCCATCGGCATGGTGCTCGCGGTGCCCGGACTGCCCCCGGGCGTGGCCTCCTGCCTCATCGCGGTGCAGCACGACCTGTTCGACCTCGGCGGTGAACTCTGCATCCCCGGCATGCAACTCATCACACCCGCGCAGATCGATCGCCTCGAGCAGGATCTCGACGCCTTCAACGACCCGCTGCCGGCGCTCAAAGATTTTATCTTGCCAGGCGGCGGACCGGCAGCCGCGGCCTGTCATCTCGCGCGGACCGTGACGCGGCGCGCCGAGCGGCGCGTGTGGACGCTGATGGCGGTGGAATCCGCAGCCAGTGGTGCACCGACGAACCCTGAGCCAGCCCGCTATCTCAACCGGCTCTCGGACCTTTTGTTCGTGTTGGCGCGCGTGCTCGCCCGGCACGAGAACGGCAGTGAGGTCATCTGGCGCCGCGACCGGGGAGCCGGTTCCAGCTGATCCGACAAGGCTAGCACTCCGCGACGGCGCGCTCGTCGACCTCGCTCTTGATCTGCGTGCCCACCAGCAAGGCGATGGCGATCGCCACCGCCAGCACTGCGAACGGCACCTGATAACTGCCATATCGGTCGAACAGCAGTGCGGTCAGCCAACTGCCGAGCCCGGCACCGAACGATTCCAGCATGCTGATGGTGCCGTTGATCCGGCCTATCTCGCGCAGACCAAAATTATTGACTGCCAGCATGTTGTAGAGCGTGAACAGGCCGCCCCAGCCGAGACCGATGACCACCGCGGCGGCCACCACCCATTCGCGCTGCATGCTGGCGAGCCCGATCATCCCCGCGAGCATGATGAACTGACAAACGGTGAACACTTTGTGCCGGTCGATGTGGTCGGCGAGCCAGCCGATCGCGAACTTGGCGGTCATCGCCACCAGGCTGAAGAGGAACATCATCTTGCCTGCCTCGGCGAGCGGCATCGCGAAGCCCTTGTTCAAGTGCAGAACGAAATGCTGGAGAAAGCTGAAGATAGAGTAATACGCGAGGAACCCCGAGACCGCGATCGCCCAGAAGGTGCGGGTGCGCAGCGCCTCACGGTGAGTGAGGCCATGCTGCTTGAGGTCGGCCACGGCCGCTGATTGACCGAGTGCACGGTAACCGGCCTGTGCCGGTGTGCCCTTGATCGCGAGCGCCACCAACACCAGCAGCACGATCGGCATCGCCGCGTTGTAGAGGAAAGCCTGCCGCCAACCGAAGGCCTCGATGAGCGGCGGGTTCACCAGCGGGAAGATCGCGCTGCCGAGACTGGTGCCGATCAGTGCGATGCCGATGGCGAGACCACGATGCTTCACGAACCAGCTCGACACCAGGAAGATGACCGTCATCGAGCCTGAGATGGACAGTGCGAACGCGAACAGCACCGAGATGGCGTAGATCTGGTAGAGCGCCGCGCCCGACCATGCGCTCCAGAACTGCCAGAAGAGCCACGCTGCAAGCACTGCCGCGCCCACCGACGGCACGGCAAGGCCGAGCCCGGGGGCCAAGCTGCGCAGCGCCAACACGCCCACCGCTGCGATACCGAGCGCCGCCACCGCGGCGATCAGCAGGACCACGGGTTGCGCGGCACCGTTCACCAGCGCGGCATAGCCGAAATAGCCGAGCGTGAGCAGCAAGCACCCGGTCATCAGCAACCAACGCGGGTTCATGCGATCGATGAGGATGCCGATGAAGGGCGCCATCAAGGCGGTCAGCAAGAACTTGATGATATCGGTGAACTTGAAGGCGCCACGCGACCAGCCGAACTCGCCGAGCAGCGCTGGGTCGAAGATAGTGACACCGGCGGCGGTCATGCCGTTCGAGACGAACAGCGCCAACATCCCGACCACCGCCACCAGCCAGGGATACCACCGTGGCGCGTCGCGCAGCGTCTTACCGTCGTTCATGCGATGTCTCCTCGTACTTGCGTGGCCGCCCGAGCGGATCCAGCATGTAGCCTACCCCAGTCGAAGGACGGCCCGGGATCGGTCTTGCGGCCGGGCGCGACATCGCTATGGCCGACGATGCGGGGCGGCGCGAGCACCGGCCAGACCCGGCGCAGCGCCGCGAGCAGCGCCGTCAAGGCGGTGTACTGTGCGTCGGTGTATGGGACCTCGTCGGTACCTTCCAGTTCGATGCCGATCGAGAAGTCGTTGCAGGTGTCACGGCCTTGCCAGTTCGATGCGCCGGCGTGCCAAGCACGCGCGTGCAGCGGCACATATTGGGTGACTGACCCGTCGCGACGCACCAAAAGGTGCGCGGAGACGCGCAATGCAGCGAGGCCAGCGAAATAGGGGTGTGCCGAGGCAGGCAGGTCGCCGCAGAACAACCGATCGATCCACGGACCCCCGAACTCGCCGGGCGGCAGGCTGATGCCGTGTACCACGACGAGTTCGGGCTGCTGCCCGACCGGCCGGGCATCGTGATGCGGGCTCAGCACCTGACGAACGCCGCGCAACAGACCGGTGGCGGTATCGAGCGAGAAGGTCGGCACGAAATCCATGAGGGCTGATGATGCCAGAACAGCCGTGCCAAAATAGCCCTATGTCGCCCACCAATGCCGAACTGCGCGCCCTCGACCTCGAGCATGTCTGGCACCCCTGCACGCAGATGAAAGACCACGAGCGCGAGATGCCGTTGGTGCCGCTGCGCAGCGGACGCGGGGCGTGGCTCGAGGATTACGACGGCCATCGCTACCTCGATGCCATCAGTTCCTGGTGGGTCAACCTTTGGGGGCACGCCCATCCCCGTATCAACGCGGCGGTGCAAGCGCAGCTCGATGACCTCCCACACGCGATGTTCGCCGGCTTCACCCACGGTCCGGCGGCACGCCTGGCAGCGCAGCTGGTCGCACTCGCCCCGCCCGGGCTGACGCGCTGCTACTTCGCCGACAGCGGCTCGGCCGCCATAGAAGTGGCGGTGAAGATGAGTTTCCACAGTTGGCGCAATGCGGGTCGGCCACGCAAAACGCGCTTCGTCACGCTCTCCAACAGCTATCACGGCGAAACGCTGGGCGCACTCGCGGTCGGCAATGTCGAGCTGTACAAGACCATCTACCGTCCGTTGCTGATGGATGTCATCACCGTCCCCTCACCCGACCCCTGGGCCGCCGGGCCCGATGTCGATGCACCCACCGCGGCGGCGCGCGCAGCCGACGCGCTCGAGGCGACGCTCGCCGCGCAGGCCGAGGAGATCTCGGCGCTGATCCTCGAGCCGTTGGTGCAATGCGCCGGCAGCATGCGCATGTATCACCCCGATTACCTGCGCAGGGCGCGCGCGGCCTGCGACCGCCATGGCGTGCACCTGATCGCCGATGAGATCGCGGTTGGCTTCGGGCGCACCGGGCCGCTGTTCGCCTGCGAGCAGGCGGGCATCACCCCGGATTTTCTTTGCCTGTCGAAGGGGCTGACCGCCGGCTACCTGCCGATGTCCGTGGTGCTGACGCGCGAGCCGATCTACCAGGCCTTCTACGACGACCATCACAAGCTCAACGCCTTCCTGCATTCGCACAGCTATGCGGGCAATCCGCTCGGCTGCGCCGCGGCGCTCGCCTCGCTCGCGTTGTTCGCCGAACCAGGAGCGACCGCCGCGCGCATGCGGCTCGCCACCGATCTCGGCGCGGCGGTGCACGCCGCGTTCGACGAGCACCCGCAGGTGGCGGAGGTGCGTCGATGCGGCACCATCGTGGCGGTCGAGTTCGTGCGCGATCGTGCGACGCGGGAGCATTATTCTTGGCGCGAGCGCCGCCATCTGCACATCCATCGCCACGCGCTCGAACGTGGCGTGCTGCTGCGGCCACTCGGCAACGTCATCTACTTCATGCCGCCCTATTGCACCACCTCAGCGGAACTCGAGCTGATGGCCACCGTGGCGCGTGAGGGCTTGGACCTCGCCGTGGCGGCGTTGCCCGGTGGCGCATGAGAGCCCCACGGCTGTTCATCACCGGACCGCTCGCGCAGGCCACTGAGATCACTTTGTCCGCAGCGGTCGCGCAGCACGTGATCTCGGTGCTGCGTTTGCGTCCCGGTGCGCCGCTGACGCTGTTCGATGGCCGCGGCGGTGAGTGGGCTGCGAGCCTCGTGACCACGGACCGGCGCAGCGCACAGGTCCGGGTCGACGCCTTTTCGGCTGTCGATCGGGAGTCGCGCCTGCAAGTGACGCTGTTGCAGGGCATCGCGCGCGGCGAACGCATGGACCAGTTGGTGCAGAAGGCGACCGAACTCGGCGTCGTCCGGATCATCCCGGTGGCGACCGAACGCAGCGTGGTGCAGCTCGAAGGTCCCCGCGCCGAGCGGCGGTCGGCGCATTGGCAGGCGGTCGCGCAGTCGGCCTGCGAGCAGTGCGGTCGCAACCGCGTCCCCGAGGTCACCACGCCACTCGACCTGGCGGCCGCCTGCGGATCGATCGCCACCACCGCGCTGCGTTGGCTATTGGATCCGTCGGCGACCCAGCCGCTGGTTGCCGCAGCACAAGCCGTCGTCGCCCCGCCATCCGGGACCGTCGAGATCGCGCTCTTGATCGGACCGGAGGGCGGGCTCACCGACGCCGAACTCGCGCAAGCCGCGCGCTGCGGGTTCCAACCGATGCGGCTCGGACCACGGGTGTTGCGCACCGAGACCGCCGGGCCCGCGGCGCTTGCCGTCCTGCAGGCGGTGGCCGGGGATCTCGCCGACTGACGGCAGGCATCGGCGGGGATTACACTCAACACATGAGCGCCCGTAGACTCGCCGTGGTGATGGATCCCATCACCGACATCAAGACCGCCAAGGACACCTCACTCGCGATGCTGCTCGCCTCGCAGCGCCGCGGCTTCGAGCTGCATTACCTCGAGATGGGCGACCTGTTCCTGCGCGATGGCGTCGCCTGCGGTCACTCCCGACCGCTCACCGTATACGATGATCCGGCGCGCTGGTTCGCGCTCGAGGAGCGGCGGACCACGCGGCTCGGCGATTTCGACGCGATCCTGATGCGCAAGGATCCACCCTTCGACACCGAATACATCTACGCGACCTACATCCTCGAACGCGCTGAAGATCAAGGCGCGCTGGTGGTGAACCGGCCCCGCGGCCTACGCGACATGAACGAGAAGGTCTACACCGCTTGGTTCCCGCAGTGCTGCGCGCCGACACTGGTGACCCGCGACATGGCCGACATGCGCGCGTTCGTCGCCGAGCACGGTAAGGCCGTGGCCAAGCCCTTGCATGGGATGGGTGGCCGCTCGATCTTCGCGGTCGAGCACGGTGACAAGAACACCGCCGTTATCCTCGAGACGCTCACAGACTACGGGTCGCGCTACGCCATCGTGCAGCGCTACCTGCCCGAGATCGCGATCACCGGCGATGCGCGCGTACTGGTGGTGGACGGTGAGCCGGTACCCTACGCGCTCGCACGCATCCCAAGCGGCGACGACAACCGCGGCAACCTCGCAGCCGGCGCCACCGGCATCGGCCGCCCGCTCGATGAGCGCGACCGCTTCCTCGCGGCACAGATCGGCCCGCGCCTCGCCGAGCAAGGTATGCTGTTCGTCGGTCTCGATGTCATCGGCGGCTTCGTCACCGAGATCAATGTCACGAGCCCGACCGGTGCGCGCGAACTCGACAAACAGTTCGGCCTCGACATCGGTGCACTCTTCATCGGTGCGGTCGAGCGACGTATCGCCGCCCGCGCATGAGCGGCCTGCCGGCGGCGGGTGTCGCCGCGGATGCCGTCGCGCCGGACGACACCCCTCCGGAGCGCGACCGGCTCGCCACCACCCTCTTCATCGCTCTGCTGCTGCACGGCATCCTGATCCTCGGCATCACCTTCGGCCGCCCCCCGGCGTCACAGGGCTTGGCACCGACGCTCGATGTCCAGCTCGTGGTCGACACGCTCGACGAACCGCGCAGCGGCGAAGCCGTGTACCTCGCCGAAGTCGATCGACAAGGGCGCGGCACCACCACTGATCGCGTACCGAAGGCGACTCCACGAGGCGTAGCGCCCCGGCCTCTCACCGATGAAGGTCCGCTCGATCCGGGTGTGTCCGATCCCGCCGGTCGCTCGATCCCGCCCTCGGTGCTGGCTGCGCGGGTGCCGCGTATCACGGTGCTCTACGCGGGACCGGTCGCCCCCCAACCCCTCGCGCCCGGCAAGGGTCGACCGGAACGCTCCACCTCGCCCCCGACACCGCTCACCGAGCGCGGCGGTGAAGATCGGGTCGATCGCGCGCAGTTGACCGGAGCGTTGGCGGCCGAGGGCGAGCGGCTGGCGCCGGACACGAGCGCTGCGGTGATCGCGCCTTGGCTCGATGCTTGGCGGCGCAAGATCGAACGGCTGGGAACCCTCAACTTCCCCCACCCACTCGTCACCGGTCGCGATCAGCCACCGGTGCTCGAGATCGAAGTGCTTGCCGACGGACGGCTCGCCACCGCCAAACTGCGTCGCAGCAGCGGCAATCCGGCGCTCGATCAGGCGACGCTGCAGATCCTGCGCATGGCCGCGCCGTTCCCGCCCTTCCCCGAAGCCTTGGCGGAGGCTGCGCCGAGCGTCCGTTTCGCCTACGAATGGCGCTTCGAGACTGGCGGCAACGGTCGCTGAACCTCATACTTCAAGGATGGCCGCGGGTTCCAGTCTCTCGAACCATTTGCTCGTCGCGATGCCCTCGCTCGACGACCCCAATTTCGCGCAATCGGTGACCTTGCTCTGCGAGCACAGTGCCGAAAATGGGGCCCTCGGCATCATCATCAACAAGCCGCTGCCGATGACCCTCGGCGAGGTCTTCGCGCAGATGCGCCTGAAACCGGCACACCCGGACCTCGGCACACCGCCGGTGGTGCGCGGTGGTCCGGTGAACCGCGATCGTGGCTTCGTGATACACCGTCCGGGCGGCGACTGGGACTCATCCCATCTCATCTCGGAGGGCGTACAGGTCACGACCTCGCGGGATGTGCTCGCCGCGATGGCCCGAGGCACCGGTCCGAGCGATGGCTTCGTCGCGCTCGGCTACGCAGGCTGGGAGGCCGGTCAACTGGAGCGTGAACTGCACGACAATGCCTGGTTCTCTTTGCCGATCGACGATCAGATTCTGTTCGCCACGCCTTTCGAGGACCGTTGGCACGCCGTTTGGCGACGGCTCGGCGTCGATGTCGGCCGTGTGAGCCATGTCGCCGGGCATGCCTGAGGCGACCACGCCCATCCGGCCTGAGATCGTCGTGGCTCTCGATTTCGGCCTGCGCCGCATCGGCGTGGCGGTCGCCGACACGCTGACGCGCACGCCACGACCACTGGCCGCACTCACGGTGGCGGGTGACAAGGGCCCGGGTGAAACTGAACTCGTGGCACTCCTGCGGCTCGGCAGCGAGTTCGGCGCGGCGCGGTGGGTGCTCGGCTGCCCCTATAATGTCGATGGCAGCGAACATCCGCTTGCAGCGCGCGCGCGCGGGTTTGCGGCGTTGCTCGCGGAGCGGCGGTCGTTGCCGCTGCACACGGTCGATGAGCGCTATTCCTCGATGGAGGCTGCGCAGCGGCTGCGCGAGCAGCGTGCGACCGGACTGCGGCGGCGCATATCGAAGGGAGAGATCGACAGCCTCTCCGCCGCCGTGATCCTCGAGCGCTGGCTGGACGGCGAAGGAGACCACTGACCGATGTCCGCGATTCCGCAACTGCGAAACGACGGTTCGCTGCGCCACCTGCTCACCCTGGAAGGGCTGCCGCGGGTGCTCATCGAGCGTTTGCTCGAGCGGGCGGTGCATTGGTCGCGACCGCTCGGAGCGACGGCCGCCCGCGGCACGGCGCTCGCCGGCCGGACCGTCGCCGTGATGTTCGCCGAGCCCTCGACGCGGACCCGCGTGTCCTTCGAGCTCGCTGCGCGCCGCATCGGCGCCGAAGTCGCCGTAATCGAGGTGCAGCTTTCCTCGCGCCTGAAGGGCGAGAGCGTGCTCGACACGGTCGCCACGCTCGAGGCCATGCATGTCGACGCCTTCGTGCTGCGCGATGCGGATGCCTCGGTACAGGATCTCGTCGCGGCCCATGTGTCACCGCATGTGAGCGTGCTCTCCGGCGGCGCGGGCAGCGTCACGCATCCGACGCAGGGACTGCTCGATGCGTTCACGGTGCTGCAGAAAAAGGGCCGTATCGAGGGTCTGTCGATCGCGATCGTCGGTGATGTGCGTCACTCGCGCGTGGCGCGCTCGTCTTGGCAGGCGTTCGCAGCGCTCGGCGCCGGCGATGTCCGCTTGGTCGCACCCGCAGGGCTGATGCCCGAGGCCGGGGAGTTCGCAGGCTGCTCGCGCCACCACGCGCTCGAGTCCGGCATCGCGGACTGCGATGTCGTGATGATGCTGCGCATCCAGAAGGAGCGCATGGTCGAAGCCGCGATCCCCGGTACAGAGGATTACTTCGCCCGCTGGGGTTTGACCCGGGAGCGGCTGCGCAAGGCGCGGCCAGACGCGCTCGTCATGCATCCGGGACCCATGAACCGAGGCGTCGAGATCGCCTCCGAGGTCGCTGACGGCCCGCAATCGGTGATCCGCGACCAAGTGCGCAACGGTGTTGCCGTGCGCATGGCCGTGCTTGAAGCCGTGCTCGGCAGTTGAAGGAGGTCTCTTGAACGGACAGATCGATCGCAGCAGCACGCCGACAGTGGCGCATCCCGCGCACCGTGGCAGCATCTGCCTGGAAGAGGGCCGCGTGCTCGGCCAGCATGCCTTCCAAGGCGAGCAGTACGTGCTGCGCATCGAGGCGCCGCGCTGCGCCGCACGCGCCCAACCCGGCAGTTTCGTGCACCTCACGGTGGACGATGACATCCCGATGCGCCGGCCGCTCTCCATCATGCGCGCCGACGCCCGGGAAGGCTGGATCGACATTCTCTACAAGGTCGTAGGTCCTGGGCTCGCCGCGCTTGCGCGGCGGCGTACCGGCGATCGGCTCTCGGTGCTCGGTCCGATCGGCATCGGCTTCGTGCCCCATCCGCAGCGGCCGCGGCCGTTGCTGATCGGTGGCGGTGTCGGCATCCCGCCGATGGTGTTCCTCGCCGAGGCGTTGGCGATGCAAGCATCGCCCGCCGACCCTGATTCCGGCAACGATGTTGGTACCGCTTGGCGACCGTTGGTGTTGATGGGCTCTGAGATCCCCTTCCCTTTCGAAGCCCGCCCTTCGACCATCCTGGTGCCCGGCATGCCGGATGGCGTGATCGCTGCCATGCCTCTGCTCGAGCAGCTCGGTGTGCCGAGCCGACTCGCGAGTCGCAGCGGTTTTCCCGGCTGTTTTGATGGGTTTGTCACCGAGCTAGGCGAAGCCTGGCTCGGTACGCTCGATCGCGGCGCGCTCGAGCAGATCGAGATCTTCGCCTGCGGGCCGACGCCGATGCTGGCAGCCACTGCACGCCTCGCGGCCCGCTTCGGTCTGCCCTGCCAAGTGTCGCTCGAAGAATTCATGGCCTGCGCGGTGGGGGGCTGTGCCGGCTGTACAGTGCCGGTCCGCACACCGACCGGCCCAGCGATGAAACGGGTCTGCGTCGATGGACCGGTATTCGATGCCTATACCGTCTTCGACACCTGAGACCACGATGGACGGCCGTGCCGAGGGACTCGCAGCGCTGCGGCTGCACGGCGTCAGGACGCGATTGACCGCCGCCGCTGCCGCCGCAGCGCGCGACCCGGAGGGGATCATCTTGGTGGCCGTCTCCAAGACCCAGACAGCTGAGGCGGTCGCGACGCTCGCCCGTCTCGGTCAGCGCGACTTCGGCGAAAACTACCTCCAGGAAGCGTTGCCCAAGATCGAGGCGCTCGGCGACCTAAATCTCATCTGGCATTTCATTGGCCAACTGCAATCTAACAAAACTCGGGCAGTGGCCGAGAGCTTTGACTGGGTGCACACCGTCGATCGGGTCAAGCTTGCCGAACGGCTGGCGGCGCAACGCCCCTCGCAAGCCGCACCGCTGCAGGTATGCGTCCAAGTGCGCCTCGATGACGAGCCGGGCAAGGGTGGCGTCTCGGTCGCGGAACTGCCGCCCGTGCTCGCCGCCGTGGCGGCCTCGCCGCGACTGCAACTGCGCGGCTTGATGGCGATACCCCCCGCCGAACACTCGCCGACCGCGCAACGGCACTGGTTTGCGCAGCTCGCTCGCCTGCAAGCGGCCTCGCGCGTGGTCCACCCCTCCATGGACACCCTCTCCATGGGCATGAGCGGCGACCTCGAGAGTGCGATCGCAGAGGGCTCGACGCTGGTCAGGCTGGGCACCGCGCTGTTCGGCGAACGACTACAATCAACACCATGACGCGCGGTAGCGGTGAACATATCGGCTTCCTAGGCGGTGGGCATATGGGCCGCGCCTTGGTCATGTCACTGTTGCGACAGGGGGCTGACCCGGCTTCCATCACCGTCGGGGAAGCCGATGCGGCGCGACGCAGCGCACTCGCGACCGAACTCGGGATTCGTACGGTCGCCGACAACCTCGCCGTCGCCCTCGATGCCGAGATCCTCATGCTGGCGGTCAAGCCGCAGGACATGTTCGCCGCGCTTCGGCCACTACAGGATGTGCTCGCCCGGCGCCGTCCGCTGCTGATCTCGATCGCCGCCGGTCTCACGGTTGCTCAGCTGCGCGATGCACTCGGCGCCGCGGCAGGCTCGCCGATCGTGCGTGCGATGCCGAACCGACCCGCGATGCTCGGAGTCGGCGCGACCGGCCTCCATGCGCCACCCGATGTGTCCGCCACAGACCGGGCGCGCGCCGCCGCGGTGCTCGGCGCGGCCGGCATCGTCGCCTGGATCGAGGACGAGGCGTTGATGGACGCCGTCACGGCAGTCTGCGGCAGCGGACCCGCTTATTTCTTCCGGCTCGCCGAAGCACTCGCCGAAGCCGGCCGTGCGCAAGGCCTGCCCGCCGAGGTCGCAGACCGCCTCGCTGCAGCGACCCTAGCAGGGGCGGGCGCGATGGCTGCAGCAGACCCGCAACTGGCCGCATTACGCGAATCGGTCACCTCGCGCGGCGGCACCACCGCTGCGGCTTTGGCACAATTCGAAGCTGATGGTCTCGGCCGGTCGGTGGCGCGGGCGGTCGAAGCCGCCGTCGTCCGCGGGCGCGAGTTGGCCGCTGCCGCGTCAGGAGCCTGAACATGCAATCCGCCTTCGTGTTCCTCATCGATACGCTCTTTTCCCTGCTTTTCTGGGTGTTCCTGCTGCGGCTGCTGCTGCAATGGAATCGCAGTAGCCTGCGCAATCCGGTGGTCGGTGCCGTGATGCAACTGTCCAACTGGCTGGTGCTGCCGCTGCGGCGTATCTTGCCGTCGATCGGTCGGATCGATACCGCGTCGCTGGTTTCGGTGTTCGCCGTCGCGCTGCTGCAGATCGGCGCGCTGCGAGTCGCCGCGGGCCTGGACCTTCCAGACGGTGGCAGCTGGCTGATCGCGGCGGCACTCGAGGTGCTGCGCTCGGCGCTATGGCTCTATTTCTGGGCGATCTTCGCCTACGCACTCATCTCGATGATCGCGCCCGGTGTCGATTCACCCCTATTGGACGTCCTTGATGCGCTGTGCGAGCCCATCCTCCGCCGGATCCGGCGCGCCGTCCCCAATGTCGCCGGACTCGACCTGTCGCCGATGTGGGCTGGCATCATCATCCAGGTGCTGCTGATCCTGCTTCGCTGACCTCGCAGCACACGAGACGCTGTGTGCAATAACCTTTTTTTCCCGCTGTAAAGCGGAAATTATTTTCCCCTTTAGCGTCTTTGTGCTATGTTTCCGCTTGAATAACAACGCGCGGCCCGTCGCGCTTCCACTAAAATCAGGAGAATTCCAAGATGGCGAAAAAGGCCGGACCGCCGACCAAGTCGGACATCCTCAACCAGATCGCGAAGGACACCGGTCTCTCGCGCAAGGCCGTATCCTCGGTGTTCGATTCCCTCCACGCGGTGATCAAGAAGAGCCTGCGTGCGAACAACCTGTTCACGATGCCGGGCTTGGCCAAGTTCAAGGTCGTCAAGAAGCCCGCCACCAAGGCACGCGAGGGCACCAACCCCTTCACGGGCGACAAGATGACCTTCAAGGCGAAGCCCGCCTCGAAGAAGATCCGCGCCCTGCCGCTCAAGAACCTGAAGAATATGGTCAACTGACCTGAGCTTCATCGCTTGAAAAAAACCCGGGGCGAAGTCGCCCCGGGTTTTTTTTCATCCGTCTTTCAAGTCAACCGCCTAGACGGATCCCTCGCATGGCGGTCAGCGTGAGCCCTGCCCCCGCAGCTCATCGGCACGGCGCTCGAGCCGAGCGGCCTCCGCTTCGCGGCGCTTGCGGCTCTCGGCGCGCTGGCTATCGGCCTTGGTCCGCTGCTCCGGCGTCAGCACCTGCCACACCTTGCGTTGAAGTTCGCCGCGCTGCTGCGTGGTCTGGGCCGCCAGTTCGCCGATCCGCTTGGAGGCTGCTGCCACCGTGGCCGCATGATCGCGTGTCCCGGGGCTGGTATCGCGCAGACGCTGCCGCTCGATGCGCATCTGGCTGCGCGACGCATCCATCTGCGGTCGGGCCGTTTCATAGACGTCACGCACTTGCTTGCGCTGCGCGGGTGAAAGATCGAGCTTATCGGCCATGCGCTGCATGCGCATCGCCAGACCGCCACGGCCCTTGCCTCGATCACCACCGACCTCCGCGCCATCGCCGCGACGGATCATCATGATACGACGCGCTGGTTCGCCGCCCGGGCCTTGGACGCGGCCACCCGGTCGACCCGCACCACGCACGCGACGGATCTCGGCCTGAATCTGCGGGTCGTCGAAGATCTCAGCACCGGGTTCGCTCTGGACACCGTTCTCATCGATGATGACGATACGGCGTTCCGCGCGGACCTCCGGAGTCCGGACCTCAGCGGGCTGGTCCGTTGCGGGCGGCGCCTGCTCAGCGAAAGCGGGGATGATGGCAGCGGCGGACAACAACAGGGCGCCGAAGACGGGTCGATTACGGAATATCTGGGTCATCTGAAAGATCCTCTGGGTGACGGGGCTGCTGCGCTGCGGCACGATGTCGCAGACTCTACAATCGTCAGACCAGGCCGTGGAGCCAAGTTTCCGCAAAGATGCTGCAAAGTAGTGTGAAGGTGCTCTCATACCCTGTCCAATCACCGCGATCCTCGGCACCATCGACCACGACACCTCAACCAGCAGAGAGCGGATGCAGGGCCATATCCTAATCATAGATGACGACCGCGAGCTCGCCGCCATGCTCGGCGAGTTCCTCATCACAGAGGGCTTCACCGTCGCCACCGCTGACGGTGATGCCGCGGGGCTCGCCGCGCTTGCACAGCGCGCGCCGGACCTGATCATCCTCGATGTCATGCTGCCGGGGCGCAGCGGACTCGATCTGCTGCGCGAGCTGCGTGTCCTTCATCCGCGCCTGCCGGTGATGATGTTGACTGCGCGTGGCGAACCCATCGATCGCATCATCGGCCTCGAACTCGGTGCGGACGATTACCTGCCGAAGCCCTTCGACCCGCGGGAGCTTGCGGCACGCGCCCGCGCCGTGCTGCGCCGATCGGCGGCGCAAACGCCGACCGACGCCCTGGGCACGATCGCCGATCCCGCCACCGTTGGCGCCACGGATGCCGAGACCGATATCGAGCTTGGCCCCTTGCTGCTCGACCTGCGTCGTCGTCGTGCTTTGCTTCGCGGTACGGCGCTCGAGGTCACCGGAGCCGAATGGCGGGTGCTGCTCGCGCTCGCCCAGGACGCGCAAGGACCGGTCGAACGCAGCGTACTCACCCAGCAAGCCCTCGGCCGGCGTCTCACGCTCTATGACCGCGCCATAGACACCCACGTCAGCAACCTGCGCCGCAAGATCGCGCGCAGCGGCGGCGGCGTCGAGATCCGTTCCGTGCGTGGCAGCGGCTACGAACTCATCGAGTCGGCGATCCTGTGACGCGCCCGTCCCGCAATCCCTTCAGCGCCCGGCTCGCGTGGCGTATCTTCCTCGCGTTCTTCGCCACCCTTTTCGCAGTCGTGCTCGGCGCGGTTGCGATCACTGCCTGGCACCTCAATGCCGAGCGCGATACCGAACGCAATGACATGCGCATCGCGGTCGAGTCCGCAGCGGTCGCGCTCGCCGAGGGTGGGCGCGAGGGGCTTGCAGCCTGGGCGCGCGCCCAAGACCCCTCGGGACGCGGCACCGCCTCCGCCCGTCGCGGTCCGCCGCGGTTGCTGATCATCGATGACTGGGGTCTCGAGCTGCTCGGTCGGCCGATCCCCCCGGACTCGATCGGTGCGCCGACTGCCGGCGGTACCACGGCCTTGACCGGATTCCCCGATGTCATCGTGCGCAGCTCTCAAAGAATTCCGACGCTCACCAGCGAGGATGGCGAGCGATTTCGCCTGCTGCCGCTGCCACCGTCGCAGCGGCGGCTCGGGCCACTGGCTGTGCCGAATGTGCGTCTTTCGATGTTGCTGATGGCGCTCGGGCTGACGGCGCTCGCGAGCCTGTGGCTCGCGCGCTCGATCACCCGTCCCGTGCTCGATCTCGAACGCGCCACACTCGCCTTGTCGGCAGGCGATCTCGATGCGCGTACGCCGCCGCGCACCGCTCAACGAGGCGATGAGCTCGGCCGCCTCGCCGGCGCCTTCGACGAGATGGCGGCGCGCTTGGCGGGTCTGATGCGCGGTCGCGAGCAGTTGCTCCGCGACGTCTCCCACGAGATCCGCTCGCCGCTCGCACGCATGCGCCTCGCCACCGGGCTCGCCACGCAAGGCGCCGACGCCGCGACCCAGCTCGCGCGCATCGAGGTCGAGATCGACCGTTTGGATGCCTTGATCAGCGACATCCTCGATGTGTCGCGGTTGGAGGCCGGCGTGATCACGCGCGAACGGCTCGATCTGCACGCCGTGCTCGAAGGTTTGGCGGCTGACGCGGGTTTCGAAGCGGGATCGCAAGGTCGCGCCGTCGAGTGGGCGGCACCCTCAGCGCCCTGCTGGATCAACGGCGACCCGCACTGGGTCGGCGCAGCCGCCGAGAATGTGGTTCGCAACGCGTTGCGGCATACCCTTCTTGGCACGACCGTCCAGATGCGGCTAGAGGCCGTGCAAGGCGGCTACGCGCTGACGGTCATCGACCACGGCCCGGGGCTGCCCGACGACCAGCTCGAACGTGTGTTCGAACCCTTCCACCGCCACACCACCACCGGCGGCACCGGCGCCACCGATCCTGGCGGCGCAGGCCTCGGCCTCGCCATCGCGGCTCGAGTGATGCGCGCGCATGGCGGAAGCATCACGGCGTGCAACCGGGACAAGCGGGAGCCGCAAGGTCTCAAGGTCCGACTTTGGTGGCCGGCGGCAGGGCCGGCTGACACGCCCCTCACCCCGACTTAAGCTGCAGCCGCACGCGCAGACCCGGCTCGGCGCTCTCGAGCAGGAGGCGACCGCGGTGCAAGCGTGCGACGGCCGCCGCGATCGCCAGACCGAGCCCCACGCCAGGACGGCTGACCGGATCACCGAGCCGCACAAACGGCCGTAATGCCTGCTCGCGCGCGTGTTCGGGGATGCCCGGACCCTCGTCCTCGACCGACACCTCGGCGCCGTTGTCGCCGTGCCGGCGCACCTGCAGCCGCAACCGTGTACCCGACGGCGAGTACTTGATCGCGTTCTCCAACAGGTTGCCGATGGCCTGCGAGAGGATCTGCCGATGCGCGAGTACACGGCAGGCCTCGACCTCGCACTCGAGTCGTTGCCCGTGCTCATCGGCGATCGGCTCGAAGAGCTCGGCGAGGTCGATCGCCAGCGCGCCGACATCCACATCCTCCATAAAGTCCCGCGACAGACCCGCCTCCGCGCGACCAAGATCGACCAAGGCGTTGAAGGTCTGCAGCGCGCGCGACGCCTCAGATTCCGCCTGAGCGAGCTGGGCCTCGCGCTCCTGCGGGTCAGAGGACTCACGCGCAGCGCTGATGGAGCGACGGACACGGATCAGTGGCGAGCGCAGATCATGGGCCAGACTCTCCGTGACGGTGCGCAAGCCGCTCACCAAGGCCTCGTTCTGGTCGAGCATCTCATTGAAGGTGCCGGTGAGCGCGCCGAGCGCATCGAGGCGTTGGCGTTCCGGTGCACGCGCCGCCGACTGGCCGCGCAGGATCCGGCGGGCGGTCTCGGCCAGGTTCGAGACATGCTCGAGGATGAAGCGGTTGAAAGCGAAACCGGCCAGCAGACCCATCACGACCACGACGAGCATACCGCCGAGGCCGGCGAGGCCGAGCGAGAGCAGGATCTCGCGCGGCGCGGGATCACGGCGGCTGAGGACCAGGGTCGCGCCGTCGTCGAGCGACAGCGCGACGGTGAAGTTCACGATGCCGCCGTCCTGCGGCAATCGCAGCTGTGGCCGGGTTGCAACCGACCGCAAGGCCTCCCGAGCACCTGGAATATCGGCCAGACGCCCGACGACCGCTGTGCCGCGACGATCGACCAAAGCAAAATAAGGTGCCGCGGGCAACAATTCAACGCGGGTGGCAAGGGCGACCTCGAGCGCCTCGCGCCCCGCAAACCGGTCGACTTCACGCCGCAACTCGAGTTCGCGGTAGAGCGCCTCGAACGTCTCGCGGTCGTGCACCTGCATGACCCGGAACTGCAACCACAAAAAAGCGCTGAGGAACGCCAGCATCACGACCCCCAAGGCCACCACCCCGGCGAGCAACGCGCGACGGTCAGAGATCTGCGACGTCATCTGCGGAGCATGCCACGCCCGGGCGCTTTAGAGACTACAATCCCTTTTTGAGGGGATGTCATGCCACTGCTGCTCATCGAAGATGACGCCGAGCTTGCCGCAGAGGTAAAGGCCGCCCTATCGGCACACGATCTCGAGGTCACCCACTGTGCCGAAGGCGCATCTGGGCTCGCCGCCGCCCGCGCCGGCGGGTGGTCTGCGGTCATCGCCGACCGCATGCTGCCGCAGATCGACGGTCTCGACATCGTCCGTGCCATGCGTGCTGCGGGCGATCGAACACCGATCCTGGTGCTCTCGGCGCTCGACTCGGTCGATGAACGGGTGCGCGGGCTGCGCGCCGGGGGAGACGACTACCTCGGCAAGCCGTTCGCTGTCGAGGAGCTTGTTGCACGGGTCGAATCGCTGCTGCGGCGTGCCGCCAACGCCTCGGCGACCTCGTTGCGGGTCGATGATCTCAAACTCGACCTGCTGCAACGCCGCGCGGTCCGTGGCGGACGCACGCTCGATCTGACGGCGCGCGAGTTCCGTCTGCTCGAGTACTTCGCACGCCACGCCGGCAAAGTGGTCACCCGCACGATGCTGCTGAAAGGGGTGTGGGACATCCACTACGACCCACAGACCAATGTCGTCGATGTGCACGTCAGCCGGCTGCGTCAGGCCGTGGACAAAGAATTTGAGCGTCCGCTGATCCACACCGTGCGCGGCGTGGGCTACTCGATGTACGCCTGACGCGCGAAGGCCTCGACGAGGTCGCGCACCTCGTGCAGCCGTCCGTGGAAGAAATGGCTGGCATCCGGCAGCAGCGTGATCTGCGCCTCGGACGACAAGGCGCGCGCCCAGGACTCGACCTCAGTCGCATCGAGCAGCTCATCGGCAGTGCCTTGCAACAAGAGCCAAGGACAGGCGGGCGCCGCGATATCCGCGAAGTCCCAACGACCGGCCGGCGGTGCCACGGTGACGAGCCGCGCCGGGACGAGCCGCGCGGTCGCGCGTAGCGACACCCAAGCACCGAACGAGAACCCTGCCAACCAAAGATCGGCACCCGGGAAGCGTCGCCGCAGTTGTCCTGCCACGGCGACCAGATCTTCGGTCTCGCCGCGACCTTCGTCATGCACGCCCGCCGAAGCGCCGACGCCGCGGAAATTGAAACGCAGCGCCGGCACGCCTGCCGCGACGAACGCCCGTGCGACGGTATGGATCACCTTGTTGCTGAGCGAGCCGCCGTAGAGCGGATGAGGATGACAGCAGAGCGCGACCGAGCGCGGGGCTGAGATGACGACCGGCGCTCCGCCGCCCGCATCCAACATGGCCGGAAGCTCCAGCAACGCCTCGATGGTGCCGGCACCGCCCTCGAGCCGCAGCGGCTCAGGGACGACGGTGTACGACGCCATCCTTCATGACGAAATGCGGGCGTTGCATCGCCGTGATGTCGGCGAGCGGATCGCCCGACACCGCGACCAGATCCGCGATCTTGCCCACCTGCACGCTGCCGAGCCGGTCGTCGATGCCCAAGAACTTCGCCGGCGCAGAGGTCGCCGACTGGATGGCTGCCATCGCCGGCATGCCGGCCTCGACCATCAGCACAAACTCGCGCGCGTTGTCGCCGTGCGCCGAGACACCGGTATCGGTACCGAACAATATCTTCACACCGGCCTTGTAGGCCTTGCCGAAGGTCGCCTGAATGAGCGGCCCGATGGTCGCGGCCTTCGGCCGCACGATCTCCGGGAAGAACCCCGGTTCCTGCGAGCGGTCGTACACCCAACGGCCGGCGGTGATGGTTGGCACGTACCAGGTGCCGCGCTCCTTCATGAGCTTCATGCCTTCGTCATCCATTAAGGTACCGTGCTCGATGGTGTCGACACCCGCACGCACCGCACGCTTCAGCCCCTCCGCGCCATGCGCGTGCGCGGCGACCGTGAAGCCGTAATCGCGCGCCGTGACGACGACCGCGCGGATCTCTTCCTCAGTGAACTGCGGGTTGAGGCCGCTCTTGGCGATCGAGAGCACGCCGCCCGTGGCGGTGATCTTGATGACATCGGAGCCGTCCTTGTAGCGCTGGCGCACGGCTTGGACTGCCTGCTCAGGACCGTTGATCACGCCCTCGAGCGGCCCCACCTCAGCGCCGCCAAGATGCTCACCCCAGCCGTTGGTCGGGTCGGCATGCCCGCCGGTGGTCGCGATCGACTTGCCGGCGGCGAAGATGCGCGGGCCCGGCACTTTGCCGGCGTTGATGGCGTTGCGCAGTGCGATGCTGGCACGGAACGAGTCGCCGAGATCGCGTACCGTGGTGAAGCCCGCCATGAGCGTGCGCTTTGCGAACATCGCCCCATCGAGCGCGACATCCGTACCGTTCTTGCGGAAGGCGTCCCCCGCGCTGCTGCGGCTGTACTCGCTGGTCAGGTGGACATGCATGTCCATGAGGCCCGGCATCAGCGTCGAGCCGCGCAGATCGATGACGGTGTCGCCCGCACCGGGCGCACGGAAGCCGGGCTCGATGGCGACGATCCTGCCGCCGTCGATCACGAGGGTACGCTCGGAGAGCACGCGCTCGGACACGCCATCGATGACACGGCCGGCGTGGATCAGGGTGGCCGCCGACGACGGCAAGGGCGCGAGGGCTGCAGACACCGCGAGCACTGCAACGAGCAGGCGGATGCCCGCGGACATCAGCGGATGCCCATCAGTTCGACATCGAACACTAGCGTCGCACCGCCCGGGATCGCGCCGCCCGCACCGCGTGCGCCGTAGCCCAGCTCTGGCGGGATCACGAGCCGGCGCTTGCCGCCGACCTTCATGCCCTCGACGCCTTGATCCCAGCCGCGGATCACCTCGCCGCCACCCACGCGGAACGAGAAGGTATCGCCGTGGTCGCGCGAGCTGTCGAACTTGAGGCCCTTGTTCTCGGGCGCCGTGGCATCCCACAACCAACCTGTGTAGTGCACCACCGCGGACTGACCCGCCGTGACAGCGGCACCTGAACCGGATTCAATATCTTGAGAGATCAGTTGTTCGGGGGGCATGGCAACTCCTGGAGGTTTGGCGGGCGGTGGATCGCCCTCCGGAAAGAAAATCGGTGTGCCGTCCGTCGTCGCGGCCTGCACGGTCGCGGCTTCGGCGGTGGAGATGCCCGGCGGAGACAGTACAGCGACCGTGGAGGGCGTCTGCCAGAAGAGCTCTGGCAGGAGCCGCTTCGCGAGCAGCGCGAGCGCAACGAGCGTCAACAGGATGGTCGCCATCGCACGCAGTGTCACGACGTCGATCCACCGTCCGAGGGCATGAAAGACAGCGAGACTGAGTTGATGCAGTAACGCAGCCCGGTGGGCTGCGGACCATCAGGGAACACATGGCCAAGGTGCGCGCCGCAACCAGCGCAGACCACCTCGATGCGGACCATGCCATGGCTGACATCGCGGATCTCGCGCACCCGATCGCCCGCACACGGCTTCCAGAAGCTCGGCCAACCGGAGCCCGAGTCGTATTTGGTGTCCGAGGCGAAAAGGTCAGCACCGCAGCACACACACCCGTAGGTGCCACGGTCTTTGTGGTGGGTGAAGGCACCGGTGAAGGCGCGCTCCGTACCCTTGTGCTGCGTGACCTCAAAAGCGAGCGGCGAGAGCCGGTCGCGCAGATCCCCGGTTGTGCTCTGATCCGACATGAACATGATTATTGCATGAGTTGGCCGAACAGGCGGTTCAGCCGCCGCACGAACTCCCCGGGGTTCGCGACCGATCCCGACTCAGCGAGTTGGGCCTGGTCGAAGACCAGCTGCGCAAGCTCGTTGAAGCCCTCGCCGTCGGGTGTGGCCGCGAGCCGCCGCAGCAGCGGGTGGCCGACATTGACCTCCAACATGGGCTTGGCCTCGGGCACGGGCTGCCCGGCCGCGGCGAGGATGCGGCGCATCTGCGCGCCGACATCGCCCTCGTCGAGGACAAGACAGGCGGGCGAGTCCGCGAGGCGCAGGCTGACCTTGACCTCCGTCACGCGCTCGCCGAGCACGTCCTGCAGGCGCTTGAGGAGCGGTTCGTGGTCCTTGATGGCGGCCTCAGCGGCGGCCTTGTCGGTTTCGTCTGCGAGGCCGCCGAGCTCGAGATCGCCGCGGGCCGCGTCCTTGAAACGCTTGCCCTCGAACTCGCGCAGGTGGCCCATCATCCATTCGTCGACGCGGTCCGCGAGCAGCAGCACCTCGACACCCTTGGCGCGTAGCGTCTCGAGGTAGGGGCTGCTGCGGGCCGCCGTTACCGAATCGGCGATGAGGTAGTAGATGCGGTCCTGACCGTCCTTCATGCGTGCGACATAATCGACGAGCGCCATCTTCGGCTCATCGGACCCGTCTTGCGTGCTCGCGAAGCGCAGCAACGGCAGGAGCTTATCGCGGTTCGAGGGGTCCTCGCCCGTGCCTTCCTTCAGCACCGGACCGAACTCCTTCCAGAACGATGCGTACTTCTCCGGTGCGTCTTTGGCGAGCCGAGCGAGCAGATCAAGGGTGCGCTTGGCGAGCGCTGCGCGCATCGCCTCCACATCGGCGTCCTTCTGTAGAAGCTCGCGCGAAACGTTGAGCGGCAGGTCGCTAGAATCGAGCACGCCGCGAACGAAACGCAGGTAGTTCGGCAGGAACTGCGCGGCGTCGTCCATGATGAACACGCGCCGCACATAGAGTTTCAGGCCCCGCGCAGCGTCGCGTTGGTAGAGATCGAAGGGCGCCCGAGCGGGGATGTAGAGTAGCGAGGTGTACTCGCGCTTGCCCTCGACCTTGTTGTGGCTCCAATCGAGCGGATCGGCAAAATCGTGGGCGACATGGCGGTAGAACCCCTTGTAGTCGTCGTCCGTGAGCTCGCTGCGCGGCCGGACCCACAGCGCCTGCGCCTGGTTGGCGGGCTCCCAATCGAGGGTCGCCTCGCCCTCCTTGCGCATCAGCACCGGGAAGGCGATGTGGTCGGAATAACGGCGTACCAGAGAGCGCAGCCGCCAGCCGTCAGCGAATTCTTTGGCATCGTCCTTCAGGTGCAGCACAACATGTGTACCGCGCTCGGGGAGCTCCGCCGGTGACACCGTGAACTCGCCGTCGGCCTTCGAGGCCCAGCGGACGCCCGCCGCAGCCGGCTCGCCCGCCTTGCGCGTGAACACCTCGACCTCCTCGGCGACGATGAACGCCGAATAGAAGCCGACACCGAACTGGCCGATCAGCTGCGAGTCTTTCTGTTGATCCCCGGTGAGCCGCTTAAAGAACTCGCCGGTGCCAGACTTGGCGATCGTACCCAAGTGGGCGATCGCCTCCTCGCGCGTCATGCCGATGCCGTTGTCGCGGATGGAGAGCGTGCCCTTGGCGACATCGTAGTCCACCCAGACTTTGAGATCCGACTCGCCCGCCATCAGGTCGGGCTGCGCCAGCGCGAGGAAACGCAGCTTGTCGTTGGCATCCGAGGCGTTCGAGATGAGCTCGCGCAGGAAGATTTCGCGATGGCTGTAGAGCGAGTGGATCATGAGCTGCAGGAGCTCACGCACCTCGGCCTGGAAGCCGTGCTTTTCGGGGGCGGAGGGAGCGGTCGTCGGGTCGGTCATGCCAAGACTCCAATCGGGGTTCACGAAGCGGGGTTAAGGAGGGGGTGGGGCCAGACCCCAGAGATTCAAGGGGGTGCGTCGAGCTCGCGCCAAGCTCCCGGGGCGAGCCCCTCGAGATCGATCCGGCCGATCCGCGCGCGCACCAACCGCAGCGTCGGGAAACCGACCCGCGCGGTCATGCGTCGTACCTGACGATTGCGGCCCTCACGCAGTATGAGTTCGACCCAGCATGTCGGGATCTTGGCACGGAAGCGGATCGGCGGGTCGCGCGGCCAAAGGCCAGGCGGATCGTCGATGAGACGCACCTCTGCGGGGCGCGTCGTGAAATCCCCCAAGTCCACGCCACGACGCAGCATCGCCAGCGCCTCATCGGTCGGGACGCCCTCGACCTGCGCCCAGTAGATCTTGGCGAGTTTGTGCCGCGGGTCGGCGATGCGGGCTTGCAGCGGGCCGTCGTCCGTGAGGAGCAGCAAGCCCTCGCTGTCGTGGTCAAGGCGCCCGGCCGGGTAGACGCGCGGGATGCGGATGTAATCCGCGAGCGTCGGCCGCCCGGGCTCCGGCATGAACTTGCAGAGCACGCCGTAGGGTTTGTTGAAGGCCAGGAGCATGGGCTCCCCCTAGCTCCGCACCACCCGGTAGCAGGGCACATAGGCCGTGCCCGGAAGTTTCATGCGGCCCTGTGCGACGAACGAAGCGAGCAATTCGTCGAGCATCCCCGTGATCGCGAGCTCGCCGACGATCTCGAAGGGCCCGTGACGCTCGATCGTGCGGATCCCGGGCTCCTTGACGTTGCCGCTGACGATCCCGGAGAAAGCCCGACGCAGGTCGGCAGCGAGTTCGTGGGCTGGCAGGTCGCGGTGCAGGCGCAGTGTGCGCATCGAGGCGTGCGTCACCTCGAAGGGCTGCTGGAACTCCGGGTCGACGCGCATCAGCCAGTTGAAATTGTAGGAATCGGTGTTCTTCTTGCGGAACTCGCGCACGTCATCGACGCCGCGGTCCATGATGCGCGCAACCTCCGCAGGGTCGTCGATCACGATGCGGATGCGCGCCAAGGCCTGCTCACCGAGCGTGCCCACGAGAAATGCGCGGATGCGCTCGAAGTAAGCGGCGCTCTCGCGCGGGCCGCTGAGCACCACCGGGAACGGCTGTCCGGCGTTTGCCGGATCGAGCAAGATGCCGAGGATGTAGAAGATCTCCTCGGCGGTGCCGACCCCGCCCGGGAACACCACGAGCCCATGCCCCACGCGCACGAACGCCTCGAGGCGCTTCTCGATGTCCGGCAGGATCACGAGGTTGTTGACGATCGGGTTCGGCGGCTCAGCGGCGATGATGCCCGGTTCGGTGAGGCCGATATAACGGCCAGCGGCGATGCGTTGCTTGGCATGGCCGATGGTTGCACCCTTCATCGGGCCTTTCATGGCACCCGGGCCGCAACCGGTGCAGACATCGAGTCCGCGCAAGCCGAGCTGGTAACCGACTTTTTTGGTGTACTCGTACTCGACACGGTTGATGGAGTGGCCGCCCCAGCAGACGACCAGGTTCGGCCGAAGTTTATGGCCCAACAACCCAGCGTTGCGCAGGATATGGAACACCGCGTTGGTGATGGCCTGCGGGCGCGAGAGGTCGAAGCGGTCGTTGTTGACGATCTCGTTGGCGGTGTAGACGACATCGCGCAGCACGGCGAAGAGCAGTTCCTTGATGCCGCGGATCATGTGGCCGTCGACGAAAGCCGCAGCCGGGGCGTTCTTGATCTCGAGCTTGACGCCGAAGGTGTGACGCACGATGCGGATGTCGAAGTCCCGGTAGCGATCGAAGATCTCGCGCGCATCGTCGGTGTCGCTGCCGGCGTTGAGCACCGCGAGCGCGCACTGCCGGAAGAGCGGGTAAAGGCCGCCTTGTCCGCTCGATAGCAGCAACTCGATCTCCTCCTGCGACAGCGTCTCGAGCGCGCCGCGCGGGGCAACGCGGGCGTCGACGAATTCAGGGATGACGATGCTGGATTCCAAAAGGAGCGCCTCGCGGAGGGGGTCAGGGACGGATGTCGATCGGCGTGTTGTCGGGGACCAGCAACCAGAATTCCATCATGTCAGCGTTGCCGAGTGCGATGCAGCCGTCGGTCCAGTCCTCGCTGTCATAGTAGCGCGGCGATCGCTTCGGCTCGTTCGGCCGCCCATGCACCATGATCATGCCGCCAGGACGCCGCCCCAGCTTGCGCGCGCGCGCCGAGTCGGCGGCGTTCGGATAGGAGACCTGCATCGAGAGGAAAAATCCGCTGCGCGGGTTGCGGGCGGTGAGCCTGTAGCGGCCCTCAGGGGTGCGCGAATCGCCCTCGAACAGCTTGTGGCCGACAGGGTCACCGCCGAGCGCGATGCGATATTCGCGCAACGCCTCGTTGCCGCGCAGCAGTTCGAGGCGACGCTCCCCCTTGTACACGACGACACGCGTCGCGACCGGCAAGGCCTCATTGCGCAGCCGTGCGGTGGCACCACCAAAGGTCGGCGAGGTTGAAATCGCGGCGTTGCCGGCCGTTGCACGGGCCGCCCCGGAACCGCCTGCCCAGATCGCAGCGATCATCCATAGCACCGCGGCACAGCACTGCACACGCCGAGTCCGCAGCCGGGTCAGCCGGAGTCTCAACAAAGATCGGGATGGCGGGGCAACGGCAGACACCCAGACATTATAGGCGCCCCGACAGGCTGCCTGTCGGGGCTGCGTCGCCTCCCTCACCTGCGAGCTCGGCCGCAAGCGTCGTCGCGGTCCATGCCGTCTGCGCAGGCAGGCGCAGGCGGTAGCCCGCGGGCAGCGGCCGCTCGCCGCACCACGCCGCCTCGCGCAACGCGGGGTTGAGCTCACGCAGCTGCGTCGTCGGCAGGCCGACGGTGCGTTGCAGGTCGACCATCCACGCGACCCGCGGCAACTCGATCTCGGTGTACTCGGCTTCCGGCGCGCGGACCACGCCCGGGAACCAGCGGCCGGGATCCTGGTCGATGGTGAGCGCTGCGAGGAACGAGGGATAAAAGTTGCGCGACGCAAACCCGAAAGTCGACCCGCGATAGCGGCGCGCGATCACCGCGAAATCGTCGGTGCCCATCGTGTCGCGGGCGCGGCGCATGCCGGCGGCGCCGTGGTTGTACGCGGTGAGCGCGAGCGGCCAGGAGCCAAGCAGGCGAAAATTGTTGGCGAGCAGCTGCACCGCGCCTTCGGTGGCGCGGAACGGGTCATAACGCTCATCGACCGCAGCATCGACGCGCAGGTAGAGCTTGCCGGTGCCCGGCATGAACTGCCAAAGACCGGCGGCGCCGACTTTAGAGCCCGCGAACGGATCGAACGAGGACTCTACATGAGGCAGCGCGATGAGCTCCGCCGTCAGACCGGCGGCCGCGAGCGTGCGAGCGATATGCGGACGCCAGGTCCCAGAGCGCTCGAGACCGGCGCGGAAACGGTCCGCCTGACCGAGCTGGAAACGCACGCGACCGGCCGCCTCGCGCAGCGCCGCGGGCGCAGGCGTCGCGCCTTGGGCGCTCCAGACCCCGAGCGCACGCCGCACATCGTCGGAAGAAGACCCAGTACCCGCCTCCACGGCATCGGCGGCTTGGCGCAACGCCGTCCGCCAACGCTCACGCGCGGCCTCGATGGCGGCGCGGCGCTCCGGCGAACCCGGTTGCCCTGGCGGAATCGCGGCTTCACCGTAGACGATGGAGAGGTCGACCGGATCGTGGAGCAGACCTCGGCTGATCGGAACCCCGCTGTAGATACGGATCCAAAAGTCGACATCGCGCTGCAATTCGGCGTAGCGGGGGAGTGATCCGGTCGAAGTGGAGGCGAGCGCGGGGGGCGACCCCTCGGCGGTCTAGCCGAGCGCTGAGGATGGCCACGCGCCCGTCGTGAGGACGAGCGCGAGACCGACGATCAAGGGGCAGAAGGTGGCGGTCTGCGGCCTCAGCCGCACTTCGAGTCGCCGCAGTTCAGGCAGGTCATGCAGCCGTCCATCATCACCGCAGCGACGGTGTTGCACTTGGTGCACAGCTGCGCGCCATCGGGGAAATGCGCCTTAGAGAAGGCGTCCGCCTGCTTACCGCGGGCCTCGAATTCGGCTCGCTTCTCTACGATGAGTTTCTTCTGGTGTTCGTCCAACTCGACCCGCGACATCAGACCGATGGTCTGCAGGTGTTTCTCGATGACATAGCCGAGCTCGGCGATGATCGAGGGCATGAACTTGCCGCCCGGCTGCCAGTAGCCGCCGCGCGGGTCGAACACGGCCTTCAGTTCCTCGACCAAGAACGCCAGATCGCCGCCCTTGCGGAACACCGCGGAGATGATGCGCGTGAGCGCGACGATCCATTGATAGTGATCGAGGTTCTTGGAGTTGATGAACACCTCGAACGGCCGACGCTGCTCGTGCTCGGTGCCTTCATTGAGAATGATGTCGTTGACCGTGACGTACATCGCGTGGTCGGACACGGGCGTCTTGATCTTATAGGTGGACCCGATGAGCACCTCGGGACGCTGCACCTCCTCGGTGAGGCGCACGACCTTGCCACCGTGGCTGGTCGGCAGTTCGGCAACGGTCGGGGCAGCAGCGGGCGCAGGCGCGTCGCCACCGGGCTTCTGCACGCGGTACTTGGAAATCTTGCTGTCGATCTTGATGGCGACCATGGGGCGGGATCCTCAGAACTTACCGTAGTAGCCTTCTTTCAAGGCGTCGTAAAGGTTGGCGGCGGAATGCTTCTCACCGTCGTATTCGATCTCTTCGTCGCCCTTGACCGACACCTCACTACCGTCCTCGAGGGTGAACACATAGGTCGTGTTCTTCAGATCTTCCTCTTTCACGAGTACGCCTTGGAAGGCTTCAGGGTTGAAGCGGAAGGTGGTGCAGCCCTTGAGACCTTTCTCGTGGGCGTACAGGTAGATGTCTTTGAAGGCTTCGTACTGGAAGTCGGTGGGCACATTCGCAGTCTTGGAGATCGAAGAGTCGACCCACTTCTGCGAGGACGCCTGGATGTCGACGTGCGCGGTCGGCGTGATGTCATCCGCCGTGGTGAAGTAATCCGGCAGCTTGTCGATCGCGCTGGTGCCGTTCGGCATCGCACGCGGGTTGACGAGCTCACGGTAGGCGAGCATCTCGAAGGAGAAGACATCGACCTTTTCCTTGGACTTCTTGCCCTCGCGGATCACGTTGCGGAAGTAGTGGTGTGCGAACGAAGGCTCGATGCCGTTGCTGGCGTTGTTCGCGAGCGACAGCGAGATCGTGCCGGTCGGCGCGATGGAGGTGTGGTGCGTGAACCGCCCGCCGACGAGCGCGAGCTGCTCCACCAGCGTCGGCGCCACGGTGGCGATGCGCTGCATGTAGCGGCTGTAGCGCGCATGCAGCACGCGTCCGGGGATCTTGCCGCCGATCTTCCAGCCGTCGCGCGCCATCTCGGGACGCTTGCGCAGCAGCTCGGCGGTGACCGTGAACTCCTCGTTCATGATCGGCGCGGGGCCCTTCTCGCGGGCGAGATCGAGCGCGGCCTCCCAGCCGGCGACTGCCATCTCGCGCGAGACATCCTCGGTGAACTGCACGGACTCCGAAGAGCCGTATTTCATGCGCAGCAGCGTCATGGTGCTACCGAGGCCGAGGAAGCCCATGCCGTGCCGGCGCTTGCGCAGGATCTCGTTACGCTGTCCCTCGAGCGGCAGGCCGTTGACCTCGACCACGTTGTCCAGCATGCGGGTGAATACCTTGACGACCTCGCGGTATTCCGCCCAATCGAACTCGGCCTGATCGGTGAACGGCTGGCGCACGAAGCGCGTGAGGTTCACGGAGCCGAGCAGGCAGGAGCCGTAGGGCGGCAGCGGCTGCTCGCCGCAGGGATTGGTGGCGCGGATGTTCTCGCACCACCAGTTGTTGTTCATCTCGTTGACGCGGTCGATGAGGATGAAGCCCGGCTCGGCGAAATCATAGGTGGAGGACATGATGCTGTCCCACATGCGGCGCGCCGGCAGTGATTTGTAGACCCTGCAGGCGACGAGGCCGGTCTCGTTAGTGACGAAGCGGCCGTCGTAGGGCCACTCGCGCCAGACGAACTTGGACTCGTCAGCGAGATCCGGCTTCTCGGCTTCGAACTCCTTGCGTGATATCGGGAAGGCGAGCCGCCACTCACGGTCTTCGCGCACGGCCTGCATGAATTCATCGGTGATGAGCAGCGAGAGGTTGAACTGACGCAGCCGGCCGTTCTCGCGCTTGGCGCGGATGAACTCCATGGCATCCGGATGACCGATGTCGAAAGTACCCATCTGCGCGCCGCGACGACCACCGGCCGAGGACACCGTAAAACACATCTTGTCGTAGATATCCATGAAGGACAGCGGGCCGGAGGTGTACGCCCCGGCACCCGACACATAGGCCCCGCGCGGACGCAGCGTGGAGAATTCGTAGCCGATGCCGCAGCCGGCCTTCAGCGTGAGACCGGCCTCATGCACCTTGCCGAGGATGTCGTCCATCGAGTCCTCGATGGTGCCCGACACGGTGCAGTTGATAGTGGAGGTGGCAGGTTTGTGCTCGAGCGCGCCGGCGTTCGAGGTGATGCGGCCTGCGGGGATCGCACCGCGGCGCAGCGCCCAAAGAAAACGTTCGTACCAGTGGTCGCGCTCGGCCGGCGCTTCGACATCGGCCAACGCCCGGGCGACACGTTTATAGGTGTCGTCCATGGACAGGTCAATGGGCGCGCCCGACTTGGAGACGAGGCGGTATTTTTTGTCCCAGAT
This sequence comes from Klebsiella pneumoniae, assembly GCA_945860725.1. Taxonomy (GTDB): domain Bacteria; phylum Pseudomonadota; class Gammaproteobacteria; order Steroidobacterales; family Steroidobacteraceae; genus UBA964. Next base: position 2,298 of record CAMAQZ010000005.1, on the reverse strand, counting down.
GTCGAGCGAGGCCTCCTGGAAGGGGATGGTATCGATGTCGTGGGAGACAAGCTTGGCGACGCTGTTCATGCGTGAGGTGTCTCCCGGCGGATCCCGTGGATCGTTGAAGAAGAATGGTTCATTGAGAAAATCCTGCAAAAAAATCAACGCCGCGGCTGGCGGATGCGCCGCGGTATTTTTGGTCCTGATCCGGGTCGTCGCCTCAGGCGATCAGCCCTCCCCTGTTGTAGACCGCCCGTCTGGTGTGGGTTCCTGCTGGACGGGCGCCACACACAAGATGTTGTGTCTACGCGCGAAGGTTAAGCAGCACCTCCGGCACCGTCAAGGTTTTGTAATGAAATTGATATGAAATAAAATATGTAACAATTTCATAATGTTATGGTAACCACTGCGGTGATAGAACCCTGCCTTGGTGCGCGGCATGGGGGCTCTAAGCGTCCACCCACCCATCCCAACATGTTGTGTCAGATCATCCACATACCATCCACAGGTTATCCCTTGAAACCGCCCACGACATCCGTATATCCCGAGTCCAGGGGGGGGGACCCCATCACGATCACGGAGTTTCGCTTAATAAGCCTCGTACGCTACGAATGGAACCTGCTCGGTCCGACAGACCCCCGCCCGGTGGCGTCGCTGCCACGCATGGCATGGTCGTGGCGGCCTGAGGCATGACCTGAGGCATGACCTGAGGCACGACTTGAAGCACGACTTGGGGTCGGGTGGGCGTCACGGCCCACCCACCCAGCGACGGCCACGACGCCGGCCAAATGGGGGTTCCAGGTCGATCAGGGATCGCGGCCGATCGGACTGGCCCCCGACCGGAAACCTTTACAATCACATCGTGGACAATCTGAGGACAAGGCGCATGCATTTGAACCTGGCGACCGTTGTGGCCGCTCTCTGCGGCCTCATCGGCCTATCGCAGACCGCGGCCGCCACGCGGGGCGGTACGCTCGTGCTGCAGGTACGGCACAACGGCGAGCTCGCCATAGTGTTGCTGCGATGAGCCGCCCGATGCGACGCATCGCGGTGCTCGGCGGTACCGGCTTCGTCGGTACCGCCTTGGTGTCGCGCCTCGCGGCGGCTGGCCACGAACTGCGGGTGCTGACCCGCGATCCGAGCAACGGCCACTCATTTGCGGTGCTGCCCACCGTGCGCATGCTGCAGACCGACGTGCACGAGGAGACCAGGCTGCGCGCTGCGTTCACGGACTGCGACACGGTCGTGAACCTGGTCGGCATACTCAATGAAAAAGGTTTCTCAGGTGCAGGCTTCACCCGCGCCCACGCCGAGCTCACCCGCAAAACCGTCGCTGCAGCAGCCGCATCGGGCGTGTCACGACTGCTGCACATGAGCGCGCTCGGCGCAGCCACGGACGGTCCAAGTTTCTACCTACAGTCGAAAGGCGTGGCCGAGGGCCATGTGCGCGCCGCACCCGGGTCGATCGCTTGGACGATCTTCCGCCCGTCGGTGATCTTCGGCGCCGGCGACTCGTTCATGAACCGGTTCGCAGGGCTGCTGCGCCTGTCGCGCGGCGTGATCCCTCTGGCCCGCGCCGGCGCTCGCTTCGCGCCCATCTGGGTCGATGATGTCGTGACAGCGTTCTCATACGCACTCGAGGACCGGCTGCCCGAGGCCGCGACGGGCCGCGCCGCGCTGCCAGGCGGCAGTTCGATCGGACAGTCCTATGATCTTTGCGGCCCAGAGGTGTTCACGCTCGCCGAGCTCGTACAGCTCGCGGGTGAACTGAGCGGCACCCGTGCCCGGGTGTTTCCGCTGCCCGATGCCGTCGCAAGGCTGCAGGCGCGGCTGATGGACTTCGTGCCCGGCAAACCGTTCTCCACCGACAACTACCGCTCGCTCACGGTCGACAACGTCTGCCGCGATCCGGGCTGCGAACGGCTCGACATCCGACCCGCCTCGCTGCGCGCAGTCGGCCCGCGGTACCTCACACGCTGACCGGTCCGCGCCGCACCCCGGCGCGGCGCTCGGGTACCATCACCTCATGGAGATCTACCTGGTCGGCGGCGCGGTGCGCGACGGACTGCTCGATCGCCCGATCGCCGAGCGGGACTGGGTGGTCACAGGCGCCACACCCGCCGCACTCGAGGCGCTCGGCTTCCGTGCCGTCGGGCGAGACTTCCCTGTGTTCCTCCACCCCGACACCCACGAAGAACACGCCCTCGCACGCCTCGAGCGCAAAGTCGGCCCGGGTTATCGCGGCTTCACCACCGATTTCGCGCCGACGGTGACCCTCGAACAGGACCTCGCGCGACGCGACCTGACCGTGAACGC